>NZ_JBINJF010000012.1:0-131870 GCF_043951865.1 Halalkalibaculum sp. DA3122
ACGGCCGTTAAGCCCTGCCGCGCCAATGGTACTGCCAGCAGGCGGAAGCGTAGGTCCTCGCCTCCTCTTTTTTTTCCCCACGGCCCTCCGCCTCATACGCGGAGGGCCGTTTGTATTGGGGACGGGCCCGAGACCAACCCGGCCGTTGAACTAGCTGCTTAAATGAAGGGTGATCCTGAAGAAATTTATTGAAAAGTTCTATCATCCACTGGACAGTTATATTCTATGAAGAAACTCACAGTGTTAACAGGTGCCGGAATGAGTGCCGATAGTGGCCTGCAAACTTTCCGTGGTTCCGACGGCCTGTGGGAAGGATATAATATACAGGAGGTGGCCACTGTCCAGGCGTGGGAGGAGGATCCTGAACGGGTCCTGGAATTTTATAATCAACGTAGAAGGCAGATCTATGAAGTGGAACCAAATGAAGGGCATCGGGCTTTATCCAGACTGGAAAAGTATTTTGATGTTACGATTATAACGCAAAATGTTGACAACCTTCATGAAAGAGCAGGATCATCCCATGTATTGCATCTGCATGGGGAGCTCTCGAAGGTACGTAGTGTGGACGACCGTTTTCTTGTTTACGAAATTGGGAATGAAGAAATTGAGTTGGGTGATACTGCTGAGGATGGAGCACAGCTTCGTCCCCATGTTGTTTGGTTTGGGGAGATGGTTCCTGAGATGGAGAAGGCGGCCCAAATAGTTTCCGAAACCGATATTTTAATTGTAATTGGCACTTCGCTGGTGGTTTATCCGGCAGCTGGACTGGTTGATTACGCCTCTCCCAGGATTCCCAAGTATATAATTGATCCCTCCCGCCCCGAGGTGACAACCTATAACGACTGGCAGCATATCGAAAAATCAGCCGCGGAGGGTACCCCGCAACTGGTGGAAAAACTGTTGGAACAGCATGAATCTGAAAATTGAGCTTCAAAATTCTTATGTTCCATATCATTATCTGTAATAAGTTAACTGCAAAGTGAGAGGATCCATGTCTAACGCCAAGGCGTCAAAACAGGAGAAAGAGGTTTTAGAGACATATCTATTGCAATTCCTGAATCTTGAAAAAAGGTATCCCCTGTTACCCGGTATCCGTAATACAGAAGCAATGGCGGGATTGTTGGGATTGGAAGAGCAGGAGCTGAAAGAAAATCGAACAAAGTTTGATCAAAATGCAAAAGAGGCGGCCCTGGAGCTCCTGGAAGAGGAAAATATAACCCGGTGGATTGATCAGTTGCCATTTGAAAGCGATGACACGATTGTTGCACTTGGAGATTCGATTACCGACGATCTTCAGGGCTGGTTCAGTATTTTTGGTTATGCCCTTGAAATGACGGTTCCAGAAGCAGATTTTACCTTTGTAAACAGCGGTGTTTCCTATGATACAACGACTGATGCCATGCGTCGTCTCAACAGAGATTTAGTAGCTCATGAACCGGACTGGGTTATCGCTGCCCTCGGAACTTTTGATGCTGCCCGTATGAATTTAACCCCGGACCGTACGCTGGTTCCGTTGGCCGAGTATTGGGAAAATACCAATGCTATCGAAAATGTAGTGGCTGAATTGACAGATAATCCTATTATATGGATGAGCCCTCCGCCGGTACTTTCTGAAATGCTGGACGATTTCCGCCTGTTCGATTTTAATGTGTATATCGAAGACCTACTGAGGTACCGGGAGATTTTAAGTGGGAAAAAGGGATATATTGTAGATCCACGCGGAAACAGGATGGGTGAAGAGAAGCCGGAAGCCTGGAACTTCATGAATGATGGGTTACACCCGTCGCTTTCCGGTCACTCGAATACGGTCAGAGAACTGATAAAAGTACTTGCCAAAACGGACGAGGTAGAGGGATCGAGCTTTGATCCTCCCCGTGACTATGATCTCAACGATCAGTAATTATAGCTGAATCTGCAGATTTACAAAATCAATTGCTGTGGCAACTCGTATTGATATGTCATCGTTATCCATTTCCGGCAGTTTATAGGCTGAGGGACTGATCAGCCCGATGAGGTAGCCCGATTGGTTATCACGGATGGTAAGCAGTCCACTGCGGGGCGGCGCTGCTCCCGAAGCCGATGACTGAAAATCTCCGGCACGTTCAGCAAGCACAAAAGCATCGACAAGTCCAAAGCCAAATCCGGCCCAGGCGCCAATCCCGGCTCCATACTGAAGCCCCTCTTCAATTGACCGATTGGCAATAAGATTGAAGGAGGTCGCGATAACAGCCCCGCCGGCCGCCCCGTAAAAGGTATCCAGCAATACCAGAATTGTTGAGTTGTCACCGTCATTGAAGGTCCCCGAAACGTAGTACTGCTGTCCTTTTGAAGCTTCTGAGATGTCGTATATTCCAACCGTCAGGCCGTAAAGCGTCCCGCCACCAAGTCCCACCCTCAAGGGATCAAAATCATTTGAGTTTTGCAGGGCCATGGTGGCACCTCCCAGAATGGTACCATTTACTGC
Organism: Halalkalibaculum sp. DA3122; assembly: GCF_043951865.1. NCBI lineage: Bacteria > Pseudomonadati > Balneolota > Balneolia > Balneolales > Balneolaceae > Halalkalibaculum > Halalkalibaculum sp. DA3122. The sequence goes on from NZ_JBINJF010000012.1 coordinate 2,465, forward strand.
ACCGTTCAGGGTATTGCCGCCGAGCAGCTTAATGGTTTGAGCCTGTGGAGAAGCTACGTTAAAAAAAGCGGCCAATAAAAATGTGAAAACAGAAATCAGCAGATGGTTATTTTTCACGACTCTGATTCATTAATTTGATGCGTTAAATAATGTGGTCAAAGGTAGTAAATATGGACCTTCATTCCCATTTTTTGAACTTTGTGGTGAAGGACTTCTAGTCAGCCTGGATCAGAAAGGGCAACAGGTAGTACCTTCCCGTTATAATAAGTTGCTCCATTCACGGCAAAATCGGCGAGATAGCTGCCCATCTGCGTGGCGTTAACCGGGGCTTCAAAATCGGGAAAAGCGGCGTTGAACATTTCTGTTTCAACGGCACCCAGGCAAAGGGCATTGGCACTTATGTCGCGGTCTGCCAGTTCTGCCGAAAGGCACTCTGTCAATGTAACCAGTGCGCCCTTGGCAACGCTGTACGCCGAAAGTCCCGGAAACTTTGAACTGCCCTGGAATCCTCCCATGCTGCTGATGTTGACGATATGGGAACCCGCGGAAAGTAGAGGCAGTACCGACTTGGTTAACCGAACGGCCGAAAACAGGTTCACCTCAATCATCTTTTGCCAATCATGGATGGTCAATTCTTCAAACGATCTGTTGACAAGCCCTCCCGCGTTGTTGATCAAAACGTCTACGCCGGCAAAGGTACTGGTGATCTGTTCCGACAAGTGATCGACACTTTCTTCGTCAGTAAGATCGGCGGTAAACGTGCTGATTTTACCCGGCACTTCTTGTGCCAGTTGAGTGAGCGGTTCCGCGCTGCGGGCTGTGCCAATGACCGAGTGACCCGCCGTGGCTAATTCCTTAACGGTGGCATAGCCAATACCCCGGCTGGCGCCTGTAACAACGATATTCATAGATTAATGTTTGCTAAAATTGGAAATCCGAATGTAATAAAGAACGTTGAAAAAGGATGTTCTCATTTCTTTCACCTTGACGAATATAAAACCAAAGTACAGAGCATAGATATAAAGATTTAAAATGTAAAAGTTTTTTGGTGGAAAATGGAAGTATCAGAATTTGCCGTAAAGTTAACAGGGATTTTTCTGGTAAAAAAATAATCTTGACATGCCGGTGATGCCTTCTTGGTTTAAAAGGGTAAATTAAAGATATTGGCTTACTAAAAAGCCAGTAGAAAATAAAAATGTGAAACGCCTGATGAGCAAGTGCCCGCTTGTGCCCTCACATATACAACATTTGATTCCCTATAAACCGGGAAAAACCGTGGAGGAGATTAAAAAAAACTATGATCCTCCGCGGATCTCAAAACTGGCGTCAAATGAGAACCGGCTGGGCTGCAGCAAGAACGTATGGCCTGTAGTGGAAAAAGCGTTCAACGGGATCAACAATTATCCTGATCCAGTTGCCCGGAAACTCAGGGCAAAAATCGCCGAACGCAACGGAATCGTTCCCGAAAATGTCATACTGGGATACGGATCTGAAAGTCTCATCGCGAACCTGTGCCGCACGTTTTTTGGAGAAGATGAAGCCGCGCTCACATCTGAGCATACGTTTGCCAATTTTTATGTTTATGCCAACGTAGAAAATGTTCCTTGCCGCAAAGTTTCGCAAACCAATGATTACCGATTCGATCTCCCCGCCATTGCCGGAGCCATTACCGGGCAAACCAAGCTGATCTATATTGCCAATCCCAATAATCCCACCGGCACCTATATTTCAAAAAAGGAGTTTGAGACATTTATGCAGCAAGTTCCGGATGACATCCTGGTGGTAATGGATGAGGCCTACTATGAATATGCCCGGATCCGTGATGACTATCCGGACTCGCTGGATTACGATTTCGATAACCTGCTTACGCTCCGAACCTTCTCCAAGGCGTACGGTCTCGCGGGATTCCGTATTGGGTATGGAATTGGCCATCGGAATCTGATCGACATGATGTTAAAAACAAAGCTTACATTTGAGGCTACTGCGCTGGCTCAGGTCGCTGCATCTGCAGCCTTCGATGATAGCGCATTCCTGGAAAAGAGCAGGGAAATGGTGGAGCAAGGCAAACGTCGGCTCTACTCCATATTTGACCGCTATGGTATATCCTATCTCCCTTCCGTCGCAAACTTTGTGATGATGGTATTGCCTGATGAACGAACCGCCCGGAACTTTACACTTGAGATGCTGAAAAAGGGAGTAATTGTGCGGCGGCTGGCAGGATTTGGACTTCCGAACTGTATTCGGGTTACGCTGGGGAGAAAAGAAGAGGTAGACCATTTTGAAGACAGCTTTCTGGATCTGTTCGACAAGATATTTTTAAAAAACAGTATGTGATACATTCTGCAACGGTATTGGGAATAGCGGAATTTTTGCAACAAGAAAACAGAGAATTGGCGGAACTGCCCGGAACGGGGTATTTTTTGGTAAAAATCAGGTAACATAAAAATCTGCGTGGCGTTTTATTAGGATTCCTGCCGACATTAAATTATCCTTAGTATCTGATATACGATGGCTTTTTATCTCCCATATCGATACACTGATTGTGCTCTTTTCATACTCATATAACCCCCACTTTCAGGGTCTATTTTTAGCTTGAAGCTCCTGTTTGCATGAAATTAAGTACCAAGCTTATACTGAGTTTTAGCTTTGTAGCGTTATTGCTGGCCGGGATCGGACTCTTTTCTCAGTACTACAACCAGCAGATTAAAGATCAGCTTGTCGAAGAGAGCGAACAGGCAGTTCTTGAGCTGAACTACTCCGGGGAGATGGGGTTAAAGCTGTACCACAGCCTGCTGAATGCCCAGTATTTCCTGGATAAACGGTATAATCAGAGTATCCGGATTGATACCTCCAATTTTCAAATTCGGGCGGAAACGGCAAGCAAAGAGGTAAAGGGTTCACTCGAGGATTTTAGCATCCGCCTGGATTCCGCCCAGCATATTTTAGAAAGCCACATGGCGGCCGTAGACGAACACCACAAAGACCATGAGGAGCTGCTGGAGGTTTTGTATAGCCTGGAAAACCGATTTAATATCTATCGGTCACTTATAACCGAGCTTTTTAATTTGGCCTCAGTAAGCTTCGAGGATGGCAGAGAATTTTTGAGTGTTACCGTGGAGCCCTATTTCCGGTCCAACCTGATTCCCCTGATTGAGCAGGTTCGGGTCTTGAGTCGCCAAAATATGGACCAGCAGATTACCATGCTTAATTCCAGGCTGGAGTTTGTCGGACAAATGCTGGCGATAGCCACCATCGGTACCTTGTTGATTTCCATCGCCCTGGCGTTTTACCTGTACCAGTCTATTGCTACCCCGCTGCAAAAATTGAGTCAAACAGCGAAACGGATCGGCGAAGGTCGCCTCGGCGAGCGGATCAGGATAGATTCAAATGATGAGATCGGTGCACTGGCGGCCGAATTCAACCGCATGGCAGAGAATCTAAGCAAAATAACGTTTTCCAAGGAATACGTTGACAATATTATTGAATCCATGGCGGATGCATTGGTTGTAACGGACAGTGACTACCGTATCCGGAGAGTCAATTCGGCCACGCGGGTTATGCTTGGGTATGCAGAAGAGGAGCTAATAGGTCAGCCGCTTGATATGTTGTTTAACCAGGAAGAGCAGGAACGGATAAAAGGCATCAAGACTGACAAGGAAATAGATAGTTTTGAGATAGCATACGTTACAAAAGGGGGCGATACGGTACCGGTCAATTTTTCCAAGGCGGTTATGCTCAACGCAGATGGTTCAATGAAGGGACTTGTCTGTCTTGCCAGCGATATCACCGATCGCAAAGAAGCCGAGCGACAGGTAAAAAAATCCCTGAAGGAAAAAGAAATTTTGCTGGCGGAGATCCATCACCGCGTAAAAAACAATCTTGCCGTCATATCGGGGATGTTGCAGATGCAGATCTGGGAAACCGATAACGAGGCGGCGGAAACCGTCCTCCGGGACAGCCAGCTGCGGGTGCAGTCTATCGCGCTTGTACATGAAAAACTGTACCAGTCGGAAAACCTGTCATATATTGAATTTGACAAATATATCCGCGACCTGTTGCAGGCTATCGGCAGCACTTATGTCAATGACGAGCGCGATATTTCAATTGAGACCAGCCTGGAAACTGTGGCGCTCAATATCAACCAGGCGATCCCCTGTTCCCTACTGATAAATGAATTAGTGGTGAACGCTTATAAACACGCCTTCAGTTCGAATGGAAAAGGGAAAATATCGATCGACATAAAGAAGCGGGGGGGTAAAGTATTTGTGCTGGTCAGCGACAACGGCAGCGGTTTTCCCGAAGAGTTCACTCACGAGGCAAAAGAGAGTCTCGGGATGTCGATTATAAATACACTTGTAAAACAGCTGGATGCCGAAATTGAGATATATAACAGCAATGGGGCCAATATCGAGTTTAATTTTGTTCCTGAGGAGGTCGTTTAGTCCGGGGGGCGGAAAGGTAAACTTCTGGAAACGTGGTACGATTATGTTATGCGGACTAAATTACATATTTCCTGAAAGGTAGGCCTGGCGCTTTTCCTCCGGGAACTTTTCAATGGCGTAGCGCAACAGGGTACGGGGCAGTTCCCGGTATCGGTTTTCCTTCAGGAATTGTTCTTCAACTTTAATATCGATATGGCCGATCTCCCGCAACATCCACCCGACCGCTTTTTGGATCAGATCATGGGTATCATCGCGTAATATGCGGGCAATGTTCAGGGCATCCTCAAAATCGCCCTTCCTGATGAAATGCATGCAGCTTATCATGGCGATACGCCGTCTCCAAAGGTTGTTCGATTTTGCAAGTCGATATAATATCGACCGATCCCGCTGTTCCAGGTAGGGACCCATAATTTTTGGTGCGGAGCTGTCTACCAGGTCCCAGTTGTTGACCTGTTCAAGGTTTCGCAGGTAGCACCGGTAGATCGCTTCCCGTTTCTGATTCCCGCCCTTTTCAAACTTGTAAACCAAAATGAACAGCGCTGTCAACCGCTCTTCGTGGAATTCGGATTGCAGAAGCCGTTCTGTCTCTTCCATGGGCAATGTTTGGTGGGATCGTGCAATTTTTCGTTGGAGGGGAACCCGCAACCCGAGGAATCGATCCCCTTCACCATATTCTCCCGGTCCCGTTTTGAAGAAGCGTCGGGAATGTTCAGCAACACTCTGGTCCGCTTGAGCTCTCAGTTTACTCTGTACTGTTTTGCAGTCCATGAAGGTGAAGGGGTTGCTGGATTGTCAGAACCGGTAATAACAGTTACTCGGTTGATATTACGTTTATAATGACTCTAAGGCGTTTACCAGTTGCCAACCTATTTTAGTCCTGTATCAAATCTAATGCCATGCCAGGTTTATCCTCCTGTTCTCCTGCTCAAGGGAGGAAGGCAGCTTATAAATGGGGCTTACCGCTTTGGACAGGGTCCCCAAAGCACTCCTCGAACATGAAAATACAGGGATATTGAACCTTTGCGAAAAGAAAACCGAGCGCCTCAAGGTCACTCTTCCGCATTCAGGCCGGGAATTTCGATCTCCAGTTCGTTTGCCCGTTGTCTCATCTCACTCCCGATTTCTTCGACGATCTGGGGAAAGTCTTCCGCGCGATTAAACCGTTCGCCGGGATCATTTTGCAAGTCAAAAAGCTGCGGATCATCCTCCACCAGCCGCAGTTTCCATTTCCCTTTTCGCATCGCCTCAAGCCGATCGCGTAAAATATAGAGATACTCATCACGGGGAGAACGGTCTTCCTCTCCCCGCAGGAAAGGCATGATGTTGTAACCGTCAACCGGGTGTTCGGGCAGCTCGCCGCCCCCCACCTCAATCAGCGTTCGGTAGATATCGGGACTTGCCACAAGTTCGTCGGTTGCCGGTTGTGCCGGAATGCCGGCCGGCCAACGTATCAGGGCGGGAACCCGTGCCCCTCCTTCATAGGTGGTCGCTTTCGATTGTCGAAGCAGTCCCGGCGTGCCCTGATGCCACGGTTTGTTGCCCTCCTGCAGCATGCGATCCGGCAGGTTCAGCCAGGGACCATTGTCGGAGGCAAAGAATACGATGGTGTTTTCTGCAACGCCCTGCTTTTCCAGGGCAGCCAGAACCTGGCCAACACTCCAGTCGATCGTTTCGATGACATCACCATAAAAGCCGCCGCCGGACTGCCCCCGGAAACGCTCGGCCGTGTGGATCGGAAGGTGGGGCATGTTATAGGCAAGGTAGAAGAAAAAGGGCTTTTCATCTTCGGAGCTGGCATCAATAAAGCTGACAGCCTCCTCGGTATACCGGGTCGTCAGGGTTTGCTGATTGATCGGGTGCTCCACAATGGTCGTATCGCGATAAAGCGCCAGGGGTTCCTCGGTTTGTACCCACGGCTTGCGATAGTCGTTGGAGTAGGGCAGTCCAAACCAGGAATCAAATCCCTGGTTTGGCGGCAGAAATGTTGACTCTTTATAGCCCAAATGCCATTTGCCGGCCATGCCGGTGGAATATCCGGCATTCTTGAGCGCTTCAGCCAGTGTTAACTCATCATCAGGCAAGCCACCCGTTCCATCGGAGCCCGTGCCGCCGCCGAATTCCACCCGTGGCATATAACGACCAGTAATCAGCTGGGTACGGGAAGGGACGCACCAGGACCCGGTTACGAAAGAGGTAAACCGGACTCCCTGCTCCACGAGGCGGTCAATATTTGGAGTGTGTATTGTTGGATGTCCATAGCTGCTCAAATCCCCGTACCCCATATCATCGGCAAAGAGAATAACGATATTGGGAGGTGAGGTACCGGTGGATTCTGTCTGGGTATTGTTACAACCCCATGAAGCAATGAGAGTGATGGCAAAGATCAGATGGATGGCCTGTCGTCGAATTTGGAGCCCTGATTTCATAATCGATTATCCCTGTTTTAGCTTAACATTACCTTTTTGCAAGTCTTTCCCCTGACTTTTGATCTAAAATAGCCATTCAAACTGAAACCGCAATGGCAATGAGCTTTAATATTTAATATACAGCTGGAAAACCCTGGCGGGAATACCAAGTGTAATCGGTAGTGCGCGTTGGCCGCATGTCTAGTTGCTAAAGCTATTCCCCGGTATTGCCATTTTTAGCGTTATCGATGTAGTTGCGCGTGTACTCCGAAAGTACAAGCCGGCCACTAATTTCGGCCTGTTCTTCCAGGAGGGTGTCCCAGTGTTCAGTACCGCTCCAGAATATTTTTTTGAGTTCCCGTATCGCTTCCGGATTGCTTTTAGCCAGCTTTTCTGCCAGTTCGAATACAGCGTGGTCAAGTTGGTCGATGGAGTCAAGAATATCGGCGTACAAGCCCTTTTTACGGGCCCATTCTGCCTTGTACCAGTGGGTGGCATCTATTGCAAGTGTGCTGAAACCGGACTTCCCGATTTTACGACAAATAGCTGGTTCCACCACAAAAGGGCCGATTCCCAGGGCCAGCTCACTCAGTTTAACCGCTGCCGACGGGTGGGCCAGCACGTGGTCGGCAGCTGCAGCGATTCCGACTCCACCGCCAACGGCCTTTCCCTGGACCCGCGCAATAATCAGCTTCGGGCACTTCCGCATGGCGTTTATGACACGGGCAAATCCCATAAAAAACCGTTTCCCCTCCTCATAAGTGGAGATTTTCATAAGCTCTTCGAAATAGGCTCCACCGCAAAAAGCCCCGTCCCCTTCGCTATGTATCACAACGACCCGGATGTCGCGGTCATTTCCAACACTGGTTATGGCTTGTTCCAGCTCTTCCAGGGTTTTCCGGGTCAGAGCGTTTCCCTTGGGATGCTGAAATGTAATAGTGGCAATGCGGTTGGTGATGTCAGTGGTAACACTTCCCTGGGTAGACATGGTACAAGATATTTATGTTTAATGCTGTTACCCGATATTTTCGGAGCCAGCCTGCTTTCAGGAGGCTGCGTATTCTGTGTGAGGTACAGGCAGAGAACTTTGCAAAATTCTAAATTCCTCGTTCCGAGGGAGTTGCACCTCCCGTTTAAAAGTCAATAAGGTTGGTGGTACAACCACCTCCCAACAATTGTAGGCTTTGCAAAGGTCCCGGATAATAACTTTTCATAATTTCAGTGCTGTTAAGTGGTTTAAACGGCTATACCGGGTGCCGCATTTAACAAAACGTATCTTCATTTCTAACTTTGTGCTTGATCAGGGGATTGGGCCGGTACCGGTCTTCCCGGTACTCTACATGGAGAGCTGTCAGCTGGTCCAGTACATTTTTCAATCCCTTTTCATCTGCCCATTCCAGCAGCCCTTTGGGATAGTTCGCTCCCAGGCGCATTGCCAGATCTATCTCTTCCACCGATGCGATGTTCATAAATACTGCATCTGCTGCCTCATTGATCAGCATAACTAAAATTCGATCTGCAATTTTTTTGCCAAGGTCCCGATCTCTAACCGGGGTGGGTCGGGTCGCATTTCTGCCGTACTCATAAAATCCCTTGCCGCTTTTTTGGCCCAGGTATCCCGCTTCCATCATCCGTTTCTGGGTAAACGACGGCTTGAAGCGGGGATCGTAGTAAAATGCCTCAAATATCGATTTTGTCACTTTGTAGTTGATATCATTGCCGACAAGGTCCATCCGTTCAAACGGCCCCATTGCAAATCCCCCGATCTCTTTCATAGCCCAGTCTATAGTGGAGATGTCTGCCACTCCCTCTTCAAGCTGCCGCAGGGCCTCCCCGTAAAATGGACGCCCCACCCGGTTGACAATAAAGCCGGGAGTATCCCTGCTGGCAACCGTGGTTTTACCCCATTGTTCCATAAGATGCCGGGCAGTTTCAACCGGCTGACGGTCGCTGGCAATACCGGCAATGATTTCTACAAGGGCGCTGCGCGGAGCCGGGTTGAAGAAGTGTATACCCAAGAACCTTCCGGGTCTCTTGAGGGCAGATGAAATTGAAGCTATCGACAGAGAAGAGGTGTTGGTAGCCAGTATGCAGTCGTTCGGAACGATCCCTTCTATCCGTCTGAATACATCCCGTTTAATTTCGAGATCCTCCGGCACCGCTTCTATAACCAGGCGACAGCTTGCGAAACCGGTCATATCCTCCGAAAAATTAATTCGCTCCATGATATCGTTGACCTTCTGCTGGGTGATCTGATCTTTTTCAACCTGCTGCTGGAGAGTGTTGCGAAGATTATGTTTAGCATTGCCCAACTGGTCGGGATAACTGTCATAAAGCCTGACATTGTGACCAAATGTGGCAGCGATCCGGGCTATGCCTGTTCCCATGGTTCCTGCTCCCACGATGCCTACCAGATCTTTTTTACTCGGCTTGCGGGTCATATATACTTTTTTTAAAAGAGACATTCATTGGTCAAAATACAAAGATTGGCTGCAATGACAAGCTGTGCCGCTGGATACAACAAGCGGCTGTAGCTGTATTCGAACGCTGATTTTAAACAAATTTCTGATGTTTCAAAGGCGGACCAAGGATGTTGTTGTTAGATATTTAAATTCATTAAAAACATTGATTTATTGGAATAAATAGTTAAAATTGATCATTGATTCATGTACCGCTTGTAGTGTAAATGGTTTTTCAAAGCCCTTGCCAAGATATTTTTTGTGTAAAGACCATTTTGACTGCTTTGACATCCAGGGAGGTGTGGAGGGTTTACTAAATACTCTTGAATAAAAAATACAGATAGAAAGGAGAGGAGCATGGCAGATCAAAAAACGATAAAAGAAGCCTTTGAACGCAACCAGAAAGCGGTAAAGCTACGTCCGTCAAAAGCCAGAAGCAGTGTGGTTACCAGGGTGCGGCTGTTTGATGGCACTACGTGCGAAGTGGAACACAAGCACTGGAAATTCAAGGTGGATATCGGGAAGACGGAGGGGGGCAACGACGCGGGGCCCGGACCGGGTATCCTGGAACGCGGAGCCCTGGGCAGTTGCCTGGCGATCGGCTATTCGCAGCGGGCCGCGGTGCTGGAGATCCCGATCGACAAGATTGAGGTGGACGTGGAGTCGGAACTGGACGCCCGGGGTATGCTCTATATTGATGATCGTCCACCCGGATTCAGATCACTTCGCTACAAGGTATATATCGAGAGTCCGGCCCCTGAAGAGGAAATTATGCAACTTATAGAAGATACGGACCGCCACAGTCCCGTTCTGGATGATTTCAAGCGTGCTTTGCCGGTTGAGCGACACGTAACCATTAAAACAACGGAGCATACCACCTCATGAAACCTGAACTACAGCGCAGAATTCAGCGATACGGATGGGATTATTCATCTCCTCACTACGAACATGGGTGGCAGCACCAGCTTTGGCCGGCCCAGCAGCGACTGCTCGATACCGCCGGAGTAAAGGCAGGGGAAAAGGTGTTGGATATTTCGTGCGGCACGGGGTTGGTCACATTTCCGCTTGCGAAAACCGTCGGACCAAAAGGAACGGTCACTGGTATCGACCTTTCGGAAGGGATGATTGAAAAGGCGACAATCGAAGCGGATCGTAAGGGATTTGAGCACGTCACGTTTAAACAGATGGATGCAGAAGAGCTGGATCTGCCGGATTCCTCTTTTGATCTGGCTGTTAATTCACTGGGTTTGATGTACTATCCTGATCCGGATAAAGCCGTATCGGAAATGTATCGCGTCGTCAAAACGGGAGGTCGCGCGGCTGCCCTGGTTTGGGGCCGGCGAAAGGCCTGCGGGTGGGCCGGAATTTTTCCGATTGTGGACAGCCGCGTGCAATCCGATGTGTGCCCGCTCTTTTTTCAACTGGGAACAGGAGAAACGCTGCGCCATGCATTTGCCAAGGCTGGTTTCGCTGAGGTAACATCAGAACGCTTTGAAGTGAATTTGCACTACGATACTGGGAAAGATGCCATTGTGGGGGCATTTCTCGGGGGAGCCGTCGCCCTGGCCTACCGCAAGTTTGATGAGCAGACCAAAGAGGAAGTGCACGAGGAATACCTGGAGTCTATCCTCCCGTTTAAAAGTGGGGAGGGCTATGATATTCCCGGTGAATTTGTGGTGACCAAAGGGTTGAAATACTGAGAACGGGATAGATGTTGGAATGCCGGAAAAGCAGCCAGGTGAGCATATCCCCCGCCACTGATTATTTGGGTTCGTTTTGCTCATAGAGGGTTTTACAAAACCCTCTATTCCTCGTTCTGAGAGTTGTCCTCCCGTTTAAAAGGGTGCTAAAACCACCTCCCAACAAAATAGCAGGTTCTGAAAAGTACCTCATAGAAAAGGGAACATTCTGCTACGGGAAAAGAGCTACCGTGATTTTTCGGCCTGATTACCCAATAAGGAGGCTAGTTTCCCTGCACGTCTCCCGTCATCGGCACAAAACGAACCGGCAAGATCTCCTCACGCTTTATTTCCCCCTCTTCGGATTTTGTGACACGGATCAAAACCTGGAAGCCCCCCGGCTCACCGTAGGGCATGACCAGTATTCCGCCCGGCCTCAATTGGTTGATCAGCGGCCTGGGAATTTCCGGAGCCGCGGCGGTGATCATGATGCCGTCAAACGGGGCATGTTCGGGCCATCCCTTGTATCCGTCCCCGATTTTTGTCTGAATAGTACTGTAGCCCAGATTGTCAAACCGTTCCCGTGCGCGTTTGCCCAGTTCTTCGATAATTTCGATGGTAAATACGTTGGGTGTCAACTCGGATAAAACGGCTGCCTGGTACCCGCTGCCGGTACCGATCTCCAACACTTGGTCTCCCGGCTGAATATCCAAAAGCTGGGTCATGAAAGCTACAATGTAGGGCTGGGAGATGGTTTGATTGTTACCGATCGGCAGGGGACGGTTCTGGTAAGCCTGCTCTCTGCGGGACTCCGGCACAAAAAGGTGGCGGGGTACATGGCGCATTGCATCGATTACCCGCTCGTTGTCAATGCCCTGCTGTTTAACCTGGCGAACAAGGTTATTTCGTTCTTCCTGCCGTTCCCTGAACCGGGGTCGGTTCCACGTTACCGTATCAATGGCGGCCCCATCCGGTACAAGTTCATATCCGGAATGTAAATCTGGCCGGCCGGCTTGATCTGAGTAGGCAGTTGACGCCACAACACCAGTGAGGGAAATGGCAACCGTTCCCAGGAACGGCAGGAGGAGAAGGAAAAAGAGTTTGGATCCTGTTTCCATAATACCCACTTGTTGTTAGCATTTGTATTGACAAACAGAAGGTTGTTTCAAACCATTCATCAGGAAAAGAAGATGCTACAGCAGAAAGTTTACAATATCTTTTTATGTATAATTTTTTTATAAAAAAAGTGTCGATGAAGTCTATAATTTACTTTGAACAGCTGATTGATGATAATTTATTTAGGTATTATGAATTATAAATAATTTGCTCATTTGGTCGTTATTGGATAAAGTATAGACAGGTTACAGCAAATCTGAGCTCTTCATAATCATCCGCAGGAGGTTTCTATGAGCAGGAATACACTCAATCTGGATCTTTTTACGCAGGTACAATCTGATTTTGAAATGCGGCAATATAAAGTGTTGGCATCCCTGAAAACCATTTCAGAAGATTTCCAGCACAACCGGATCTATCCCCATTTGAGTGATCTTATAGAGCTGCGTACCACGCTGCTCGATATTAAAAAAAGGTTGGAGGATCTGCGCAATGACTTTCCCAAACGGATCAAAAATATCGACCTGGTGAACAAAATTATTGAGCATGAGGTGGTGTTTGTGGATGGATCGGACCTGTCCAGGGTTGAGGATCTCATTGAATGGGCTATTCCCCATATAGAGGCTAAAATTGAAGAAGGGAAAGCACTTTACGAGTATGTGGATGAAGAGATCAGGATAGAGGAGGTTGGAATCCTGCCAAACTACCTGGACGAGGGGTACTTTTTTGTGCCCGACAACGAAGAAGCCAAGTTGTTGCTTTTTGAGTATGAGGTATCAATATTTGAGAGTGCCCAGGACGAATACCGCGCCCTGAAAACCGCGTTTTTGAAAGCGCTTCACCAGGGACAGGTACTTCTTTCTCCCAATTCGATCAAGCTGGAGCTGATCAGGGAGAATCAAAAGCTGCCCAACCCGGCGACCTACAGCTTTCAAACTAAACTGGATTTCCCTTTCAACGAAACTATTTTCCCGGTCGTCAAACGAAAACTGATGCAGCAGCTTGCCGAAGCTTCCTGATAACTACCGAATATGTGACAGGGCAACCACTCACAATCATCTCCCGTCTCACATCTTACGTCTCACCTCTCACCTCTGTCCACAATCGCCAGCGTGCAGCGTGATATGCAAGCCAGCTTGCCCTCTTCCGTTTCAATAGCTGTTTCCCACACCTGCACGCTCCGGCCGATGTGAACCGGCGTGGCCGTCCCCATGACGCGACTGCCTTTTTTAACGCTGCGCAGGTGATTGGCATTGATCTCGATGCCTACGGCAGTTTTGGAATCATCCTTCACGTTCAGCCAGGCCCCAATGGAGGCCAGCGTCTCTGCCAGCGCCACCGAAGCCCCGCCGTGCAAAATGCCAAACGGCTGCACCGTATTTTCATCCACCGGCATGGTTGCCTTGACTTCATCCGGTTTGAAGGAGGTAAATTCAATACCCAGGGCATCTCCCATGTTGGGTTCGGAGAGGTTCAGGAATTGATCAACGCGTTTTTTTATACCATCATCGATAAACATAAGAGATCTGGATAACAGGGGTTAGGTTATGAAATTTTATGTTGTTAGAACATCGTTTTGACACTTCTTTGAAGATACACGCTAATATGGGAATTCATATTAAGCTTTTAAAAGTTAAACTTTCTTGTAACTTATGAATAGGGGTAAAGGTTAAGTAAAAACTACATCTATGGGTTATGATCCGACCACCATTTTGCAGCTCATCAAGGAGGGGCTGAATCGAAACAAGACCGATGTCTTAATTTCAACCAAGCGGCAGGGAGAGTGGATCAATACCAGTCCTGAAGAGTTTACGCAGAAGGTCCGGCATTTTGCATACGGCCTGCACGAACTGGGTGTTGAAAAGGGTGATCGCGTGAGTATCCACTCTGAAAATAGCGCCGAATGGCTCATTTGTGACCAGGCAATTCTTTCCCTCGGGGCTGTGAATGTTCCCATCTACACAACACAGGCGGGCAAACAGATTAAATTTATTCTTGAAAACTCGGCTACAAAGGTCCACATCGTCTCGAACGATGAACTTTTTGCCGAGACCAAGCCGATCATTAAAAATATCGGTACGGTTGAAGCGGTGATCTCCATTCTCGGATCCAGACACCAGAAATTGAAGTCGTTTGATTCCGTTCTGCAGCAGGGAAAAGAAGCCGCGGAAAAAAACCCCGGACTGCTGGAAGAGCTTCAGGCCCAGGTCGATCCCGAAGACCTGGCTACCCTGATTTACACCTCGGGGACGACGGGACGCCCCAAGGGCGTGATGTTGACCCACAACAACATCGCCTCCAACCTGCAGGCCTGCATGGAGCGCGTTCCATTTGAAATTAACCCGGATATCGGGCAGCGGATGCTCTCCTACCTGCCGCTTTCCCATGTATTTGAACGGCTTATATCGTATATGTACCTGCATATGGGGTACCCTGTTCACTATGTGGAAGATATTAGTGAGATCCGGGATGATTTCGAATATGTAAAGCCGTACTTCTTTGCCACCATACCGCGGCTGCTCGAAAAAATCCAAACCGGGATCAAGGTCAAGGGACAGGAATTCAGCGGAGTTAAAAAACAGATTTACTACTGGGGAATAAAACGAGCCGAAAAATATGATCCTGAACATCCGCCTCGCGGGCTCAACAAGTGGTTGCATAAGCTGGCCGACAAGCTGGTGTATTCTAAAATTCGGGATCTTTTCGGAGGACGCCTGATCGGGATGATCAGCGGGGGGGCTGCTCTTTCCCCCAGTATATTTCGATTTATGAATGCCATCGGGCTGTACTGCGGTCAGGGCTACGGGCTCACCGAATCCTCACCGGTGATCTCCACTACGGATCCCAAGCACATGCGTGTGGGCTCTTCAGGTCGCCCGCTGAGTAATGTGGAAGTCCAAATTGCCGATGACGGAGAAATTTGGGCCAGAGGTCCCAATATTATGCAGGGATATTTCCAAAGTGAAGAACAGACCCGGGAAACGTTGACCGAAGACGGGTGGCTGAAAACCGGTGACGTAGGCAAAATGGAGGACGGTTACCTGTTTATTACGGACCGGAAAAAGTCGGTATTCAAGCTCTCTACGGGTAAGTATGTGGCTCCGCAGCCAATTGAAACCGGCCTCATCAACAGCGGCTTTATCGAACAGGCGGTGGTGGTGGGATTTCAGCGAAAATTTTGTTCTGCGCTGATCATCCCAAGCTACGATAATATCAAGAAACGCTTGAAAAGCAGGGGAAAAGAGATCCCGGACGATCTCAGTACAGATTCACAGGTTCGGGAGATAATCCAGCGCGAGGTCGATAAAGTGAACCGTGGACTCTCCGAATGGGAGAAAATTAAAAAGTTTGTACTGCTGGATGAACCGTTCACGGTGGATGCCGGTGAGCTGACGCCTACGCACAAAGTAAAGCGCTCGGTCATCGACGAACGGTATGCCGGGCAGATCGATTCCATGTATGAGGAGGATGATTAGGTAAGAGGAAAGGAGCTGCATCTAACGTTGCGTGGAATGTTAAAACAGGTCAGTTTTTTCGAGACATTCTGAGGATAATCAAATTGAACACCCATCGAACATTTATCACTGGATCGATGGATTGAAAAAAGAAAAGTAAAAGCAGAAATAATGAGCACGAAAAAGTACACTATTCAGAAAGTAGCCGTACTCGGGTCAGGAACCATGGGCAGCCAGATAGCCGCGCATTGTGTAAATGCCGGCTTGGAAGTGCTGCTGCTGGATCTTAAAAACGAGGATGGTGATCCCAACAAAATTGCCAAAGAGAGCATCAAAAAGCTGGGGGAGATGAACCCCGCACCACTGGCGTTGCCGGAATACAGCAAGCAGATTCAGCCAGGTAATTTTGAAGATGATTTCGACAAGCTGGTCGACTGCGACTGGATTTGTGAGGCGATCGTTGAGAAAATGGATATCAAGAAGAAGATGATGGGGCAGCTGGATGAGGTGCGGTCGGGCAGTACCATCATAAGTTCCAACACCTCCGGGCTGCCGATTAGCAAAATAAGTGAAGGCTGCTCGGAGGAATTTCAGCAGCACTTCCTGGGCACACACTTTTTCAATCCGCCCCGCTATATGAAGCTGCTGGAGGTTATTCCCACTGAAACAACTTCAGATGCTGTGGTCGATTTTATGACCCGTTTCGGGGAGAAGACGCTGGGCAAGGGGGTGGTCCGCTGCAAGGACACCCCGAACTTTATCGCCAACCGGATCGGCATCTTTTCGATGGCCAGCATCATGCCCTGGTTTTTTGACGGTACGTTCCGGGCGGAGGAGATCGACTTCCTGACCGGCACCATCACCGGCTACTCCAAAGCCGCCACCTTCCGCACCGCCGATATGTCCGGGCTCGATATCATCCACCACGTAGCCGAGAATCTCTATCCCGCCATCCCGGATGATGAGCGGCGCGAGGTATTCAAGCTGCCCGAGTCGTTTCGGAAAATGGTGGAGGAGGGCAAACACGGAAACAAGGCCGGAAAGGGCTTTTATAAAAAAGTGCAGACCGATTCCGGGAAGGAATACAAAGTCATAGATCCGGAAACGCACGAATATGAATCGCAGATCGACCCGGAGTTTGAGAGTACGAACAAAGCCAAAGAGAAATTTAAAACATCCGGTGAGCGACTGAAATACTTGGTCAACCAGGATGACAAGGCCGGAAATTTCCTGTGGGAGATTCACTGCGATCTGCTGTTGTATGCCGCCAACCGAATACCCGAAATAACCGATTCCCTGGAGGCCATAGACAACGCGATGAAGTGGGGTTTCAACTGGGAACTGGGTCCATTTGAGCGATGGGATGCCATAGGCGTGGCGGAGTCGGTGGCCCGTATGCAGGAAGAGAATCGCAAAGTTCCGGTTCCCGTGTTACGGATGCTGGAGTCCGGCCGTGAGCAGTTTTATGACAAGGATGAGGGCACGGTATATAACTTGGCGACGGGGGCGATCGAGCCGCTGAGTCCGCCTGCCGAAGGAGCGCTGAAGGTGGCCCATCTGAAATCCGAGAACAAAGAAGTACTGGGTAACAAAAGTGCCGGCCTGTACGACATGGGCGATGGCGTAGCCCTGTTCGAGTTCCGCACCCGACGGCAAACGCTCGGCTTCGAACTGATTGAAACGCTGGGGGAATCCTGCGATAAGGTAAAGCAGGATTTCGATGCACTGGTCATCGGCCACGACGAGGATAGCTTCACTTACGGTGCCAACCTCATGGAAGCGATGCAGGCGTGGCAGCAGGGCGACAAGGAGCGCGTCCGCCGGGGAGCCAGGAATTTCCAGGATGTGGTGGTCGGCCTGCGATACCAGCCGTTCCCGGTGGTGGTGGCCCCGTTCGGGCGTACCCTGGGAGGCGGTGTAGAGTTCGTTTTACATGCAGACAGTGTGGTCGCCCATCATGAACTGTATGCCGGCCTGGTGGAGGTCGGCGTGGGGTTAATTCCCGCGGGCGGGGGCACGAAAGAGATGCTGCGGCGGGCCATGCAGCGGGTGACGGAGGAGGATCGCTCGGATCCGCTGCCCTACATCAAAGAGGTTTTCAAGACGATGGGAATGGCCAAAGTTTCTAGCAGTGCTGCCAAGGCCCGTGATTATGGTTACCTGAAGGAGTCGGATATGATTGTCATGAACCGCGACCTGCTGCTGACGGCGGCCAAAGAGGAGGCGAAAACGCTGGCGGATCAGGGCTATCGTCCACCGTTTCGACCCAAGATCAAGGTGCAGGGCCGTGAGGGGCTCAGCGGCCTCAAGCTCATGCTTTACATTATGCACGAATCCGGCTGGATCACCGATTATGACAAGGTGGTGGCCGAAAAGCTGGCCTGGGTGATGAGCGGCGGCGATCTCAGCGAACCGCAGGAGGTACCGGAGTCCTACATCCTGAAGCTGGAGCGCGAGGTGTTTATGGAGCTCCTCGAAGACGAACGCACCCACGCCCGCATCGATCACATGCTGAAGAAAGGGAAACCGCTTAGGAATTAGTCATGAGTTGTGGGTCTTGAGTCGTGAGTAAAAAAATTTTGTAAGGATTCTGCTCGAAAGGGATTTATTAGGTGTTAAACCTAACTTAAGATCACATAGGCTATGAATCGATTTAAAAATTTGGATATTTGGAAACGGGCTGTAGAACTAGCTTCCCAGATATACGAAGTAACTGTTGAGTTCCCGGATGAAGAAAAGTATGGATTAGTTTCCCAGTTGAGAAGATGTGCTGTTTCAATCGGCTCAAATATTGCAGAAGGAGCGGGCAGAGGTTCCAATAGTCAGTTCAAGCATTTTTTAAGTATTGCTTACGGATCCTCTTATGAATTGGAAACCCAATTGATCATTGCTGAGAATCTAAATTTCATTGATGAATCAGAAAATAAGGACCTCTTAGATGAAGTAACTACACTACAAAAAATGATTTATTCGCTAAGCCAAAAACTAGAATAAAGCCTCTAAAACTCACGACCCAAGACACACGCCCCATGACTAAAAAAAACGAGCCTGTAATCGTTGCTGCCGCCAGAACGCCAACCGGAAAAGCAAACAAAGGATCACTCCGCTTTACCTATCCCGATACATTGGGGGGAGAAGTGATCAAGTCACTGCTGCAGCGGGCGCCCTCACTCAAGCCAGAGATGGTGGATGATGTGATCATGGGCTGTGCCTTCCCGGAAGCATCGCAGGGAATGAATGTGGCTCGCCAGTGTGCATTGCTGGGGGGACTGCCGCCTTCTGTGCCCGCCGCCACTGTGAACCGGTTCTGTTCTTCCGGGCTGCAGACCATCGCCCAGGCCGCCGAGCGCATCATGGCCGGCAATGCCGATGCGATCATTGCGGGTGGCGTCGAAACCATGTCGATGGTGCCGATGGGCGGCCATACGCTGCGACCCAATCCCGAACTGGTGGACAATTACCCCGAGGTCTATATCAGCATGGGACTAACGGCGGAAAATGTGGCCGAAAAGTATGAGATCAGCCGGGAAGACCAAGACGCCTTTGCCTACAGGAGCCATAAGCGGGCGATTGAGGCATGGGAAGAAAACCGTTTTGAAGAGCAGATTGTACCGATTGAGGTCACCGAAAAGATGGTCACGGCCGACGGGGAGATGGAAGAAAACAGCTTCCTGTTTGAGGTGGATGAAGGTCCGCGCAAAGATACTTCTGAAGACGTGCTGGCTAACCTGAGGCCCGTCTTTAAACAGGGTGGAACCGTAACCGCCGGCAACTCCTCGCAGATGAACGACGCTGCTTCTGCCGTCATCGTGATGAGCCGGGAAAAAGCCGAAGAGCTGGAACTGGAACCCCTGGCTCGGTTTGTCGGGTTTTCCGTGGCTGGGGTGCCGCCGGAGATCATGGGTATCGGTCCGGTAGAGGCTGTGCCCAAAGTGTTAAAGCAAACCGGTCTCAATAAAAACGATATCGACATTATAGAGCTGAACGAAGCCTTTGCATCCCAGTCACTGGCCGTCATTCGGGAGCTGGACCTTGATCCCGAAATTGTAAATGTAAACGGTGGAGCCATAGCCATGGGACATCCCCTCGGCTGCACTGGTGCGAAGCTGAGCACGCAGATCCTCTATGAAATGAAACGGCGCGGTTCCCGCTATGGACTGGTTACCATGTGTGTGGGCGGAGGAATGGGCGCGGCGGGTATTTTCGAAAACCTGGCGTAGGAATTTCTTAAATCACGAATTCCAAATGCCAAACTATTCGCTGTTTATATCAACGTGTCATTTCGACCGCAAGGGAGAAAGCTTTATGGGAGCGAGCTCGATAGACAAAAGATCTCTCACTCCGTTCGAGATGACTAACAATGGGTTAATGAGTATTAAATTAACATTTCATTAATTGATCAACTAAAAAATCTATGTTCACCCCTGATACGCTTGAACACCAAACCATCCTCATCACCGGCGGGGGAAGCGGTCTTGGATTAAGCATGGCCCAAAAGTTTGCTTCCCTGGGTGCCAATATTGCGATCTGTGGTCGCACGGAAGAGAAGCTGCAAAATGCGGTAAAAGAGATCGAAAAGAGTGGGGAGGGTGAGGTGAAATATTACGTGGCGGATGTCCGGGATTATGACCGCGTGAAAGAGATGATCCACAGTATTATTGATGACTTTGGAGAGATGACGGGTCTCGTAAATAATGCCGCCGGGAACTTCCTGGCGGCTTCTGAGGATCTGACGCCCGGCGGATTTAAAGCTGTGGTCGATATTGTATTGCATGGTTCGTTTAACTGCACGCATCTGTTTGGAAATTACCTGATCGATAACGAGAGGAAAGGCAATATCCTCAATATTGTAACGACGTATGCGGAATCGACGGGATCGGCCTTTGTGCTGCCCTCGGCGTGTGGCAAGGCGGGCGTTCTCACTATGACGCGGTCGCTGGCGTATGAATGGGCCACCTACGGGATCAGGCTCAATGCCATCGCTCCGGGACCGTTTCCCACCGAAGGAGCATGGTCAAGACTGCTGCCTGATGAAGATGCCGTGGAAACGTTTCTCTCCAAAATTCCCGCTGGCAGATTCGGCGAGCATGAAGAACTTGCTAATCTGGCTGCGTTCCTGATGTCGGATATGGCGGTGTACATAACAGGGGAATGCGTCACTATTGACGGGGGAGAGCGGCTGGGAGCCGGGCAGTTCAACTTTATAGATCAGCTTGGACCGCGTGACCAACTGAAGAAGTTATTTGCCCGGATGAGGTCAACGGAATAACATTCTGTACCACCTACTATAGAGTCAGCTTCTTGCCAATTTTATCCACAACCTTCAGTGTACGGTAGAGGTCATAAGCACCAAAAGGAGTAGGTCTATTGAGTTGTATCGCTTTGAGGAATTGCGACGAGGCCAGTTCGGCAGAACGGGAGGCGTCAAATAGTTTTTTCTGGAAAAAGAGACGATCGCCGTCGCTTACCTTCCCGATACGTCCCTTTTGTTCAAGGATGTCGCAATCCAAAATGTATGAGGCGTCTGAGGCCATGCGGATATGGTTATTTCTGTGCGAGGCTGTATTTACAAAAATGTTGGCCGTACTTCCGCTCTCGAAACGCAGGAAAATATGGGTGGCACCACCTAGGCGGGCCGCCTGCTTCGTTTGGTTGACGTCTACCTGGTGGATCGCCCCTTTCATCCATTTAATGCAAAAAGCAAGTTCGTCGATCCAGTAGTAGGAGGGAATATTGTCGCGTTCCAGGAAGTCGGTGTGCCCGATTTCACGTATGATCTGGATAAAGTGGGGCTTCTGAATTTTTTGGATCATCCATTGCGAAGCGGGCGCGAGAGAAGGCCAGTGGCTGAACTGAACCGCGACATTCGACTCTTCGGATGCATGGTATATTTTTTCAATATTTGGGAGCTTCCGGGGAAGCCTGGAAACGAGGAAGCAGTGATAACCCGCTTTTACCGCCTCCATCAGGGTATCGAGGTTGGTATCGGATTCGTCAATAATCACGCAGGCGTCGGCGGTACCAAGATCGTCAAGCGAGCGCGTGATAATCACTTCACTGACAGAAGGATGCTGTCCCATGTTTTTTTCCCACGCGACAGCGCGCTCTGCAGTTCCAATAATTCCGATTTTCATAGTGGTATTGCTTAGCTGGGCTCTGAAAAAGCCATTATCCGCAAATACCGGTTGAATTTCAACTGAAGAGTCTGCTTCTTGCGGAACAGCGGGGAGGATCCGGCGGTCAGTCGGGCATGACTAGAGCAAGAATGAAATAGAGTAAAACAGGACTGCCCCATCCCATCACGGTTAGCACTACGAATATAATACGTACAATTGTAGGGTCCCAGCCGAGATAGTCAGCTATTCCACCACATACGCCGGCAATCATTTTGTCTGTTCTGGATTTGGATAGTCGTGCTCCCATAAGAAGATAAAGATAATCGTTAGTTGTTTTGTAAGCCGTTGTAGCTTTCCTTACGTATGGTTTCGGTCTTTGTTTCAATTCTTTTCGAGGTTCAGGTAAAAAGATAAACCAAAATAATAAACAGGGTACAAAAAAGAGCTGTAGATCAAAAATGGGGAGGAATCATCAAAAAAGTAGAGCAGCAACAGCATCTGTATGAAAAACAATCCTCCCAGCATAATGTTCCACTTTTTAAAGCGGGCTGTTTTGGTTGGATAGATGAATTTTACGGGCATAAACGTACCAGCGGCGAAAAGCAGCAAAATACCGGAAGAAAAAGCGGTGGGAAGATCAAGCAGGAAAAGATAAAAAACGACGATATTCCAGTAGGAGGGAAAGCCAAGAAAAAAGTTGTCGGACGTTTTGGCCCGGGTGTTCGAAAACCCGAGGATGCTGCTCAGGGCGCAGGCCAGCAAAATCCAGGGTGGAATCTGTAAAGCGGCATATGCCCAGAGAAGAGGAGCTATAGTCCAGATAATAAAATCGATGATATTATCCATCAACGCTCCATCGATTTTTGGTGCCTCGGTTTTTATGTTGGTTGCACGGGCCAACGTTCCGTCGACCGCATCAATGAGCACCGAAAGGGCCAATATCCATAACGCCCATTGAAAGTAGCCATCATAAATTAAAATGATTGCCCATAATCCCAGTGCCGCTCCGACAGCCGTTAGCAGATGCACACCATATGCAAGTATATTCACACTAAGCCGTTGTAATATTATAAGATACAAGTAGATCTTAATATGGGTTCATCTAAATAAAATAAAAAAAGAAGAACCTTTATAGTCCCACTTTTTACAATAAATGATGAATTTGCAAGCTGCGAGACAGGTTGGGGAAGAATTAGTACAATTGTCAGCCGGTAAAAACAATAGTGTCGTGTCAAATCCCGGATTTCGGATGTAACTGGCAGAACGCGGCTACCACCAATCAGGCTGATACTTGCAGGGACAGATCATTTGAAGGGACTGTTGGAACACCTACCCTGCGGTCTATCCGCAGTATCCGTGCCATCTGCGTTCCGGCAAACCTGAATTATTATGGTCGACATGGCGCTAGTTTACTCGTATCTGCATGTGCCCGATGGTGTGGCCGAGATAATTGACATCGAACTGCTGCAGGCCGGACGGCAGATTATCCAGGTAGAATTCTCCCTCCTCGTCGGTCACAGTCCACGTTTGCGTGCCATTGAGCACGATATCTGCATTGGGAAGCGGCTTTTTGGGGTCTCCATGTAGCAATTTTCCGGAAATTACGCCGGGTTTTTCATGTGCATTTACCTGGAGTGCCAGGTTTTTGCCGGGCAGCTTTTCGGTTTCTATAAATGCCGGGCCGTTCTCGCTGTTGTCAAAATGGGTCCGTTCCTGTGTCAATTGTTCATATTCCACAGGAATGGCATAATTCACCCGCCTTGATTGCTGATCAGCTCCAATCTGTGTTAAGCGAATCTGCCGGAAGCAGCGCAGGGCCTGCTCGTCGATGGCTCCTTCGATTCCCTTCAGAATTCGATAGGATTCAGGACCGCTCCTATACTGGAGATCAAATTGTACAATCACTTTGGGTCTGGTGCTGTCACTGTACTGGTGCTGTTCGGTGTTTATGCACTCAAATGAGGGTGTATCTGCGGTATCTGCCACCAGCATGACCGGGCTGGTGATGTAGCGAATCTGCGCTGATTTTTTTGTTGGCGTTGAGATATTATCTCCCAAAAACATCATTCCTGATAAAATGAGAAGGGTTGCCGGGATTGCGACCAGCAGTGCTATGCGGAGGTTGGAATGGGTCGTAAACCACGTTCTGTTCTTGTAAAAGGTCAGCGACGCCCAGGTTATCGCGGCGAGCACCATCCACAGCACAAAGACCTGCAAGAATGTTTGCAGTCCCCAGCTTCCGGTATTTATAAGGTCGAACAAGTCAGTTATTTATTGGTTGTGTTAGGTCCACTGAATCGGCAACTCCCACAGCGATGGTGGGGTCGGGTTCATTGCCGCCATATCCTGTAACAGTTAATGTTGGTCCCCAGTTGGTGGTATCAGCTCGAGAGATCGTTGTATTGGAAACAGGT
Source organism: Halalkalibaculum sp. DA3122 (assembly GCF_043951865.1). Taxonomy (NCBI): domain Bacteria; kingdom Pseudomonadati; phylum Balneolota; class Balneolia; order Balneolales; family Balneolaceae; genus Halalkalibaculum; species Halalkalibaculum sp. DA3122. The sequence goes on from NZ_JBINJF010000012.1 coordinate 26,548, forward strand.
TTCGACTTGTCTTTATTATGCAGGGAAAATGTGATTGGCATGGCATATTGAACGCGCACGGGCTCACCATTTTGAATGACGGGCTCAAATGTAAGTTGCTTAACACACCGGAGAGACTCCCTGTCAGCCCCTCTGCAATTCCATGGATAATTTCGGGATGTTCCGCCAATCCCTGCCTGTTAACGACAAACCGAACACCAACCTGGCCTTGAATACCAGACGTGCGAGCCTCATCGGGATACGTGATGCATAGTTGTAATGGCCGCATTCCCTTTTTGAGTTTCGGCATTTGATCAACGGTGGTAAAATTTTTTTCTGCGTGGTGTCCGGCCCGCAATCCCCAGCAGGCAAGAGCGGCCACTATGCTCCAGATAACGGTCGGGAACCAGAACACGTCAAGAGCACCTGCCCGGTTTCGATTAGTAAGGTGATGCCCAGTCAATGCTATTCTACTAGATTACCTAACTATCAAAAAAATTAGTATAAGTTAATTACCCACGGCTCATACCGTATATGTGAGATCACAATTTGGTCCTGTTCATTTGGTAGTCGATCAAGAGTAAATATCCCTTCATCGTCCGTACTTGCACCGATGGATGTATTTTTAATAATCACATTAGCACCGGGCACTGGATTTCGGGTTTCCTTATCGACTACTTGGGCAGTAATAGAGCCATTTTTACGGGTGAGGTTAACCAACTCAAGCTGCTGATGGTTTACCTCCATTTGTTCAACATTTATTGGGGAATTTGTTTCTGTCTCGGAAGCGGGCAGTTTAAAAGTGATGGGCAAAGAATACTGTACACGCACAGGATTGCCGCGTTGCTTGCCCGGCTCAAACTGGGCCGTTTTAACACAGCGTATAGCCTCTTCATCAGCTCCGCCGCCGATGCCTCGTATTATTTGGGGGCTTTCAACATTCCCTTGCTCATTTACAATGAACTGCACGATTACGCGGCCTTCGATACCCGCCCTGCGCGCTTCTTCCGGATAATTCACGCATTGCTGAAGACTGGTCAATCCGCCTTTGAGCTCGGGCATCTGCTCCACAACGACAAAGAATTCCTTTTCCGCCTTCTGCGGTTGCTGAACTTCGTCTGGAGATTTCAGATCTGAGAAAGCTTTTTCTTTGTTCAATAAATTAAGGATTACAACTCCGTTAGCGCCTTGTTGTCCATATTTTTCTATGGCCTGTTCTCCCTTGTATACATTTAACGCCTTAATATATTTTCCCTTAATCCTGCTTATTTTTTGACTTTCCTCGGTTGTCGCAAATTCTTCCGTATCGTAAGTACCATCCAGATCAGTATCTTCTCTGATGATATACAGGGGCTGCTTTTCCCCTTCAAGATGTTGTATCTGGGCCTGGGTTTGTTGTAATTCGCTGTTTGTGATACCATTATCCTGGAGATCGCTACACGCAATAATTCCGGATACTGCCAGCAGCAGCGCCAGGCTTACGATTATACTTTTCTTGAACGGCCGGGAGGTGTTATTAAAGGTTGTCATGGTCTTGATGCGTTTTTGGAGTGTGGATTTGTTTACGGACATGCTTACCAGTTGCCGGGCATAGGCCTCTTGACGGGGAGCGAGCTCAAACAGCAGCTGGGCGTACTTTTTCCGGGATATTGTCTGATCGGTGAGTACGTCGGAATCGCAGGATATTTCCCGGGCTTCCTTGATCTCCCGATCGTAGGCATGAATGAGCGGGTGAAACCAGAGCAGCGATCTCATCACCGTCATGAAGCCGTTGACCAGGAAGTCACCGCGTTTGATGTGCATCAGCTCGTGGCGGATCGCCATCCGGCATTTTTCGGGCTCTCTTTTGAGGAAACCTGGAATGATGATAACCGGCGCGCGCCAGCCAAAGGTGAAGGGAATCTCCGTATCATTAGAATAAGCTACGGAGACTGTTTTGTAAATAGAGTTGGCAAACTTGTGGTCTTCTGCATTTAACAGGGCCAGTCCCCGCAGGTTGGTTGTATCAAGGGTTCGGGCAAACCGGGTGATCCGGGAATAATGCCATCCTGTACGTGCCAGCATGACCAGGCAGATGAACGCTGTTATGGATGTCACCAATCCAATCCAAAGATAGGGATCGCCCCACGCGATTGAATTGGCGGGACCCGCTGTGGCGCTGGATACAACGATGGGATTTTGCAATACCAGCAAGGAAAACTGGCCCGCGGCCTCAGGGGATTTCGTAAAAAGGCCACTGAGCCAGCCTATGGGAAAAGAAGCCAGAATTCCGATCGGGATGCCCGACACAAGGGCCACCCGCAGGTGATACTGGTAGAGTACTTCTCGCGGCTCTTTCCACTTCAATAACAGGTGAACCAGCAGTGCAAACAGGCTCCAGATGAGCAGTGGGAACCAGAATCTGTCGAGGCTGAGGTGTCCCCATTCAGTAACGAGGCTTGTCAGTTCTGTCATGGCTAGTCCTCCATGTCATCAATCATTTTCCGGATCTCTTTCCGCTCTTCATCGGAGAGCTCTTCACTTTTTACCAGCGTCTGCACCAGTTCCATCGGCGATCCCTTGAATACCTTGGAGATCAGGTCCCGGACCAGGCTGGATTGCACTGATTCCGGTTTTTGGGCCGGTCGGTATACGTACCTGACCCCATCTTTGTGATATTTAAGATACCCTTTGTCGGCCAGGTTTTTCATGACAGTCATGATGGTGGTGTAGGCCACCTCGCGGGATTTCAGGATCCGTTCCTGTACCTCCTTTACGGTGGCTTCCTCCAGTTCCCAGACGTGGTGCAGTACTTCCATTTCAGTTTCTCCAAGCGGAGTCAGTGATTTTTTCATAACGGGCTGTTTTTTCTGGTGATTTTTTTACTACTGAGATAATACTAATATAATAGTATTATGGTAAATGTCAAATTGGCTTGTTGATTTAGTGGAGGAGTAAGCAGGAATACCCATTATTCCTGTGGTTGTAAACTGTTATTCAGCGATAGGACCGAGGGTGCCTGCCAGAACGGTTTCAAAGGAAAGATTCCTGGATCCTTGCATCTGAATCGCCCATCCAGTGTTGCAGGATACGGACGGCTCATGATACAGCTTTTTGTTGGAGATATTCCGAGGATAGAGGGAATACCAGCCTCCGGCTATTTATCGCAGCAATTCTCGTGCTCGGGAAACAGCATCACCGGGGGTGGAGGCGAAGTGGAAGCAGGGCGAATCGAACCGTTTAAGAAAAGTGGCAGAGGCCTCTGATTGATTGAGCAGAATCACGTTTCTACCGGCTTTGGCGGCCAGTAGCACTTCTGAGATGGTGCCCATCCCCACACCGCAGGCGATAACGACATCCGAGGTCAGTACATTTACATTGTTACGCGCGCTGCCGATGCCGGTAGCGATGGGTATATCTATGCTGGGCGACATGCCTGAACGATCGCCAGTGGGGAGCACGCCAACCGTCAGCCCGCCGCCTTCCTTCGCCCCGCGGGATGCGGCATCCATTACCCCAGCCCGGCGACCACCGGTCAGCAGTACCCAGCCTTCAGCTGCAATCAGCTGTCCCAGTTGCGTGGCGGCGTCGAGAACCTCCGGCGGTGCGTCGCCAGGTCCCATAACACCGATAATTGTTTTTGCCATGATTCAAAATTTGATTACTGTTTAACAGGATTCCACCAATACGAAGAAACGCCAGGGTAAGTGACAGAGGGTGCTGAAAAACCGGTGTTTTGCAACACCCTTTAAACAAATTGATCTTTATCCTTCCAAATAAAAATTTTATTTATAATCTTTTGAACAACTTACTTGGGATATCAACAGCTCAACCACTTGCCCTGTACATTATTATTGCGATATGGGAATATCAACAACCATGAAAAATTATTCTACCATGTATCAGAAGAACCGGTTTCTATACTGGCCGCGGTTTCTATCTCTTTTTTTTGCGGCCCTCCTCATTATATCCTGTACAAACCAGAAAAAATCAGAAAATAATATGAGTGAAGCTGCTCCTTCAATAACCAAAGAACTGTTCGGAACTCTGGAAGATGGACGGGAGGTCTACCAGTTCACCCTCGCCAACGCTCACGGCATGGAGGCCGATATCATTAATTACGGAGGTATCGTCACTGCTATCCGGGTTCCGGATGCGGACGGTGCCAGCGCCAACGTGGTACTGGGGTTTGACTCCCTGGAGAAATACCTGGGCGGGCATCCCTACTTCGGGGCCATTGTCGGTCGGTATGGTAACCGTATTGCGGGAGGAACGTTTTCGCTTGATGGAACCACCTACGAGCTGGCCAGAAATGATGGCGAAAACCACCTGCACGGCGGGGAGCAGGGATTTGACAAGCGACTCTGGGAGGCGGAGGTCGTAGATGGTTCGCTGCAGCTCAGCTATCGGAGTGAAGATGGAGAAGAGGGATATCCCGGAAACCTGGAGGTCGCCGTAACCTATTCGCTGACCGACCAAAACGGGTTGAAAATTGAGTATGAGGCAACCACCGACAAGGCAACGCCGGTGAACCTTACGAATCACAGCTATTTTAACCTTTCAGGGGATCCCTCGACAACGATCCTCGACCACGTGCTGACCCTGCATGCCGATCATTATACACCCGTAGACGAGGGACTGATACCGACTGGTGAAATTGCCTCGGTGGAGGAAACGCCATTTGACTTTACTGAGCCCCAGGCCATCGGCTCCCGTATTGATGAGGTCGAAGGCGGGGGATATGATCACAACTTTGTGCTCAACGGACCCCAGGATTCGCTCCGCACCGTAGCAACGGTGTTTGATCCCGATACGCAGCGACAGATGCAGGTTCTGACAACGGAACCGGGTGTCCAGTTTTATACCGGTAATTTCCTGGATGGTAGTCTGACCGGATCCGATGGCACTGCTTATCAGCGGCATGCGGCGTTCTGCCTGGAAACCCAGCATTTTCCCAACTCTCCCAATGAACCCGATTTTCCATCCACTATTTTGAAACCGGGGGATACCTATCATACGACCACAATCTACAGGTTTTCGGTACGCGAATAATCAGCGTAAGTGGGGTTGGTAAAAAATGCCGTATCCCGGTCGTTCACAACGCATTTACAGACCGACCAGCAGGGCTACGGCATGTTAGGAGGATGCTGCCTGGGGTAATGGTTACTTCCCCGGATAGATACTGATGATGGAAATATCTCTGTTTTTCTTGATTTCAGGTTCTGTAAATTGACCGAGATTAAGTCGGGCCGGGAGAACAGGAATGGGGCCAGATCATATCGAGTATAAACAGGATGAGACTAAACTGAATCTGACCAAATGATAAAAGTGCCAGCCAAATCAGTAACCGCTTTCATCCTAACGGGAATGGTCCTTGCAACGGCCGTTCAGGGACAAACGGTTACGAAAGCCGATTACGAGCGGGCCAACCGGTTCCTGTGGGAAAATGTGGATACCCTGGTATTCCGATCGGAGGTCGATCCCCGCTGGGATGACAGAACCCCGGTGTTCTGGTATGAACTGGATACCCGGCGCGGAACGGAATATGTTCTGGTGGATGCCGAAAATGAGTTAAAAAAGCCTCTGTTTGATCACGTTGCCATTGCCCGCGGACTTTCAGAGCTGCTGGATAAGAAACTGGATCCGTATGACCTTCCGCTAGAGGAGCTGGAATACCGGCATGCTGATCGGGTGATGACGTTTGAAGCCGGTAATCAAACGTGGAGAGTCGATCTGCAGACACTTGATATCCGGGAGGTGGAAGCTCCCGCGACAGACGATCCCGACTGGGTATCAGAGCGGCTGCTTTCTGAGTCGCCGGACGGCCGGTGGACGGTCACCCGAAAAGAGTACAACCTTTGGCTTAAAAACAACAAGTCGGGCCGCACGTTTCAATTGACGGACGACGGCACCGGGAAACAGGTGTATGGGGCATCGTTGCCCTGGGCCTGGAAAAACCGGGAGGGGCCAACCGAGGGAGAGCGGGAACCGCTTAGACTCAGCGTGTCATGGTCAGAGGATTCCCAAAAATTGGTCGCTCACAAACTGGACCTGACTAAGGCCAGAAAGATGTACCTGCTGCAAAATGTCCCCGGGGAGGGATTCCGTGCCCGGTCCTATTCCTATTATCGCGCACTACCCGGTGAAGACAGCGTGGCAACACAGGTTCCCTTTGTCTTTGATGTCAAAACAAGAGCAAAAAAACGGCTGCAGGTCGGCCCGTATGACGATCTTATCGCCGGCCAGTGGCGATGGTACGGGGAGGGCAGCAACAAACTGCACATGCTGATACACGAACGGGGGTACGGTTCCGCCACACTGCTGGAGGCCAATCCCGAAACCGGGAAAGTCGATACGGTATTTCGTGAGGTGAGCGATACCTACGTGGATCCCAATAAAATACACCTGGAGATATTGCCGGAGACGGAAGAAGTCATATGGCTGTCGGAGCGGGATGGGTGGAATCATATCTACCTGTACGACCTGAACAGCGGAGAGGTAAAACAGCAGGTGACGAGCGGTGAGTTTGTCGTATATGATATTGAGCATATCGATCGTGACAACAGGCAAATATTATTTACGGCTGGCGGAAGGGAATCGGACCGGGATCCCTACCTGGAGCACCTGTACAGGATCAATTTTGACGGTTCGGATCTGCAATTGTTGACCCCGGAGCGGGCGACGCATGATATTACGTTCTCATCTGATCACCAGTATTTTGTGGACAATTTTTCGCGCGTGGATATGAAACCGCGATCCGTGCTGCGCCGAACCGCCGACGGAAGTAAGGTGATGGACCTTGAGACAGCCGATATCAAAGATCTGCAGGCTGCCGGGTGGCAGTATCCCGAACCGTTTAAACTCAAGGCGCGCGATGGGAAGACCGACATCTACGGGGTGATCTACCGTCCATCCAATTTTGATCCCGATAAGTCATATCCCGTGATTGACGGAACCTATTCGGGTCCGCAGGCGGTGCGTACGCCCAAAAGCTTTGCGGGAGGCTACCGCAACAGTGATCAGCCACTGGCCGAACTGGGCTTTATTGTCATTAATGTGGATGGACTTGGCACCGCCGGCCGATCAAAGCGGTTCCAGGACTATTCGTGGAAAAACCTGGGAGATATTGGGGGACCCGACCATATAAAGACAATTCGCGAACTGGCGGAACGATATCCTTATATGGATACAAGTCGCGTGGGCATCTATGGACACTCGGCCGGGGGATATGATGCGGCACGGGCGATCCTGAAATACCCGGAATTTTATAAAGTGGCGGTTTCTTCCTCTGGAAATCACGACCACCGCGTGGCAAAAGCGTGGTGGCCGGAGCTCTACATGGATTACCCGGCCGGCCCCCACTACGAGGAGCAGTCAAACCTGAACCTGGCAGGCAACCTGGAGGGAAAGTTGTTACTCGTACATGGTGATATGGATGATAATGTTCATCCTTCAGAGACCTACATGATGGCGAATGCACTTATTGAAGCCGGCAAGAATTTTGATATGCTGATTATGCCAAACAAAACGCACGGCCTGGGCGGTGAGAACAACTATTTTACAATCAAACGCTGGAACTATTTTGTGGAACACCTGATGGGCGCAGAGCCGGTCTGGCATTACGCATCGGAATGACTGAGGGAAGGGAAGGGAAGGGTGGTGTTGAAAACATCGTAAGTGCGAAAACAAGATTGGCAATCTCTGATGAGAACCATCACTGGGTTATTTACAACCGCATCACCTGAATTTTGGGACAGCTACAATGGTTGAATTTGATGGTTCTGAAATCAGCTGATCCAGGTTGAAATTTAAAACCAAATCTTGAAAGGAGCGGGATAAAGATGCGAATTTCGGTTACTCTCATATTCCTGGCAATGTTGGCTTCAAATGTTATGGGGCAGTCGGCCAGTTCAAACCAGGTTGCGGAACTGGTAAGGCAGTATGAAGCCGATACCGAAAGCATGGACCGGGCGTATGTGCTGGAGGAATCACCGGTCTATTACGGTCGGATGGAGCGGTTTTACAGGCAGTGGCTGGCGCGGCTTGCAGGTATTGACTACGAGGCATTGAACGTGCAGGAGGCCGTGGATTTTATCCTGCTGCGGCGCGATATCCGCAGAGATCTGGAGAAGGTTCGGCAGGACCAGTTGACATATGGTGAGGTCGATTACGCACTGAAATTTGCGGATATTATCGCAGAACTCCAGCAAAAACGGAGTATCGGGGAGAACCTGGAAGGGCAGTGGTTTGCCGGGCAGATGCACGCGCTTGCTGAATCGATCCGTGACAACCGGGATGCGGTTCAGAAGAAGGGACGCCTGGCTCCGGCACAGTCGCGCCGTGCCGCTGAGATTGCGGAAAACCTGCATGAGACGATTGAGCATGTCTACCAATTTTACGACGGGTACGATCCCGATGTGACCTGGTGGGGCGAAAAATCGTACGAAAATGTCGATACCACGCTGGCCAATTACGTTACCTTCCTGGAAGAATGGAGGGTGGATCAGTCGTACCGGGATGACGGGAGTGGTATTATCGGCACGCCCGTGGGCGCTGAAAAGTTGCAGCAGCTGCTGGATTACGAGATGATTCCGTACACACCGTCCGAGCTGGTTGAGCTGGCGAACAGGGAATATGCCTGGTGTATGGAAGAGATGCTCAAGGCTTCCCGTGAGCTCGGTTTCGGGGACGACTGGCACGCCGCCCTGGAGCATGTAAAGCAAACGTATGTTCCGCCCGGAGGGCAGCCGGAGATGATCTATGACCTGGCTGTTGAGTCTATTGAGTTCCTGGAGCAGCGCGAACTGCTGACCATTCCCGAGCTGGCAAAGGAGACATGGGACATGGAGATGATGAGTCCCGAACGCCAGCTGATTAACCCGTTTTTCTTGGGTGGACGGGTGATACGGATTTCGTATCCCACCAATACGATGGCCCAGGAAGATAAATTGATGAGCATGCGCGGAAATAATCCCCATTTTTCGAAAGCCACTGTACATCACGAGCTGATCGCCGGACACCATCTGCAGGGCTTTATGATGGATCGCTACAACACGCACCGAAAGGCATTCTATACGCCATTTTGGATCGAGGGATGGGCCCTGTACTGGGAGCTGCAGCTGTATGACATGGGGTTTCCCGATTCCCCGGAAGATCGCATAGGAATGTTGTTTTGGCGGATGCACCGGTGTGCCCGCATCATTTTTTCACTGAGCTTCCATCTCGGGGAGATGAGTCCACAGGAGGCGATTGATTTCCTGGTGGAAAAAGTGGGCCACGAACGGGCCAATGCCGAAGCGGAAGTGCGGCGGTCGTTCGCCTCAACGTATCCGCCGCTGTACCAGGCAGCCTACCTGCTGGGTGGACTTCAGATTCGCTCGCTCTACAACAGCCTGGTCAGAGACGGGGATATGCCGGTCAAAGAGTTTCACAACCGGATTCTCCGAAACGGGGCCATGCCGATTGAGATGGTCAAAGCCATACTGACCGGGGAAAAACCTCCGAAAGATTTTAAAACAAACTGGCGGTTTTATTCCAACCTCGAATAAGGCTTGCAACGAGATGAGTAACCTGAATTTTCATGGTGAATCGATGTTCAGTAAGTTATCTTTGAGAATCATTGGCAAAAGCAGCGTGTTGGTAGTGCAAAAAAATCGATAGTGGGCTAAAACCGGTTTTAAACGTCCAATGCCTGTTAATTCGTGCTTGTACAATCAAGTAAACAAATGACTTCAATTTTTAATTTATAAACCAAAGACTATGCTTGCAGGAAAAATCATAAGATCTTTGCTGGTATTCCTTTTTCTGTGTACTAGTTCGCTGGTGGCCCAGCAGAACAGGGTTATTGTCAACGCCGATCAGGGCGAATACACCATTAGCCGGCATATCTACGGCCAGTTTTCAGAACACCTCGGCCGTGGAATATATGAAGGTATTTGGGTTGGGGAGGATTCAGATATCCCGAATACTGAGGGGTATCGTACCGATGTGTTGAAAGCACTACAGGAGCTGGAAATCCCCAATATCCGCTGGCCGGGCGGCTGTTTTGCAGATGAATATGACTGGAGAGATGGCATCGGTCCCCGTTCGGAACGGCCCAAAACCGTGAACACTCACTGGGGCATGGTTACCGAAGATAACAGTTTCGGAACCCACGAGTTCCTTCGACTGACCGAACTGCTGGGAGCCGAGCCCTACATATCGGCGAATGTAGGCAGCGGCACGCCGGCACAGATGCAGGACTGGGTTGAATACATGACCTACGCCGGGGAGAGCGATCTGGCGAACCTTCGCCGGCAGAATGGTCGCGAGGAGCCGTGGAAGATCAAATTTTTTGGAATCGGGAATGAAAGCTGGGGATGCGGAGGCAACATGACGGCCGACTATTACGCAGACTTGTATCGCCGGTATCAGACCTACGCCAAGGACTACAGTGGAAATGAGCTGTATAAAATTGCCAGCGGCTGGTCGAATGCTGAATATGACTGGACGGAGACGGTGATGCGCGAAGCCCATGATATGATGGATGCGATTTCCCTGCACTATTATACCGTTCCCGGGCCCAGCTGGGAAAACAAGGGCCCTTCCACCGGGTTTGGGGAAGAGCTGTACTTTGACGGGCTGAAAGCCTCCCTGGAGCTGGATCGATATATTGAAGGGCACGCTACCCGGATGGATAAATATGACCCCGAAAAAAGAGTGGCCCTGGCGGTTGACGAATGGGGCGTGTGGACGGATCCGCTTCCCGGTTCCAGGTCCGGGTTTCTCTATCAGCAGAATTCCATGCGCGACGCGCTGATCGCCTCGCTCAGCCTGGATATTCTCAATGCTCACTCCGACCGGGTGCGCATTGCCAATATTGCACAAACCGTCAATGTACTGCAGGCGATGATTCTGACGGACGGTCCCCGAATGATAAAAACACCGACCTATCACGTATTTCACATGTACAAAGTGCATCATGACGCCACGCTGTTACCGGTCAAGGTAACCTCTGCCGATTACCGCTACGACGGGGAGAGCATACCTGCGATCAGCACCACGGTCTCCCGCAATAAAGAAGGGGTAATTCATATCACGGCCAGCAACACGCATGCCAGCGAATCCCAGGAGATAACATTTGATCTGCGGGGAACAGATATTGATCGAATTATTCCCGGACGCCTGCTAACGGCAGACCAAATCAATGCGGTCAACACGTTTGAGGACCCCGACAATGTATCGCCGGTGATGTTTGACGATGCGACAATAAGCAACGGCACAGTTAGTATGACACTTCCTCCCCGTTCAATTGTGGTGTTTGGCCTGCAGTAAGTGCATCAAAATACAAAAGGAGAGGCCGGGTTGACAGGTAATGTGAATTCGGCCTTTTTATTTTTTTGGAACTGTTGAGAGTCTGCAACTCCGCAGGTACTACCTGGATTTCACCAAGAAATTTGTTCTTCAGCAAGACAAAGGGGGAATGGCAGCGAAGACGCAGCTATGTACGTTGAGCCGGTGATGTGCCCTTTAACGCAGTTGAAGGGCAAATCTCGCAGCGCTTTACACCCTGTCAACTAAAAAGTTCGGTAACACATATGATGTTAGATACTGCCTGCCATCAGGGGACATGATTTTTGCATACATTATTGTGAGGGTTATTGCCAGAGCGCTCTTGCAGACGGTCGTTTACTGCAGTGGTGACTCATTTATGCATCCGAAAACCGGATTTTGTTAAAGACTACTGGTGTCTTTCGATGTGCCAGCGCTGGATATGTGGATAACATTCCCGTGATTTCAAATTTGCTATAAAAAATCGATCTAATTAAGTCAGACTATTTGCTCTTTTATTTGTTGTGTACTTAATTGCGTAAAGATTTAACAATTAATGGGATAAACGCCCTTCTGGCATGTTTTGTAATTGAAGTGTTAAAAAAAGAAAGCCTTATGAGTAAAGATAAAACTACTCCGGGCGAACCGGAAAAACAGCAAGGCACTGATGCGGGAGAGATTGGGAATCCAGAAATTGAACGGGAGATCTCCCTCGAGGAGTTTCAGCCTACCGGAACCCTTACGCTGGTCCTCCTGTATTTTGTCATCATCGTGCTTATGTGGATTTTCATGTATTTTGTGGAATTCGCAGGGAACAGCCCGTCCATCATGAATTAACAAATCATCAATATCTATGCATATACACAAGTTTGAACGGTTTTGGATTAAACTGTCGTTTGTGGTGATCGCTTTTTTCATAGCAACGGTGGTCTATGGATTTGTAGTCATGGACCTGAAAGTTATCGGTGCCAGTGAGACGCTGGATCCCCAGAATCTCGGAGGCACACCGTTTGACAACCCCGGTGTCAGGGAAGTGACCAAGAACGGGGTTACGGAGTATGAAGTATATGTGCAAACCATACAGTTTGCCTTTATACCGGGGACCAGCGAGCCGATCACAGTTCCGGCCAACGCCAAAGTTACCTTCTATATCACCAGCCCGGATGTACTTCATGGATTCGAGGTGGCAGGGACAAATTTAAATACGATGACCATTCCCGGCCAGGTGGCAAGGTTTACTACTATTTTCCCTGAACCCGCGTCCTATGGTATCGTCTGCAACGAGTACTGCGGGCCGGCTCACCATGTAATGGAAGGTAAGATCAACGTAGTTCCTCAATCTGAGTTTGACGAAAATTATCTTGTACAATGACATTCTTACAACAGTATCCCAAGGCAGCAAAGGTTGCGAAGGCAAATTTCATTGTAGCATTTATTGCACTGGCGATCGGGGGCTTTTTCGGTTTTGTACAGGCCCTTCACCGTACCAATATGTTCAGGGGCTTTTTTAATTCTGGTGAATATTATACGCTGTTGACCGGCCATGGTGTGCTTCTGGCCATCATCTTTACCACCTTTTTTATTGCCGGTCTTTTTGTCTGGGGTGTCACGCGAAGCCTGGAGCGAGAGCCTGAGAATATGGCGTTTACCTGGTCCTGGTTCTGGCTGATGGTCGTTGGGCTGGTGATGGCCACAGTTGCAATTTTGGGGGGACTCGTACCCGGCAGCTCAATCCGTGCAGCCGTGCTTTATACCTTTTACCCGCCGTTGCAGGCACATCCGCTCTTTTATTTCGGCCTGGTTTTCGTGATTGTTGGATCCTGGATGGCGGGAGCCGACTGGTTCCGTTCGTATCTTAAATGGAGAAAAGACCACCCTTCAGAACGAATTCCCATTCTCACCTTTATGGCACTGTTTACCATGCTGATGTGGTATGTATGCACCATTGGGGTGGCGCTGGAAGTGTTGGTCCTTTTAATTCCATGGTCGTTGGGCTGGGTTACCGAGATTGATCCCCTGCTGCCCCGTACACTGTTCTGGTATTTTGGTCACGCTGTGGTTTATTTTTGGCTGCTTCCGGCCTACTACGTCTGGTATGCCATACTGCCAAAACTGTCGGGGGGACGCCTGTTTAGTGACTCCATGACGCGGGTTGTGTTTGTCATCTTCCTGATCCTGTCGACGCCGGTGGGATATCACCACCAGTATGCGGATCCCGGTATTTCAGTGGGATTTAAGTTTTATGCCATGGCTACCACGCTGCTTCTGCTCCTTCCGAGCCTTATAACCCTGTTTACCGTGGTTGCGAGCATGGAGCACGGCGCACGACAGCGCGGGGGGAAGGGCTACCTGGCATGGATCGGTAAACTGCCGTGGGACAGTCCGGCCTTCGCGGGATGCGCACTGGCAGGCATCATGTTTGCCGCCGGTGGCTTCAGCGGGATGATCAATGCCTCCATGAATATCAACCTGCTTATTCACAACACGCTCTGGGTGCCCGGTCATTTTCATCTGACGGTCGGTACGGCGGTGGCGCTCACCTTTATGGCGATCAGTTACTGGCTGATACCCCAGCTGACAGGCCGAAAGCTGAAGTTTAAAACACTCGCCTTGATTCAACCCTATACATGGTTTTTGGGAATGACGCTAATGTCGAATGCGATGCACCGGGCGGGTCTGGCCGGCATCCCGCGCCGCACTGCCGAACCGGAATACACCGGGTTTGAGTTTGAAGCCGTATTTGGGACGATTGCAGAAATGAAGTGGCAGATTGGCATTGGAGGTACCATTCTCTTTATCTCGCTGATCCTCTTCCTGTGGGTGATCACCGCTTCTTGGATGGCCGGCGAAAAGTCGGATCAACCGGTGAACGATCATATCCCGGAACCGCTTTCGGGTCCCGAGCACACGCCGGCGGTGCTGGATAATATAAAGCTTTGGCTGGGATTGGCTATTCTGCTGGTTATTCTGGCGTACTCATTCCCATTGTTCGAAATGGTCCAGGATGGGCTCTTTTCGCCGGGTGCCCTGCCCCGGCCGTCTTGATCCCGGTCATGAGAGTGATCGTTTTCTCACGGCAACAACAGGAAGAACTGGAGGAATTCCATTTGTTTGGAAAGGGCTCTGCCTATCGTAAAATCTGTGTTTGGGATGTGAATATAAAAAAGCTCTTTCCGGCTTGTGGTTTTTAAAAAAATGGCTTCCGTTCTTGAGTCGGCATTTGATGGGATAGGAGCAAAGGCGAAGTGCGGCTCCGTTCAACCTGTCAGCGTTGTCACTTTTTGCTTCGATAGATGGAATTCCAACATGCAGAATCCGGTTAAAGATAGTCTATGCAAGATGCCTCTTCCTCAAATAATGAATCGGGTCGTTCTAAAAAAGTGTGGTTGCGCGTGCTTATTGTCGTAGCCGTCGGCATTCCCGTCCTGATTGAACTTTCAACGCTTTTCAATTTATTAAAAGTTCAATTTTGGGGCGCCGAGGAACCGGCAGAAGCGCAGGTTCAAACGACAGAATCGGCTAAGGAATATGTAGAAGGCGACACCCTTTTTGTCGGGGCTGATTCCCTGTATGCCCTGCACCTCAAGGAGATGCGTGTCGATGTCAGCCCGGCAAGCTGGGAGTTCAGCTTAATCTTGAGTGCTTCACCATCTGCGGAAGCTGAAAAATACCAGGTTGAGCTTGACAGCCTGCTGCTGAGAAGTGGACAGGTGCTGGCAGGCCGGGGCGTGCTGGAGTGGAGCAGCCTTCGCGAAGGGGAGGTGTCGGAGGTAACTGAAAGATGGGAGGTTCCCAACGGGGATATCCCGGATCACCTGTTTTTGAGAGTCTCGCAGAGGTCAGATTCGGCCGGGACTGAAGAGCATCTCAGTCTGAATCTCGGGCCGATCCCGGTACGCTATGACCAGTGATGTGGCCTGCTCAAAATTGAGGCTTCGGGTGGATAATCTTGCTTAAGTCGTGGTGTCGCCACGGCGGCTCTGCCCTTCCCAATCTCCTCTCAGTTTCATGCTGCGCGATGAGTTCGTCACTACCAGCAAGCTGCTGGCCGCCATTGCAAGTGCGGCAAAAAGCGGGTTGATTAGCCCGGCTACGGCAAGAGGAATAGTCGTGATGTTATAGAGAAACGCCCATCCCAGGTTTTGCCGAATTCGCCGTTTGGTCAGGGTTATAGCCATAAAGGCGGAAAAAATATGTTCCAGGCGATCTCCCGGAATTACGATTTGAGCTGATTCGGCAGCGATAGCTGTAAGATCACCAAATGCGATGCCGAGGTCGGCTTCAGCCAGGGCCAGGGCATCGTTGCTGCCATCTCCCACCATGGCCACGGTCCCGAAACTGGATAACTTCCGGACAATTTCTGTTTTGGATTCGGGACGCGCACCTGTAAATAAAAAGTCGGGATCCAGCTTTTGCCTGAGGGGACGAGCAGCTTCCTCGCTGTCGCCCGTAATGATTGCGAGGTCAATGCCCGCCGCTTTTATGGTGGCTGCCAGTGAAGGCGCCTCCGCGCGCAGTTGATCTCCTACAACCAGGATGCTCCGTACACGTCCCTCCCAGGCAACGGCAACCGGTACGTAGCCGTTTTTGCGGGCCCTGGTTATTTTCTCCCAATTTTCCACAGAAATATGTACCGATTGCTCCCGGAGCCATTCCGGCTTGCCAATATGTACTGCCCGGTTTTCGACAATGCCGCTTACGCCCGAAGAGTAGCTGCGAAAGTGATCCACCGGAAGGTCGATTTTCCCGGCCTGGCCGGCGATTGCCTTGGCCAGCGGGTGCGAGGAGTACTGTTCAATGGCCTGCGCGTACCGGAGAGCGGCGGGTTCGGTGCCTTTATCGAGGAGTTGCATCTGGCCGGTCGTCAGCGTTCCGGTTTTATCCAGCGCAAGGATGCGGGGTATTTCCCGGCCTTCAAAAACGGAGCCCGTTTTAATGATTATTTTTTCATTCAGCGCCTCCCTGAGGCCTGATGCCACCGCCAGCGGGGTTGCCAGGCCCAGGGCACAGGGACAGGATACAACCAGTACAGCCAGGGCAGAAAGAAGGGAGGCGGTCGATCCCATTCCCATCGAAAGGTGGTACGCAAAGGTGAGGGCTCCCAGTACCAGTACGCCAGGCACAAAATACGCAGCAATGCGGTCGGCAATTCGCTGTTTCCCGGACCGGCCGGCCTGTATATCCCACATCAGGCGAATCATCTGTTCGATAGTGCTCTTTACGGTGGAACCCGGCTCAATAGTGAGTGCGTTCTGGGTCAGGATGGTACCGCTGAGCACGTCATCCCCGGTATGTTTGGAGACCGGCTTTGACTCTCCGGTAATAAGTGCTTCATTTACCACTCCCTGTCCCTCAACCACCACGCCATCCAGCGGAATCCGTTCCCCGGCCTTTACGATGATTTGATCCTGCGGGCGGACTTCCTGGATGGCGACCGAGGCAATGGTCCCGTTTCGCCGGACCCGGGCCCGCCTGATTCTCTTTTCCATCAACTGGGACAGCAGCTTGTTTTTACTCCTTTTTATCTGGTTTTCGTAATGCTGCCCGATCGACACCACCATAACGATCGCCATTGTCACGTCAAAATATACTTCTGTTGTTCCGGTCAGCAGTGCCCCGGTACTGTACAGGTAGGCACTGAGAGCAGCAATGGCAACAAGCAGATCCATATTCGGCTTCGCAACCGAAAGCGATACCCATGCCCCACGCAATATGGGAAACCCGGTATAGAAGAGTACAAAAGAGCTCATCACAAAAATATTCGATACGAAGAACAGCTTTTCTGCCGTGGTCAGGGGCATGATGCTTTCTCCGTTGAGGTAGGTGGGATACAGGAAAAGTACATAAATCACCAGCCCAATAATGCTGAAAAATCCGCCGATCACCAGGCTTGCAATCGTGTTTAGCTCATCTTCCCGGTGTTCACTCTCCACCGGGCGCGCCCGGTATCCCATTCGGCTGAAGAGAGGGGGGAGGTCCTCCCCGGTCAGCATGTCGGGATCGTAATAAATTTTAACCAGTTCGGTAGCGTAGCTGGCCTCACATTTGTAAACCCCGGGTTGGCGTTTTGCCAGGGTCTCGATAAAAGACTCGCACGTTGTACAGTGCATGCCGCTGACTTTTAGAAACGCCTCCCGGCAGGAATCGGGTGGTGCTTCTGCATAACGCTCCTTTTTTTTGCGCCGGGCGGCCTCTTCCCGCACCTTCTGCGCCTGCTCGGTATCCAGATCCTGCAAAAGTTGCTGAACCCTGAGACATCCTGAACAGCAAAATCGCCCCTCTACCTCTTTATCCGTAAAAGGAGATTCGGGCAGGGGAAGATCGCAAAGCGTACAATGATTATTCATGCATGCAGGTATTGAAAATTGGGCCTTTTACAAAAATAAAGGCTTTGATCATCACATCCATTCCTGAATTTGTAGATGACCAATGATATAGTTACTGTTAACCGAATCAAATGTTAATAAAAATGTATGAGGATGGATTTCAAAAAAATATCGGGCATAGCGGGATGGATAATGCTGCTGGCTTTTTGGGTGGTTGCTTCTCCGGTAACAGCGCAGGACGGTGCTGATGAAACGTTGATGTTGTGGCCCGGGGGCGTACCCAATGCCGAAGGGGAAACCGACCAGGATAACCCCACCCTGACGGTCTTTCTTCCAGAAAAATCGAGTGCAAACGGAACCGGGGTTGTGATCTTTCCGGGTGGAGGGTACGCGCACCTTGCGATGGAAAAGGAGGGATATAAAGTGGCCCGCTGGCTGAATGAGCAGGGAGTGGCGGCCTTTGTCGTAAAATACCGGCTTGGAATGCGTTATCACCATCCATCCCCACTCAATGATGCACAGCAAGCCATCCGAACGGTTCGCGCCCATGCTGATAAATGGGGCGTACAGAAAGATAAGTTGGGTATTCTCGGGTTTTCGGCCGGGGGACACCTGGCTTCTACTGCCGGCACGCATTTTGACATGGGGGATCCCCGTGCCGCGGATTCGGTCGAGCGCCAGTCCTCTCGCCCCGATTTCATGGTCCTTGTTTATCCCGTTGTGACGATGCAGATGGACTACACGCACCAGGGTTCTCGCCGGCACCTTCTGGGCAACGACCCGGACCGTCAACTGGTGGAGTACCTTTCCAATGAAAAACAGGTGACCGGGCAAACCCCGCCCGCCTTTATCATCCACGGCACGAACGACACCGCGGTGCCGGTGCAGAACAGCCTGCAGTTTTATGAGGCACTGCTGGAACATGAGGTACCGGCGGAAATGCACCTGTTTGAGGACGGTCCCCACGGTTTCGGACTGGCCCCGGACGACCCGGAACTGTCGACGTGGACCACCCTTTGCGAGAACTGGATGCGAAGCAGGGAGCTCATAGATTGAATTATTGAATTATTGAATTGTTGAATTGTTGAGAGAAGTGGGAATGTTGGTTGAAGTCTCCTTGTTTTCTGCTCAACATTCTAAATTCTAATAGATCCTGGTACTTCAAATTCAATGGAAAATCTTAAAAAAGTTTCTCGTGCTGATATTGATGGCATGCAGAAAGTGCCGCGCCTGAAGCTGGTCAATTCGCTTTCCGGGTTCAAGAGTGCGAACCTGGTGGGAACGCTAAGCGGTGAAGGGGTTGAAAATCTGGCCATTTTTAGTTCTGTCATCCACGTGGGATCGAACCCGCCGCTGCTGGGGTTTATGCTGCGCCCTGTGACGGTGCCCCGGCATACCTACGACAATATCAACGCCGGCGATGGGTGGTACACTATTAATCATGTGAACAGGGATATTTACGAGCAGGCGCATCAGACTTCGGGAAACTACAGGGAGGATATTTCCGAATTTGACCGTTCGGGCCTGACGCCCTGGTATTCAGATAGCTGTCCCGCCCCGTATGTACAGGAGGCGCGTATTCGAATCGGGCTGAAGCTGGTGGAGGAACATCTGGTTGAGGCCAATAAAACCCGCCTGTTGATCGGTTCGGTAGAGGAGGTCTGGTTCCCGGAATCATCATTGGATCAGGATCACAGCCTCAACATTGAGGAGGCGGGTAGCATCGCGCTCAGCGGAGTAGACGGGTATCATACAACATCCCGCCTGCAGAGACTGGACTATGTGCGGCTGGAGCCCGGACAGAAACGCCCGGGAAAATAAATTATCTCCATCCTGGGTCTCTGGTGTTATGATTATTAAAATCAGGTCGGGATAAGAAATAATATCCATGCTGTTTAGATAGTCGTTGGATACTTTGCTGATAGGGTTCGTTTTATCAACGATGAAAAAACGAACCCGCAACAATCACCGGCGGGTGAAATTTTCCTCGCGTTTTCTCCGCCACAGTTAAAATCATTGAACTCGATCCTAATACTGCTGCGACTGTCCGCTCCGTACTACCCAGACCTGGTTCACCTGAGGCACAAGCGAGACGCTTGCGCCAGAACACCGGTATTAAGGGTTTCTTAATGCTCCGGCTGTGGTCACTTACCGACAAAATTTTTGAGGCCGGCAAAAAACCTCTTCTCGTTCTTGTGGTATTATATTTCTTAACCCGGGTTCACGTATTATTAAGATTGTTGCGTCCCTGTTTTCCAGGTTGAAGCAGGTCGTCACCCCTGGACATCGAGGAGAGATACTCATATTCAGTCACCAAAGATCCGACCTGGCCCTGCGTTCCATACGCTTCCGGGTGACTGATTTTACCGCCTTCGTACGCGGTATAGGTCAGGGTTCCCAGTGCAATAAGCGCGGAAAGCAGGATCGCCCCCGTCAGCGTTTTTTGGTATCGCGGGTTAAGATTGGGGTTAAACAGGCAGACAAGACTCAGCACACCGGTGATGATGGTAAACCAGAACGCAATTTCAGCCGCTTCTTCGTGCTCGTGGATCAGGTCGTGCGAGGCGATCGACTGCTCTTCCACAATATCTTCAGCGCTTTCGCCCGTTTCCATGGCAACATAGCCGGAGATCGCCCCGACAACCAGTAAAATATACGCTATGTTTTTTATCGATGGGTTGGCCCTGAAAATTCCCCACAGTAAAATAAGGAGTCCGAAAAGCGTACTGAAAATGGGCAGGTGATTGACGATTAAGTGATAGTGCGCAGCATTCATAGGGATAGCTCCGTTTCAGTTAAAAGTATCTTCTTCCTTTTCCAGGGTTTTGCCCTTCTCCATCCAGTGGTAGATGGTGGGCAGCACCAGCAGCGTAAGCATGGTTGAGGTGATGAGTCCCCCGATAACGACCGAGGCAAGGGGGCGCTGGACTTCCGAGCCCGGTCCGACATTAAACGCCATCGGGATAAATCCGAGGCTGGCGACAAGCGCCGTCATCAATACCGGCCGCAGCCGGTCACTTGCACCCTGTATGACCGCCGTTTTCAGGGATTCGCCCTCTTTTCGCAGGTCATTCAGGTGAGAAACAAGTACAATGCCGTTGAGGACCGCCACCCCGAACAGCGCCACGAACCCGATACTTGCGGAGACCGAAAGGTAGAGTCCCCGCAGCCACAGGATGAAAATTCCGCCGGAGAGGGCGATCGGCAGGTTCAGGAAGATGAGCATTGTAAAACGGAACTTGCCAAACATCATATACAACAGGCCGACAATAATGAGCAGGGAAATCGGCACTACGATCAGCAGGTGGTTCATTGCCCGTTGCTGGTCTTCGAAAGTACCGCCGTACTGGATGAAATATCCCGCCGGGATATGAATATTGGCATCAATAGCCTCCATCAGGTTTCCGACGTAGGTGCCGGTATCGACACCCCTGATATTGATCCCAAGGATTGTGCGGCGCCAGCCGTTTTCGCGTGCTATCTCGCGGGGTCCTTCTTCTGCATAAATGTGGGCCACCTGTTTCAGGGGAATATATCCGCCGTCCGGCAGCTGCAGGGGGACGTCCATGATATCCTGGAAATTATCCCTGAGATCTTCCGGCAGCCGTACAATAATATCGAAACGGCGCTGGCCCTCAAATATCTCCCCCGCGGTACTTCCCCCGATGCCGGTTTCAATGACATGCTGAACATTATTGACATTCAACCCGTAGGAAGCGACCGCCTCACGGTCGATCTCAACATTGAAGTAGGGTTGACCACTGCTTTGTTCCAGGTAGTGGTTGTCGGTCCCTTCAATGGTACTGAGTATGCCGGAAATCTGTTGGCCGACCGCCTTCAGCGTGTCCAGGTTTTCTCCAAAAATTTTGACCGCGAGGTCCGACTTTACTCCACTTGTCAACTCATCCACGCGCATGGCGATCGGCTGGGTAAAATTGTAGGAGAGTCCCGGTTCGGTTTCCAGGTAGGGCCTGATCTGGCTGATGATATCCTGTTTGGTTATACCTCCGCGCCACTCCTCTCTGGGTTTGAGTACAACCCACACGTCGGTCTGGTGGACGCCCATCCAGTCGTTGGCCAGGTCTGAGCGGCCTGTTTTGGGTACTACCGTTTTAATTTCGGGAATATTTTCGGTGAGTTGTCCCGCCAGCCAGTTTGCATTGGCCACCGATTCATCAAGAGTGACGGAAGGCATCCGGACCTGTTCAATCAGGATGGATCCCTCATCCAGCTCGGGCAGAAACTCCGTTCCCAGGAACGGCATCAACGCCACTGACGCGGCAAAAACGGCAACCGCCGCCCCCACCGTAACTCCCTTTCGGTTGAGGCTCATTTCAAGAAATTTCTGGTAGCGCGGGCGCAGCCAGTTGATGACATAGTTTTTGCGGACTTTGACTCCCTTGCGAAAGAATATTGCCGTTAACGCCGGGACGTAAACCAATGCAAGAATGAGAGAGCCGAACACCGCTGTGGCTACCGTAATAGCCATCGGCCGGTAGAGGATGCCCTCCATGCCTGAGAATGTCATTACAGGTACATACACCATCAGGATAATCAGCACGCCGAAAAAGATGGGGCGGGCCACTTCATGTGCCGCCTCCCGTATCACCTGGAGACGCGACTTTTCGGCTCGGTCTTTATTCAATTTGTGCACAATGTTTTCCACCATCACCACCGACCCGTCTACCACCATCCCAAAGTCGATAGCACCGAGACTCATCAGGTTGGCCGCCAGCCCGAGCTGCTCCATGCCGATAAACGCAAAGAGCATCGACAGGGGAATTACGGAAGCCACAATCAGGGCCCCGGTAATTTCGCCCAACAGAAGCAGCAGCACGGCGATGACAAAAAATCCGCCCTCCACCAGGTTGGTGACAATCGTGTCGGTCGTGCGGTCGACGAGCTCAGACTGGTCGTAAAACTTTTCAATATATACACCTTCGGGCAGGCTTCTGTTGACCTCCTCGATTTTTTCATCGATATCGCTTATTACTTCCCGCCCGTTGCCCCCGCGCAGCATCATGACGATGCCGGTCACTATTTCTCCATGTCCATCCTGGGTTACGGCCCCCTGGCGCAGTTGGCGGCCAAGCTGCACGTCGGCTATATCTTTAACAAATATCGGCCGGTTGTCGAGCTCTTTTACGATGATATCCTCAATGTCTTTCGGATCCCCGATCTGGCCAAATCCCCGGATGATATACTGCTCCCGGTTGTGCTCCAGGTAATTGCCCCCCGATACACTGTTGTTATTTTCGATGGCGCCGGTCAAATCCTTCAGCCCGATGCCGAAATTCCTGAGTTTGTCGGGATCTACCGTCACTTCATACTGTTTTACAAAACCGCCGAAGGAGTTAATTTCAGTAACGCCATGTACCGTTTTCAGTTGGGGAGCAATAAGCCAGTCCTGGATGGTTCGGAGTTCAGTCAGGGAGTGCTGGTCGCCCCGAACGACATACTGCACGATCTCCCCGAGAGCCGTTGAAATGGGACCCAGCTGGGGCGAAGAGACTCCTGCGGGGAGTTCGCCTGCAACACTCTGCATGCGCTGGCTGACCTGCTGCCGTGCGAAGTAGATATCCGTACCCTCCTCAAATTCAATGGTGACCGCTGAAAGTCCAAACTGAGAAATGGAGCGCACTTCTTTAATATCCGGCAGACCGTTCATGGCCGTTTCGATGGGATAGCTTACCAGCCGTTCCACATCGTATGGGGAATAACGACCGGCCTTTGTAATGACAAGCACCTGTACCGGGGTGACGTCGGGCTGGGAGTTGATCGGGATGTTGGATAACGAAAAGATCCCCCCGGCGGCCATCAGCACCACCAGCGACAGGGCAACAAATTTTTGTCGAAGGCTGAAATCGATAACTCGGTTTAACATAATGGCAGACAATAAAAGTTAGTCGGCAAACTGTTCAAAACGCTCCAGGGCCTTGAGACTGAATACCTGCGTAACGGCAATATTTTCCCCCGCTTCCAGTCCGGAACCGATGATTGCGTGGTCCTGGGTCATCCGCTGTATTGAGACCACCCGTTTTTGATACTCGAGGGCCGATCGCTGCACGTAAACGGTGGCATCAGAACCGTCAAACTGGATCGCTGACATCGGGATGCTAATGGCATCATTCCCGGGTTGGGCCGAGTACCGGAGGCGAACATTTTGTCCCACAATCGGCCACCCGTTTTCTGTTTTTACGATGGAGTTTAAAACGATCGATTTGTTGGTCTCGTCCAGCGCGGGATTGATACTGGTGACGGTGGCGTCCAGCATGTGCGACTGGGGAATACCGTCCGCGGATCGTTCAGTAATGACCAGCTGGCTGCCCACTTTCAGGAACGGCGCGTCGGCAGGAGATACAAATCCCCGTACCAAAACCTCGGTGTTGTCAATAATATCCAGTAACTCTTCATAGGCATTAACCGACTCTCCGAGCTCTATCAGGTGCTGGTTCAGCACGCCGCCTATGGGAGCGTAGATAGTGAGCCGGGCGACGGGGTCGGGCGTGGCGGGATCCCACTGACGGATCGTCTGCTCCGTTATGCCCACTGCCCGCAGGCGGGCCTGGGCGGCACTCTGTTTTGCCTGGGCTCTAAAAAGATCGGCCTGGGCGCGTTCCAGCGTCCGCCGTGGACTAATATTTTCTTCGGTCAGCACTTTCAGCCGTTCTACCTGCTGTTGCTGGTAGGTTATCTCGGCCCTCGCTTCAAGGTAGTCGGCTGCGAGATTGGCAAATTCCAGGCTTTCCAGGTCCAGCAGGGGATCTCCGCGTTCAACGCGTTCTCCTTCATGCACGTAAATGTTGGAGATGCGACCGTTGATGGGAGCGCTGACAACAGAAATTCGCTGGGGGGCGGCAAACACCTGGCCGGGCGCATCGATGGTAAAGGTGACCTCTTCCTGCTCAACGGAGTAGGTCCGGATATTGAGATTTTCGGCCTGCTGCTCCGAAAGCCGTACTACCTCCGCCTGATGGGAGGACAAGGAGGGAGGGGTGGCCAAAACTTCACTCCCCTGTTCTGTCTCCGTTCCACCACCGCAGCTGGACCAGAGCATGGCGGCCAGCAAAACAGCGGCTAAATGGAGCGGGCGCGGTACTTTTGTTGATAAAACATTCATAATGATATTAGTGGTTATTTACTCATTAAATATGATATCGGTCTGGAGGTACTGCTCTAGTTCAATAATTCTCAGGTAATAGTTGCGGAGCGTTTGATAGTAGGCTTCCTGGGTTCTCAGATAGGTGCGCTGGGCTTCCAGCAGCGTGAGAAGATCCAGTTCTCCCATGCGGTATCCTCGCTGCGTCATGTTAACCAGCTCAATCGATTCGTCCCGGATGTTTTCGCGGAACCGGATGATATTGGTACGGCTCGTTTCATAACCGTGCCACGCTTGTTCAGCCTGTTTTTTGATCAGCAGGTAGTTGTCTTCGAATGCCCAGCCGACCGTGCGGTACTGGGCTTTGGCCTGCTTTACCCTTTTGGACGTGTTGGCCCCGAACCAGAGCGGAATGCTTACTCCCACTTCAAAGCCGTAGAAATCATAATTCCCACCGAAATCCTGCCGGTAATAGCTCACGCTCAAATCGGGAAAATAGGTGCTTTTAGCGGCCTTGGTCAGATAGGCTGCAGCCCGTTGTTCCCGGTCGATCTGTTTCAATTGTGGATGGCTTTCCAGCCGTTGTAAAATCTCTTGCTGGGTGACGTCGATCTCCACATATCGAAGTGTATCTGGGAAACTGATATCGTAGGTTTGTGCTTCCGGGTCTAGTCCGATGGTTTGAAAAAGATCGTACCGGGCCTCCATAATCTGGTTGTCGGCCAGTTCAAGGCTGTTTTGTGCCTCCCTGAGCTGCAGGTTTGCCTGCATGGCATCGATCCCGGATGATTCCCCGAGATCGGCGCGCGCCCGTGCCGCCTTGTGCAGGCTCTCAAAAAGCTCGACTCGTTCCTGTGCCAGGTTTTCCTGCCGGATGGCGTAAGCCAGGGTGGTATAAGCCGATTTTACCTGTCTCTTGACTTGCAGCTTCAATGCCTCAAGCTGCAGCTCCAGTGAATGGGTGGTGGCCTGCTCGCTTTTATACCGGTAGTAACTGGTCAGCGGAAAATCCAGCTGTTGCGAGACCGACCACCGCTGTTCTGAAAATGTTCCTTCGCCAATCCCTTCCCGGAAGTAGGATATTTCAGGATTGCGAATGCCGAGGCCCAGGGTCTCCTGCTGGCGCTGGGCTTCAATCTGGTGCAATAGCTGGTTTATTTTGGGATTATGCTCGTACGCAATTTAAAGGGCCTTTTTGACTCCCAAATCAGAGAGCGCCACACTGTCCGGAGGACTTATGGGTAAAGAGAAAAGAAGCGCAAAAATGACCGAAACGACCATCGGTTTTCAGCTTTGAGTGTTATCGTTTACCAATTCAAAACTAAAAACCAAATCTGTAGAGAAAATGGATTTAACCGGTATTTTGCAGCGATTAACCTATGGATGAAATTTGGTCATCCTTTAGGCAGGCTAACTATTTATTTGCCAATAGCACATCGGAAATACCCGGTGTATTTTGCCGTCTTTCGTCGAGAGAAGAATCTTCCGGTTGTAATTTGATGCTATATCCCGTTTATACAACCCGGTTCAGGTTTAACAATCGCTCGTGAGTTGACACAAAACAGACGCCGCTGTTTTTAAGGATCAGAACTGAATTCCAATTTCGGCCCCTCCCTCTACCAAGTTGCCTGCGGTACAGGTAAACCCATGCAGCTGGCAGATACTCTGTGCGATGGAGAGTCCGAGGCCGGGACTGCTCTCCTCATCCAGTTCACTAAAGTGGTTGGATCCCTTTTTAAACCTGTCAAAAAGAGAATCCAGGAGGGGAGGTAGAATTCCCGGTCCCTGGTCTCGAATGGAAAGCCGGGGATACCCGTCGTTCCGACCTGTAGCAATCGTTATGGTAGCGTGCTCCGGCGAAAATTTTACTGCATTTTGTATAATGTTGTAGATAGCCGAATGGATCAGCTCCCTGTTGCCCTCAACGGTAATTTGGGTATTGAACTGCTTGTCCAGGGAAATATTTTTCAGGTTGATGAACTCGTACAGCTCCTCGAGCACCTCGTGGGTCACTTCCTGGATATTAACCTGCTCATCCAGGGCGTATTGCTTGTTTTCCACCCGGCTTATCAGCAGAAGAGCGTTGCTCAGGCGGCTCAAGCGTATGGCGGTCTGCTGTATTTCGCTGGCAGACTCTACGATATTTTGGTCCAGTTCATTTGATTGGGAAAGAATTTTTTCGGACTTTTGCCGGATGATCGAAAGGGGCGTGAGCAGCTCGTGAGACGCGTTCTGAATAAACTTTTTCTGGTCTTCAAATGATGAACGGATCTGCGCCATCATGGTATTCAGCGCCTGGTTGAGGACGTTGATTTCATAGGTTGTGGTTTGTGGGAAGGAGTCCCCGAAGTCTGTCGGATCAGAAATTTTTTCCAGGATTTCCACTGTGTTGTAAAACGGGGTTAGGATCTTGTCGAACACCACCTGGTTGACGATATAGAGAACCAGTATCCAGATAAGGAGTCCGGCAAGGAGGGTGAACAGGATAGTCATGCTGATGCGCTCCCAGGCGGCCACTTCTTCATAGATACTCACCGTGTAATGGACTCCGCTTACCGAAACGGTGGTTTTCAGCCGTCGATAGGTCTGGGGTGCTGCTTGTTTACCAGCGAAGCGCAGGGTGTCGACCGAGGTAAATGAATTGCTGTTTGGTTCCACCGATCCATCGTAGGGAACAATGTCGATCCACTCGTATGAGCCCAGTCCTCCGAGATCCTGGATATGAGAAAGACTGGAGGGATCTTTTTGCAGCTGGTTCATAAGATCCACCTTGTGCCGCAGCAGGTGGTTGTCCAGCTCTTCGTAGATCGTCTCATTCACCAGGTAGTACATGCCGATACTGGTCAACAGTATTATAATGGTGGTGAGCACAATATTGCTGATCAGAATTTTATTATTCAGCTTCATGTGCCTCCAGCTTGTATCCCACCCCGTAGACGGTTTCAATAATATCGGAAGCACCGGCCCCGGACAGTTTTTTCCGGATATTTTTCATGTGAGAGTTGATGAAGTCCAGAGAAAAACGGTCATCAATACTGTTGCCCCAAATATGTTCTGCCAGGGCAATCCGGGTAATGGTTTTATTTTTGTTGAGCACCAGGTAGCGCAAAATTTTGTATTCCGTTTCGGTCATATCCAGCGGCTGCTGTCCATAGCGGACCTGCAGGTGATCGAGGTTTACCGTCAGGGCCCCCGCCGATATCTCATTGTCGTTGATCTTGAACCTTCGACGCAAGACTGCGTGAATACGGGCCCGGAGTTCAGACATGGAAAACGGTTTGGCCAGGTAGTCGTCGCTGCCCAGTTCCAGGCCTTTTACCTTGTCCTCCACTTCACCCCGGGCCGTCAGGATGACGATAGCGGTATCGCTGTAAAAACGTTTGACCATCTGCAGGAGATCAAGTCCATCTCCGTCGGGCAGGCCGAGATCAAGCAGCACCAGGTCATATTCATCGGCCGCAACCAGATTCCTGGCCTCCTGCAGGGTTTCAGAAACGTCAACATTGAACTGTTCTTCGAGAAGTTGATCTTCCAGCTCGTCATGCAGCAGGGGTTCGTCTTCAACAATAAGTGCTCTCATTGTACCTTGCTTAAGGTTTGTTAAAACAGATGACGGCTCCAAACTACAAAGGAGAAAACTATTTATTTCATTTTGCTGTACCTTTTTGTGAGTAGTGAAATCACGCAGAAGTATGTAGGGGAAAAGCTTAACCTGCTATTTTCACCAGGAAATTGGTTTGTACGCAAGATGCGTTGGAAATCGGGATCGAAACGTTTCGCTATACGTCGAACGAGTGATTTCCATGATCAACGCAGCTGGTGGGCCAGTTTCGCCACCTGCTACACATTGTTATAGTTATTGCAGTCTTAATATCAATGTAACTTATTGCGTATCATGGTCTTGTGTAAATTCATACTGAAATCGTGTGAGGCACTTGAATGTATGCACGGAACCTGATGATGCCTGGACACATACGGTTCGCTATCTGTACCGGCTTATAGTTCTACAGCTTAATCTGCGACTGGCTGGCGACGTGGATAAGGAAATTTTGGAGCAGCATTGATCCCACCTCTCCCGATTTTTCCGGGTGGAACTGGACGCCCAGATAGTTGTCGCGTTCCACCACGGCTGCAAAAGTGTTGATGTAGGAACATTCGGCGAGCGTAAATTCATTCACCGGGGCGTAAAAGCTGTGCACGTAGTAGAAGAAATGATCGGTTGAAATTCCCTTTAACAGTGGATGAGGCTCGACCGATGAAAACGTGTTCCATCCCATGTGGGGTACTTTTGCTTGGGAGGCATCAAATTTCTGGAGTCTTCCCGGGATGACGCCCAGCCCGCGGGTGTCTCCCTCTTCCGACGATTCATACAGCAGCTGCATCCCCAGGCAGATTCCGAGAACAGGCTTGCCCGTCTCTTTCAGCCAGGAGGTGAGCCCGTTTTCCCGCAGTGATTCCATGGCGGAATATGCGTGACCAACACCGGGAAAAATAACGGCTTCCGCTGCATTCAGCTCGCTGGTGTTGCTGGTAATAACGAAGTCGGCTCCCAGCCGGTCGAGTGCGTTACTGACGGAAGCCAGGTTCCCCGCTTTGTAGTTGATAATAGCGATCATTGTTACAGGGTGTTTTTAGTGCTGGGTAGAATATTGTATTGTCGTTCACTCCGGCTTACAGAGGCGCGCAGGCAGCGGGCCAGTCCCTTGAAGCAGGCTTCAATCTTGTGATGATCGTTGGCGCCCGAAACCGAAATATGCAGTGTGGCTTTCAGGTTCATCGCCAGTGAATAGAAAAAATGTTCGGTCATTTCGGTGGGGAAATCTCCAACCATTTCGCGTTTAAAATCAGCCTCAAACACCAAGTAGGGTCTCCCGGACAGATCCAGCGCCACTTCAGCCTTTGTTTCATCCATCGGCAGCACAAAGCTGTACCGCTGAATCCCTATTTTGTGGTCCAGGGCCTCGGCGATAGCCTCTCCAAGGGCGATTGCCACATCTTCAATGGTGTGGTGCTCATCGACCTCCAGGTCTCCGTCACAGTGTATGCGCAGGTCGATAAGCCCGTGTTTTGCGATCTGCTCAAGCATGTGATCAAAAAAGTTGAGACCAGTTTGAATATCGGCATGCCCTGTTCCGTCAAGGTTCAGCGCAATCTGGATGTCGGTTTCGGCGGTTTTCCGATTGATTTCTGCGGTGCGTTCCGGGAAACACAATATATGTGACAGCTTCAGCCAGTCGTTGACTTCGGCAACCGTTGAATCGGACGTTTCGGCCTGTAGGTGCATGCCATCCCCGGAAGAAACGGAAAGATCAGCCTCCCCGGGAGCGTTAAACTGCGATTCTACCCGTTCATTCTCCAGCAGCTGCTGTTGTGCATCGGTAAGCAGGTCAACGTCAAAGCCGATTTCATGATTCAGCTTCTGCAGGTAATGGAGGCCAAAGAGTGCTCCTGGCCACAGCAGGTTTTCCCGTCCTGCTCCCAGTGCTTCGTTGTGGATCCAAATTTTCATGCGGTTACCTCTTTGAGAGTAGAAAGGAACAGGTCGTTTTCATCGGGCGTTCCCACCGTTACGCGCAGGCAGTTGTCGCATCGCGGTTCATTGCCGCGGTATCGAACAATGACTCCCTGCTCAGCCAGCTTTTGGTAGACTGCACGGGCGTGTTCAATTTTGAAGAGCAAGAAGTTGGCATCCGAAGGATACACCTTCTTTACGAAGGGCTGCATGGAGAGAGCCTTGGCCAGCCGATCTCGTTCTTCTTTTATCTTTTCAATGTTAAAACGGACAGACTCCAGGTTGTCAAACGCCTTGCGCGCGTAGTAGGAGGTCAGCGAGTTTACGTTGTAGGGCGCTTTGACCTTCAGCATATACCGGATGATATCTTCGGCTGCTATGGCTATCCCCAGGCGTATCCCCGCCAGTCCAAAAGCTTTGGAAAGGGTTTGCAGAACCACCAGGTTGGGGTATTGGGCGACCTCGCCGGCCAGGCTTTCCCGGTCACTGAAATCGACATACGCCTCGTCGATAACGACGATGCCGGTAAATTCACCGGCAATATGTTTCATGGCGTCTACAGACAGGTCGTTGCCCGTCGGATTGTTCGGGGAGCAGAGTAGAATCATTTTAGTATTCTCCCGCACGTTTTCCAGGACGGCCTCCGGGTCCACGTCAAATTCAGGGGTCAGCAATACCTTATCCACCGGGATGTTGTGGATGTTGGCCGACACCTCGTACATGCCGTAGGTAGGCGGCGTGATAAGGATTCGGTCTTGACCGGGTTCGCAAAATATCCGCATCAGCAGGTCAATGGCTTCATCACTGCCTACTCCCACAAACACATTTTCCGTACGGACCCCCCGAAGGTCCGCGAGCTTGCTGCGAAGCTCCCACTGGTAGGGGGAGGGATAGCGGTTCAGCCCTTCAACATGAACGGGTGAACCGTAGCTGTTTTCATTGGCATCCAGCAGGGTTCCCTTGTCGTAGTCGTCGCGCGCGCTCCGGTAGGGTTTCAGCGCTCTGATATTGGGACGAACCAGGTCGTCAATGGAGATTGTTTTCGGCATAATAATCAGTCGTTGTCATTAATTCGTATGGTGACGGCACGTTTGTGGCCCTCAAGTTGCTCGAGTTCAGCCAGCTTGGTAACCGATGGAGCAATGGATTCCAGTCCTGCCCGGTCCAGTTGCTGCATAGTGATAAATTTTTGAAATGAATCCACCGAAACGCCGCTGTACATCCGGGCATAGCCATAAGTCGGCAACGTGTGGTTGGTGCCAGAGGCGTAGTCCCCGACACTTTCCGGCGACCAGGGACCCAGGAAAACAGATCCCGCGTTTTGAATGTGATCGGTCATCGATTCGGGGTTCCTGCACTGTACGATCAGATGCTCCGGTGCATACCGGTTGGAAAAATAGAACGCATCTTCAAGGTTTTCCACCTGGACGGCAAAACTGTGCTCCAGGGCGCCGGTGGCCGCTTCTGCCCGGGGAAGCCGGGTTAACTGCCGGTTGAGCTCATCTTCCAGGAGGTCGAAGTTAAATGAAGGCGTAGCCACCAGTACCACCTGGCTGTCGGCTCCGTGTTCAGCCTGCGAGAGGAGGTCTGCCGCCACAAAAGTAGGATTTGCGGTTTCATCCGCGATGACCAGTACTTCCGAGGGACCGGCCGGCATATCAATGGAAACACCCGCTTCGCTGTTTTGCAGCCACATTTTTGCAGCCGTCACATATTGGTTGCCTGGCCCTAAAATCTTGTCCACCTTGGGAACCGATTCAGTTCCGTATGCGAGAGCCGCTATCGCCTGTGCCCCGCCGGCCAGTAAAAGCGTGGTAATGCCAAGCTTGCGGGCGATATAGATCATTTCATCATCAACCGTCCCCTGAGCATTGGGCGGGGTGGCGGCAACAATCTGCGTGCACCCGGCCAGCATGGCGGGAATTCCCAGCATCATCAGCGTGGAGGGCAGGATGGCCGTCCCGCCCGGGATGTAAAGTCCAACCCGCTCAATGGGGCGGGCTACCCGGGAGCATCGAACACCCGGCATGGTTTCAACTTCGACAGGAGCAGAAAGCTGCGCCTTGTGAAATCGATAGATGTTGCGGAAGGCGGTGTCGATCGCTGACTGCACTTCTGCATTGATCTCCACCTCAATCTCATGCGGATTAATCGCAAGGGGGGCAGGGCGTACGCCGTCGAATCTTTCGGTGTGCGAGAGCACCGCCTCGTCTCCATTGGTTTCCACATCCTCAAGAATCGGCCGGACCTGCTCGAAAACGGACAGGAAATCCATCTTGGGACGCCGGCAGAGCGCCTTGATCTGGTCGTCATCTAAATTGGAAAATTGATACGTTTTCATAACTCACTCACTGAACATCGCTTCAGGATAAAAGCATTCCTTTTTGCAACAATTTGGAGGTTTGTCAAACAATCATGCTTTCTATAGGCAATATGACAATGCCTGAAGCCCCGGCTGCCTTCAGCTTCTCCATCACTTCCCAAAACTGTTCTACCTGGATAACGGTGTGGATGGCCACCATATCCTCGTCAGCAAGCGGCATAACGGTCGGACTTTTGAGCGAGGGGATGATATCCTTGATCTCCGGGACCGCTTTCTTGGGGGCATTCATCATGATGTACCGGCTGCGCTCGGCCTGCTGGTAGCCGTCGATGCGGAGCATAAATTTTTCGATCAGCTTCTTTTTCCCCTCGGAAAGCTCCTTGTTCGTGCGGATCAGCTGGGTTTCGGACTCAAAAATGGTTTCAATCTCCTCCAGGCCGTTGGCTTTAAGCGTGTTGCCGGTGGAAACCAGGTCGCAGATGGCG
The DNA here is from genome assembly GCF_043951865.1 of Halalkalibaculum sp. DA3122. Taxonomy (NCBI): domain Bacteria; kingdom Pseudomonadati; phylum Balneolota; class Balneolia; order Balneolales; family Balneolaceae; genus Halalkalibaculum; species Halalkalibaculum sp. DA3122. The sequence continues at coordinate 59,561 of NZ_JBINJF010000012.1, forward strand.
TCGGCCACCTCCAGGCGGGGCGCAATTTCGACGGCCCCCGAGATGGTCACAATATTCGATTCAACGCCCTTTCTCTGCAGGTAGTGCCGCGTCAGGTTCGGGTAGCTTGTGGCGATCGTTTTCCCGTCAAAATCCTGGACGGACTGGATATTCCCGTTTTTACGGGCTGCCAGGGAGAGCCGGCAGACCCCGTAGTCGAGTCCACGGAGGATTGTAACATCGGCGCCGGTTTCGGCCGTAACATTGGCTCCTACAAAACCGAGATCGCAGACCCCGTCTTGCACGTATTCCGGGATGTCGTCGTCACGAATGAGCAGCAGCTCCACATCAAAATTACGACATTTCACCATCAGACTGCGCTTGTAATTGTCGAAGCGCAGTCCGATGCCTTCCAGCAGGTTAATGGTTTTATCGGTCAGGCGACCATCTTTTTGCAACGCAATGCGTAAAGAGGTCTTGGTATCGGCAGATCGATTCATAGCTTGCAGAATAATTGGTTGTATTGTGAAAATGGTTATGGAAGATGGTAAAGAAGTCGGCTGGTAGCAATACCTGTATAGATATAAAAAGTCTGTTTAGTGGTGATGGACACCACCGTGACGGGCGTGGGAGAGAATATGGGAATATCGAATTTCCATCAGTCCTGAATATACAATTTCAAACCCAAGTATGCACGCAAGAAAATGAACTGGCGGCCGAGGCTGTATCACGGTCTATGTAAACTACTGGAAGCAGCCAATAAAAAAGCCCCGTACACGATAAATTATTATGTACGGGGCTGTCTGGGTCAACAACCGTCTACAATGTTGGAGTGTGGGTATTGCGACGGTAGAACGTAAAAATAGCAGCTTGTACATACCTATACTGGCAGCAGGAAGAAATGTTCCGGAAAAATTTTTGTTTCCAGCAAAGAAGTTCGTTACCTGTGGCCAGACCGGTATGGGAAGAGAAAACATTTTCACTTCTGTATTGATCAATTTAATTCAAACGGTTATTCTTATCGCTTTGGCAAACGACAGAAATTAAATCAACAGAATACAGATTATATGATAACCACGGCCCAGTTTACCTATATTCCCCTTGAGTCTCAAAACCCGCGCGAGAGCATAGAATTTTTACTCGAGATGGTGGCCCAGCACGAAGTAGAGGTGGATGTCAATTACCTTTCCACCAGCGTGCGAGGAGAAACAGATACTATTTTTGAGTTGATCCGTGAAATTTATGACACGATGACCATCGAGGGGGAAGAGTTTCGTTTTCATATCGAGCTTCTTAACCCGGTCCCGGTTGACGACACTGAGCAGCTCAACATCCCCGAGTAGAGGTGAGTCCGACCGTTATGCGTGATATGTATTCCCGTCAGGCCAGGGATGTGGGGCACGTATTGCGCTTTTCCCACCTCCCACCTCCTCCGTTATTTGGATAGAAGCAGAGGCAAGGTGGTGGAAGTTGTTCCAATTTTATTTTTACGGGGTAATATGCAATCCCTCCACTAAATTTGTATCTTAACCGTTCTTTTTGTTAAGCCTCTATTCCACCGCAAGCAGATACAGTTATGCCTGAAATTCGCAACTTTTGCATTATCGCTCATATTGACCACGGGAAGTCGACCCTGGCCGATCGCTTGTTGGAGCGCACCGGCGCCATCACCGAGCGGGAGATGAAGGAGCAGATTCTCGACGATATGGACCTGGAGCGGGAGCGTGGTATTACGATTAAAAGCCACGCTATCAAGATGGAGTATGAGCGTCCAAACGGGGAGAAGGTGATTTTTAACCTGATTGACACCCCGGGGCATGTCGATTTTTCTTATGAAGTGTCGCGCGCGCTGAAGGCATGTGAAGGCGCTCTGCTGGTGGTGGATGCCGCCCAGGGAGTTGAGGCACAGACGATATCCACCCTGTACCAGGCGATTGACCAGGACCTGGACATTGTACCGGTCCTGAACAAGATTGACCTGCCCGGCGCCGACATCGAAGGGGTGGGCCAGCAGATTGTAGACCTGATCGGGTGCGACCACGACGAGATTTTGAAAGTATCCGGCAAAACGGGAGATGGAATTGACCAGCTTCTCGAAGCGATTGTGGAGCGCATTCCCGGCCCCAAACGAGATACGGAAAAGCCGCTGCGCGCACTGATTTTTGATTCGGTCTTCAATACCTATCGCGGTTCCATTGTGTATGTACGGGTGATGGAGGGAGCCCTGAACAAGGGCGACGGCATCCGGTTTATGGCGACTGGCAAAGAGTACGACGCCGAGGAGATCGGCTACCTTATGATGAAACAGGTGAAAACGGATCGACTGGAAGCCGGAGAAGTGGGATATATCGTGGGCAGTGTGAAATCGCTGCAGGATGCCCGTGTTGGCGACACCGTCACGAAGCCCGACAATCCCGCCAAAGAGCCGATCCCCGGGTACCAGGAGCCCAAGCCGATGGTGTTCAGCGGGCTCTTTCCCACGCAGTCGGATGATTTTGAGGATCTGCGGTCGGCACTGGAAAAACTGCAGCTTAACGATGCCTCGCTAACCTACGAGCCGGAGACCTCCGAGGCCCTCGGATTTGGATTCCGCGCGGGTTTCCTGGGAATGCTCCACATGGAGATTGTACAGGAGCGGCTCGACCGCGAGTTTGATATAGATATTATCACCACCGTTCCCAACGTGGAATACAAGGTGGAGGTCGAAAAAAAGGGGCAAAGGGAAACGATTGTTGTGGACAATCCCAGCGATATGCCGGATCCGGGAGAGCGGGAAGCGGTATACGAGCCGTTTATCAAAGCTACTATTTTGACTCCATCTGAATTTATCGGCCCGGTGATGAAGCTCTGCCAGGACAAGCGGGGGGTGTACGTAAACCAGCTGCACATGCAGGGCGGCCGCGTGGAGATAACCTACGAACTGCCGATGGCGGAAGTGGTGTTCGATTTCTACGATCGCCTGAAAAGCGGCACCCGCGGATACGCTTCGCTCGACTATGAATTTCTTGAATACCGGGAAAGCGACCTGGTTCGTTTGGATATACTGCTGAATGAGGAACCGGTGGATGCCCTCTCCAGTATCATACATCGCGACAAGGCGTATGAACAGGGTCGAAAGCTCTGCAAGAAGCTGAAGGAACTGATCCCCAAGCAGCAGTTTGAAGTCCCGATCCAGGCCGCCACCGGCTCGCGAATTATTGCGCGCGAAACGATCCGGGCTATCCGCAAGGATGTCACCGCAAAGTGTTATGGCGGAGACGTTTCCCGAAAGCGCAAACTTATCGAGAAACAGAAGGAGGGGAAAAAGCGTATGAAACAGGTGGGTACTGTTGAAGTCCCCCAGGAGGCATTCCTCGCTGTCCTTTCAATGGACGAGAAAGGTTAGAAGATTGCTTACGCTTTTTAACCAAAGTTTTACCAGATTTTATTTAGTTTGACCCGAAAAATTAAATGAAGCCAGGAATTTGCTTATGAGATTACTACGACAGATGGCGGCGGTTGCCGTGCTTTTTTTTATACTTACCAGTTCAGCACTGGCGCAGTTCAATGAACCGGAAATTCAAAAAGTGCCCCACGATGAAAGACAGCAGTTTTTGAACCGGTTTGAGGAGATAAAATGGACCGGACAGGGCTTGTATCAGGAGACCACCATCGACAAGCAAAAGACCCCTGAAGTCCGGGCACGCCTGCAGGCGCAATATGGCGATCCCACGCAAACACTGGAAGATTTGATTAACAGCGACAACTTTCGCCCTGCGGAGGCGATTCAGTTTGAATACTGGTTTACCGTGGATGACAGCATCCCGATGATGGTACTGGATATCGACGGGCCTTTTGGCAATGGCCTCGTGTATGGCGGTGCCAGCCGCTATATCGATCTAATGCCCCAGATCAAACGAACCCTTTCACAGAAATTGATGTCGGTGGACAGCCTCTCCCCGTTTCAGGACTATTTCTATTCTCCCGAAAGAGAGCAGTGGTTCGACGTGCGTTACCAGAATGGCGAATTTGTCACAAAAGAGATCGATTCTCCCGAGGGAATGACCATCAATTTCAGGTATCAATAATAGTTTAAAAAGGAAACGGCATTGGCAGACGAAGTGGCAGAAAAGAACAGCGAGAAGAGCTCCCGGCGTAAACGGCGACAGGATGAACAGCGTGAACAGGCCAAGCACTGGGCCCGGGAATGGCTGGATGCCCTGCTTTTTGCAGCCGTGGCAGCGCTTATTATCCGTACATTCCTGTTCGAAGCGTATCGCATTCCCACCCCTTCAATGGAGGAAACACTGCTCACCGGCGACTTCCTGGTTGTCTCCAAAATCAGTTATGGTCCCCGTACCCCCATGGTACTTGGCGTACCGTTCACCAACATCTATCTTCCCGGCGTAAACCTGCCGTGGACGCGTATTCCCGGCTATACGGAGGTACAGCGCAATGACATCGTGGTCTTTAACTACCCGATCGATATCGCCCCGATTTCCGCTAAAACAAACTATATAAAGCGGTGTGTCGGCATTCCGGGCGACACGCTCTCTATCCGCGATAAAATGCTGTATGTGAACGGGGAACTGTCTGAACAGGCCCCGGGAATACAGAAAAACTATGTGGTGCAGGTGCGCCAGCGGGTGCGGCTGAGTCCCACCAAGGTTCAGAATGCCGGCGGTACTCTTCTCGGCTCGCAGGGAGAAAACAGCTACCGGGTCAATATGACCAGCAGCGTGGCAGAGACGATTCGCCAGTGGCCGGAAGTCCAGGACGTGCAGCTGCATGTGCTTCCCGATGATTTCGATGAATTTTCGCGTAGAAATTTTAGCTTCTCCTCCGGATTTATGAATCACGATCACCTCCCCCCCGTTGTTGTACCGTTCGAAGGACAGCAGGTAACACTGACACGCGAGAACTGGCATATTTATGAGAATATCGTCACGCGTTATGAACGGAATGACGCCGAATGGAGGGGAGATCAGCTCTATATTAATGGAGAACGAGATTCAACCTATACCATCCAGCAGGGCTACTACTTTATGATGGGAGACAACCGGGACGACAGCGAAGACAGCCGATACTGGGGATTTGTGCCGCAAGATCACGTCGTAGGCAAGGCGGGCATGATCTACTTCTCCTGGGATTCGGAGCGCTGGCTTCCCCGATTTGGCCGAATCTTCAACTTTATACACGACTAAATTCAGGGATCTTCAAATAGATATCCCGGGCCTGTTCCAAATTGTTAATTTTAGAATGGATACAATTCCTTTCCTTACGCTTGCGCTGCATTTGCCCGGGACGATTCACACATTTCCAGACCGGAAGGGATAAGGATCCATTATCTCGAATTTTTCAGGAAATTTTTAAAGGTTCTTTTTTTTCACTGAAAAATGAACACCTATCCCCAGATTACTACCCGTAACGAAACCCGGGTTCCCAATTTTTACCTGAAGGTATGCAGAGTTGATCTGCTATAACACACGGGGTACGTTTCTGCGGCCATTTCTTTTTCTCCTTGCTGGGGATTAACCTCTTGAAAGAAATCAGGACTAAAGCGGATAAATTTTATGAGAAAAAGAAAATATTTATATGTAATTCATTGTTTTTATTAAAATTAATTATAATTTGTATTCTAAATAATAAGATACGATTGAGGCTTCGCCGGCTAAAATTGGTGTAACAAGTACAAGTGGGGATAATGCACTGCCCGGTGTCAGCCGGCGGAGGATCGCATGTTTATATGTTGAACGCCGATGCAGGAAGGGTGGTAAGAAACAGAATCCTCGCTGAGTATTTTTTGAAACTTATCTAACAGGGGTAGCGATGAAAGATGAGCAGCCTTCAGAGATTTTGTTGCAGGTCAGTACCGAAGACGGGGACCCGGATGAAATCGACCAGTTAACACGCCAGTTGTTGCGGGAACTCAGAGAGGAGGAGGTAGAGTCGGCCGAGCTGGCGAAGCAAGGGGAACTGCCCGCAGGGGCAAAATCAGTGGAGGCGGTAACGCTGGGAGCTATAATCATGGCTGTGTTGCCGAAAGCCGTTCCCAAGGTTATTGAACTGCTGCAGGCCTGGATTGAGCGTGGCAGCGGACGTATTGTCAAATTTAAAGGGGAGATCGGCGGGGAGCAGGTTGAGTTTGAGGGTAATTCCAGGGATTTCAAAATTTTTTTGGAATCATTGAATCAACCCGGTGATGGATAAAGCAGCACATCTTTCAGAAAAAGGTTACCTCGCAGATTCGCCTTCTTTTGATAAATCAGAGATGAGGTTCCTCCATGGCACGCAAGTATGCTCTTTTCGTTGGTAACAGTGAGTATGAGGCCGAAAAGTTGGCGGACCTGGCCTCTCCCATTGCAGATGTGCAGGATTTGGCCAGCCTGTTTCGGGACTCTTCTATCGGCGGATTTGATGATGTGAAGGAGTTGATTAATAGTGGGGAATCAAAAGTCCGGCAGGAGATAAGCGGCTTCTTTCAGAATAAAAAGCCCGATGACCTTTTGCTGCTTTATTTTTCCGGCCACGGGATACTGGATGACCGCGGGCACCTTTACCTGGCGGTAAGGGACACACGTCCTGATTTACTGAGAGCAACGGCTATTTCAGCTGACTTTATTGCCGATGACATGGATTTGTGCCGTTCCAAACGGCAGATACTGATTCTGGACTGCTGCCACAGCGGCGCGTTCAGGCGGGGCATTAAGGGAGATGACCAGGTGTTGACCGCGGCGACGTTTGAGGGCAACGGCAGCGGGCGTATAGTCCTGACCGCGTCAGACCGGCGGGAGTTTGCGATGGAGGGCAACCAGGTGCTGGAGCAAGCGCAGACCTCCCTGTTTACCCATTTTTTACTTGAAGGTATCCAATCCGGGAAAGCTGACAAGGATGGCGACAGCCTGATTACTCTTGACGAGTGGTACGATTATGCCTATGACAAGGTGGTGAGCAACCTGCCGACCCAGACACCGCGGCGCTGGGTATACAATCAACAGGGACGACTCATCATCGCACGCAATCCCAGGCCCCTGACCCCTGCTGAACTTGATCCGAAACTTCGTGCTGCAATAGAAGATGATGACCCGGTGGTCCGTCTCGAGGCGATACCGGAGCTGGCATATCTTTTGGATGGCGGAGATAAACGGATGGCACTGGCCGCCCGCGAGGCGCTTGAAGACATGCAAAAAGATGAGAAGCGCAAGGTCAGGGAAGCCGCTGCCGGCATACTTTCAAACTATGACCCGGATCGCGCAACACCAGGTAAACCACCCGCTGTTGAACTCGGGGAAGAGCGGGCTGCTGAAAAAGCCCGGGAAACCGATAAAAAAGTTTCAAAAAAAAGACCTGAAACACTTCTGAAGAATATTTGGACCTACGTAAGGTCTGTTTTTTGGCAACAAGGGATGCGTTGGCCAAGGGCCTGGGTAATTGGAGCGGGAATAGCGTTGGTCGCGGCAGTGGTAAGCTGGCAGTTTTATGGCATACCCGGCAGCAGTATTGCTGATGAAGATAAGTCCTCAACCGAACAGGCTGAAGTAGGAACCGCCGGGGGCAATATCGGCACTACCCTGGATGAGCCTGAGCAGGAAGAATCTCTCCCTCCATTGGATGCTGAAACACAATCTCCGGTAGATCCAAAAGCGGTAAACACGCAGGAATCCACCACCTCTGGGATGGTTGATTCGCCGGGAGATCAGCGGCAAATTGACGAGGAGCAGTCTGCGAACCTGGTGAGCAACAGGCAGCCCGTTGGCAACCGGGGAGACAGAGAAGAGTCGGAGATCTCTACTGCAGGAACCAACTCATCAACAAATGTTGAAGATCAACCGGGGCCGGGGGATGAATCACTTGCCGCATCAGAGGTGCCGACGGAAGAGGAGGAGCCCGCCGCCGAGATTCCGCCAATCGAACTTGTGCGCGGGCAGATAGATCAGCTTCAGAATGCGGTCAGCCAGGCGATTATGGATCGGCAGTGGAACGACGTTGCCCCTCCGCTTGCGGATTACTATGGGAAAATGCTGGAGGGGTTGTACTCCAGGTTCAATGTTGTCAGTGTTGAAAGCAGGGCTGGAGAATTGCAGGAATCTGGCGGTACCACTGCCACACTGGCTGTTACGATGGATATCCACTACCGTCAAAAGGGAAGGGAGGAGGTGAAAATACTCCCCGTTCCGGCTAACTGGATATGGAAAAAAAACGAGGAGCGATATGTGCTGAGTGAGGTGGAACCGCACTGAACCACAACCTCCCGATTATGTAAACAGGAAACGTAATAAGGAGATGCCATGCGAGATCTTTACTTTGTACGTGGAAAATCAATTTTGCTGGTCTTAGTCATAAGTATCACGGGATATCAATCGGCGCGGTCCCAGTCATTATTGGAGAAATCGCTGGCGGATCTCTACGCAACTTGTCTCTTTGAGCCGGTGGAGGGCAATCCATTTAGCCAGGCGGCGGAGCTGGCGCGCCAGTCTTTTGCCCCGGGCATCAGTGGGTTTATAGAAAGCAACCTGGCGGCCATTCCGCTGACACCTCCGGCCCTGGAGGCGGAATTCACCGAAAACGGGGTTGTCAATGTCGTAACCGGTTTTACGCCGATATACACCGAGAGCGGGGCTACTGTGGGTCGGGGACTCTTTTTAGTTGGGGGAAACGCCTCATATTTTGATCTTTCCAAAATCAGAGGAGAAGATTTGAGTGCCCTGAGTTTTACCTTCGTGCAGAATGGAGGGGGAGACCGGGTGGTTGCAAGCATGCCGTGGGATATCAATGCCACGGTGTTTACCCTTCACGGGACCTATGGGGTCACCGATCGTTTCGATGTGGGGTTTGCCCTGCCGGTTGTGAATGTTGCAATCGAAAATGTAAATACAACATTCAGTATAGAAGGGGATAATACCGGCTGCCGGTACCGGCCGGGATCGGAAGGGGGCCTGAATTGTGAAGGAGTGGGGAATAGGGAGGTGAGTCCGGCGCTGTTTAACTTTGTGGACGATGCATCCGAACGGGAGACTTTTATGGAGACGCTTGCCCTGCGGGCGAAGTATCGCTTTCCGGTTACCGTACAAACGGTACGTCTTGCGGCAGTTCTGGATATACGATTGCCGCTGCGAACCCGTGATAACATGCTGGGAAGTGGGAATTTTGGGACCCGCTTCACTTTTATCAGTGAATTTAACCCGTCAAATACATTCCAGCCCTATGTAAATGTGGGAGCACAATTTTGGAACGGTCCCAACAGCAACAGCTTTAATGTAGCTACCGGGTTCAACCAGCAGCTTGCTGAAAACCTGTTTTTTTCATTTGATCTGCTTGGTAATATCGACCTGGAGCCCGATCCCTTTTTGGCCCCCATTGGTGGAGCATTGTCGCCGGAAGGTACGATGGGAGGGAGCACGCTGACCGATACTTCGATCCCGGCCATCAGCCGCGATCATACGCTTAACGCCGGGTTGGGATTCCAGTTCGCCCTCTCGCCGAGCCTGTACGCGTACGGAAGCGCACTGTTTGCGTTGCTGGATCACGGCTTGCAATCCAACATAGCACCCACGGCGGGAATAGCAGCACATTTCTGATGAGATCATATTTTTCGGAAAACCGTCCCGTCCGCATAGAATCCATATTTTGGGGCGGTCGGTCCGATCTGAATGTGATGGATACCACCGTCACATTCACCGAAACGTTTACCTATGGGCTATTCCGGGTCTGCAGCGATGTTGTTTTTGACTGGCCCCTACTTGGAAACCGCCTGCAGCTCACCCGGCGGCCGCTGCGCATTGACGTGGCTACAACGACCAATGAAAACCGTACCCGGATGCTTACCTATGTTACCAGTCCTGATTTTGAGCGCCTGGAATACAAAAGCTACACTGAACTGAAGCCGCGAAACAAGATACCCAGGTTCTGGATCAGAGCCGGGGCAGGTATGGCTGACACCTTAACCGGGATTATACTGTTGCAATAACGGGTTACTTCTTTCTGTTATATTGCGCATTCAGCATGTTTCAGGTGCGCATTAACAAACAACGAATATTATGAGCAAACAATCACTAAACTTGTCTGTTCTTTCGCCGTATCAATTTTTACAACGATTGTCTGAAAAATAGAACTCCTGTTCTGCCAGCGTGGACCAGCAGCGGAAGGCTGGGACTTTCAGCTCATTCCAACTACTGCCAAACAGGTAGTCCAATTATGGAAAAGGCAGCTTAAGCCCGATTTTTTTCAATCTCTCGTTGTTTGCGAAACAAGCTTCTTGCCCTCAAATGGGTATATCTGTTCGTCACACTACTGGATGAATGTCCGGCCATATGCTTGGGCTTCTGAGGTGTTATCCCCTTCCTCCATCTGTCTTAATGCTTCCTGGGCCTGCTCTTTGTACCGGGTTCCCAGGCTTTTGGTGGACTCGATCTGCTTGCCATTGACTACTTTTGTGAAACGGATGTAGTAAAATTTTCCTCTCTTTTTGAGTGATGCCATAAAACGGTCCTCTGATATTGCACCCAAATTGTACCATATCTCTAAGAACAGAGTAGAATGAACCGTTCTTTTTTCTTCTATTCATTTCTATCGATGTGCGCGAAATAGAAACAAAAAAGGCCGTTTAAATCGCCTGAGAGGGCATTTAAATGGCCTAAATGACAAGCTAACCAATAAGTGGGCCCGGCAGGATTTGAACCGCGAAACACTGTTTCGCAACACGTAGGCTGGATTGGTCGGACCAGCAGCTGCCCATGAAGGGAGTAAAAAAGGAGGGAAGAGCAAAATAGTGTTGTAGAGATAAATAGTGTGGGCCCGGCAGGATTTGAACCTGCGACCAATCGATTATGAGTGTAGTTCAGAATTGACTATAGAGGCTATAGGAGCTGATTTTTAGCTACTATGTACCCACTAATGTACCAACTTTGAGTGTCACTAGTGAAGAAAGTTAACAATAAATAATGGCAAGTTTACCAAGAGTAGGTATTTGAATATAGATGGTTTTTCCTTAGATGAAGGAAGTGTATTTACTACATGGTATAGTAACAGTATTGAACACGCCATATACTGAAACTAACCGTATTGATGTACAAAGTCTTACGAAAAAGGAAGAATAGAATTAAGAACCGGAATAAATGGGTTTGGTTCCAACATAGCCTCAGAAGTAAATAAACTTTAATTAGAAGAACGGTACGAGATGGTAAACATCGTATTGGATGAGGTAAGTAACCGATTCCAATTATAGTTGGAGCAGTAGCTGAAAATATAGATACAGCACAGTATATTATAGAATTATATATCGAGATGGGTTGTAATAATATTCTATTTTAATTTCTGTATAAGAAAGAAGGTAAAATATATAATAATTTTATGTGATTAGCTGAAATGGGGCCCAAGGTGATCATGTTGCAAGACTGGGACCCTAGTGGATATACCTACCTGAGGCACTAATCTACAAACTTATAAAGACGTAGAAGTTCTTCGGTGTTTGAAAATAGAAACCAATCTTACAAGGAAAATATATCCAGAATATACTTGATCAAAGGTTGTTTAAGTGTCAGCGGAGGATGGGTTGTTACACAGATGTTAGAAGATTTGAAAAGTGGGGTGCTTATATTTATGCCAACTGGTATGCATTATATAAAGGTGATGTATACTTGCAAATTTAAGATTTACCATAAAAATGGAAAGCTTTATGAAGATGAATAGTTAATTCATGATGTCTTACCAGTTTTAGTTTTCTTAAATAAGCACTCAAATATTTCTGTTCACTTTTTAAAAAAGTTGCTTCACCAACAAGGTATTTAAAGTATATTATCCTCTGTTATAAGAAACTTTACCATTTCCCTCACATAAAAATATTAGTTGTTAAAATAGTTTTAGTATTGGGGAATTTCCAAGTAGCCATTCTATCTGAATACCTATTTAATAAAGTAGATTAATTGATAGCTCTATCGAATAGGTTCTTTAACGGACCACGAGTCATATGGGGAAAATTCAACTAAAATTTTAGGAGTTATGGAAAAAAGAAACAGATCTGGAACTAAAAGGTTTATTAATATTGCACAAAATTTGGTGTTTAGGGTTATTCCTTTATTCCTACTTGCTGCTCTAATTACTCTTGGTATAAATACAGATAGCGTAGCCTTTCATGTTAACCAAGAGGAGACGGTCAGTGGAATAGTTACTGATGCAGAAACAGGTGAATCTCTTCCTGGTGTTAATATAATTGTCAAAGGTACAACGATTGGTACCACTACAAATATAGAAGGTGAGTACTCATTAGACGTGCCTTCACTAAATGATACGTTAGTTGTTTCCTTTGTTGGTTATCAAACTCAAGAAATAGCAATAAACGGACGCCAATCAATTAATATAACTTTAACTCAATCTGCAATTACTGGTGAGGAATTAGTTGTTGTAGGCTATGGAACAAGAACCAAGGAAACTGCAACGGGATCTATAAGTGCAGTTTCCGGAGAAAGAATGGAGAAGGCACCTGTAACCAATCTTTCACAAAATCTAAGTGGTAAGATCCCTGGTTTATTTGCAGTAAATACCAGTGGGGAGCCAGGAGCTGATGATGCGACTTTGCGTATACGTGGTGAGCACACTTTGAATAATAATCAACCTCTCATAGTAATTGATGGGGTGCCCAGTCGATCGGGGGGGCTTGATCGTCTTAATCCTAAAAATATTGAGAATATCACGGTACTAAAAGATGCTTCAGCGGCTATCTATGGTGCTCGAGCGGGCAATGGTGTTATACTAGTTACAACCAAACGAGGGAATAAAGGAGCACCACAATTTAATATCGAATTTAATCAGGGTTTTTCTCAGCCAACTCGTCTACCTGAAACTGCGGATGCCTCAACATATCTCCGGATGCTGAACGAATTAAATATGTATAGGGGTAATCCTCCACAATATTCGGAAGAAGAATTACAAAATTATGCAGATTCTAATTCAGATCCTTGGTTATACCCCAATACAAATTGGTTTAATGAGGCATTGAAATCTACTTCTCATCAGACCAAAGCAGATATGTCAGTTTCTGGGGGAGGTGAGAATGTACAGTACCGTTTATCATTGGGTGCTCTTACTGAAGATGGTATTTTTGTAAATAGTTCCACTCGTTACAATCAATATAATTTTAGAAGCAATATTGATGGACAAGTATCAGATAATATAGACCTTAAATTTGATGTAGCAGGCCGATGGGAAGATCGTAACTATCCTACTGTACCTGCAAGTAGTAGATTTGAAAATTTGATTCAAGCTTTTCCTAATCTTCCAGGTTTCTGGCCTAGCGGGCACCCGGGTCCGGCTTTTGAGGCTGGTGGAAATAATCCCGTTGTAACAGGGAGTGATGTTACCGGATTTGATGATGATGATCGATACTATCTACAGACCAACTTACAATTAGCAGTTGAGTTTCCTGGTGTAGATGGTTTTGAAATACGAACTTCTGGCTCCTTTGACAAAGATTTTCATCAGCAAAAAAGATTTGTCAAACCTTGGACATTATATTCATTTGATGAAGCTGCCTATCGGGCCAATGGCGGTGATCCAGTACAATATCTATCAGGAGCAAAAAGGGGAGCTTCAGAACCGTCACTGTCACAACAGAGTAATGAGGGTTATGATATCCTTGTGAACCTGATAGGTGAGTATCAGAAGGACTTGGAGAATCATTCATATAATATATTAGTAGGATCTGAGTATCAAAAATTTGAAAATTCTTGGTTCTATGCATTTCGTCGAAACTTTATAACTGATCAGGTTCCTCAATTTTTTGCTGGTGGACAAGCTCAACAGGATATTAATGGAAGTGCCAGCAAAGGAGCTAGATTAAACTTTTTTAGTCGGGTTAACTATGATTACAAAGATAAATATCTACTTGAGTTTGTGGCACGATATGATGGCTCTTACATATTCCCTGAAGGTAATCGTTTCGGTTTCTTCCCGGGTTTTTCTGCAGGATGGGTTTTGAGTGAAGAAGAGTTTTTCCAAAATAATCTTTCCTTTCTAAATTATTTTAAACTGCGTGCATCTTGGGGGCAGACTGGTAATGATCGCGTTTCACCATATCAGCACCTTACAAGTTACGGATTCGGTTCCGGTTATATCTTTAATATTGATCAGTTGGCACCTAGTATTAGGCAGACCCAAACTCCTAATCCGAATATAACTTGGGAAGTAGCAAATCAGTTTGACGTTGGTATTGAAGGGGAGCTCTTTGAAAATAGTTTAGCGTTCGAGTTTGATTACTTCGATTATTTGAGAACTGATATTCTAACCTTTAGAAATGCATCAATACCTAGATCCTCCGGATTAGAATTGCCAAGGGAAAATATCGGAGAGGTAGAAAGTTGGGGTTTTGACGGCTCATTAACTTGGAGACAACAGATAAATAGAGATTTTCTTTATGATATTACAGTTAGTGGGGGATATGCTACTAATGAGATTCAATTCTGGGATGAACCACCTGGGGCTCCTGAGTGGCAAAAGTCCACTGGTTCTAAAATGAATACAGGTCTTTATTATGATGTAATTGGGGTATTCCAGGATCAAGAAGATATAGATAGTTATCCCTCTTGGCCTGGGGCTCGTCCGGGAGATCTTATCTTTCGAGATGTTAACGAAGACGATCAAATAAATGCAGCCGATCGTATTCGAGTTGAGCGGAACGACCTACCGGAATGGACAGGAGGTATAACATTAAATGCTGAATATAGACAATTTGATTTAACGATATTTTTTCAAGGTGCTGCAGGTGCATCACAATATATTCAGACTGCTTCAGGTCAATTTGGTAATTATTATAAGAAATTTGCTGACAAAAGATGGAGGCCTGATCCCAACGATCCTACAGCTATGACGCCCCATCCAGATTATTCCAATTTTGATGGCCCAAGAGCATTTAACAGAACACAGGAATACTGGATAGCTAACAGGAATACATATTTCTTTCGCGAAACCGATTATTTACGGCTTAAAACACTTGAAATAGGATATAACCTTCCCTCAAATATTAGTACTCTAGTAGGTCTTGATGATATGCGAGTTTACGCTAACGGATTTAACCTGTTAACGTGGACTAGTTATGATTTAGGAGATCCTGAGTCAGCAGGCCATCCCCGCGGGGGAAGATATCCACAAGAAAGGATATTTAATTTAGGATTATCCGTTACTTTTTAAAGGTAAAGACAATTAATATTATGAAAAATCTAATAAGTTTATTTTCGATCGCATTATTAAGCGTCTTGATATTTAATGCTTGTGATAACAACCCATTAGATATTCAGCCACCTGACCAAATTACTGAAGAGGTTGTATGGGAAGATGTTTCTTTAATAAAAGCTTACCTGAGTGAGGTTTATCGTGGAATGGGCCATGGCCTTTATCATCATAAGTTGTCAGCTAATACTGATAATGGTCATCCAATTCCTGTAAGGAATGAATCATTCGTTCAATCAAACATTAATTCAAGCGATCGAGGGATATTTGATGCTTTTTTAGATAGAGACTACTACCATTACTCTTGGGATCATTTATATGACAAAATTCGGCAACTAAATATTTTTATAGAAGAAATTGATAACTCGGCTATAGAAGATCAAAATGTAAAAGATCAATTAAAGGGAGAAGCTCATTTTCTCAGGGCATATTTCTATCACAATTTATTGCGAATGTATGGCGGAGTACCAATAATTACTGAGGTCTACGGCCTTAATGATGATATGAATGTGCCGCGTAACAGTTTCGGTGAAACTGTTAGCTTTATTGTTCAAGAAGCCGAGAGTGCCGCTGGTTTACTCCCAACTGTCCGAACCGGAGAAAATCTCGGTAGAGCAAGTGCTGGAGCGGCTTTAGCTTTAAAATCGCGCATACTTTTATATGCTGCCAGTGATCTTTATCATGAAAATCCGAGTGATATGGTTGAAACCGGCTATACAGGTTCTCAGAATCAAACTCAGATGTGGAGAGATGCTAAAAATGCTGCTCAAGCTGTAATTGATCTAGACACTTATAGTTTGTTCCGTCCAAATCCTGCAGATAAAGAAGAGGCTGAGCAAAACTATGAACAGCTTTTTCGAACTCCCAACACCAGTGAAGCAATATTAGAATTATACAGGTCTGAAGAAACAGCCTCAACTGTTGACCCTCCTTATAACCCGAACCTACACCATGGACCTAATGGCTATCATATGTTTGGTAGTAATACACCAACACAACAACTGGTCGACGCTTATAAGATGGCTGACGGTTCGGAATTTAGTTGGGAAAATCCAAGTCACGCAAGTGCGCCTTATGAAAACAGGGATCCCCGTTTTTATGCTACAATTGCATACGACGGAGCCGAATATCGAGAACGCCCTGCCGATACCAAAGACAGAGATGAAGATGGTGTAATCCAGACATTTCTAGAACTTAATTTGCCGGATGGCACTACAGTTTCGGGTTTAGATACTCGCAATAGTAATGTTGAGCCATGGAATGGAACATATACAGGATACTATATGCGTAAATTTATTGATGTAAGCAAACCACCAGAAACAGGTCCTCAAAGTGGTGTTTGGCCTTTCTTTCGTTATGCAGAAATACTACTTAACTATGCAGAAGCTTCAATTGAGCTTGGAGAATTTGGGGACGCTCGTGATGCTTTAAATAGGATTAGGGTTCGGGCAGGAATGCCTGAAATTGGTTCATCGGTCACTGGCCAGGAATTAAGTGAGCATTATCGTAATGAACGACGTATTGAACTAGTCTATGAGGAGCATCGATATTTTGATATAAGAAGGTGGATGATAGCTCCTGACGTAATGGATGTTAATGCCAAAGGTATAGAGATTAATGCGGAGGCTACAGACAGAGCAGATCGCAGCACTTACACCAACTATGAGTATGAAGTGATCAGTGTTCAAAACAGGGCTTGGGATAATAAAATGTATTTTATGCCTATTTCGCAAGATGAAATGAATAGAAATAGTGAATTAGTTCAGAATCCTGGTTTCTGAAACCGGGTAACTAACAATTCAACTAAAAAACAAAATATGTAACTTCGAATAAAGCAGTGCACCTATTAAAAGCAAATAATACTGAGATTATTTTAGAATGTGATTATTGCTTTCCTAAGGCGCTTTCCGTAGAACTGTTCCGCAACTGAAGTAGTAAATTTCAAGTTCCTTCAGTTGCGATCAGTTACGGAGAAAACAGTATTTAATACAACACTGATTATAATGATTTTTAGTGGTATGTAAATACCTCTAGATTAGATCGCTAGAAAGAGTTTGTCATTCGCACTATTGACGATTTTCACTGATCGTTTCTCGACATACCTAAATTGAAATATTTATTGATTGAGTTTTATGATTTGATCTCAATTTAACTTCATTACCGAATAAATTTTGATCAATATGCCTAATCCATATTACGAACAAAAAAGGCTAATAATAGCTCTAAAATGTTTAGTGTGTTATATCGCTATTTACTTTTTCTTACAACCAGTGGATGGTGAGATAAGAGCTACCATTACTGAGAAACCTAATATAATACTTATACTAGTCGATGATTTAGGCTACGGAGATATTGGCTCTTACAATGAAGAAATTGATTTTACACCTAATATTGATAGACTTACTAAAAAAGGAATGAGCTTCACAGATTTTCATTCCAATGGTCCAATGTGCTCTCCTACACGTGCGGCATTACTAACAGGGATGTATCAACACCGCTTAGGAGGTAGGTTTGAAGCGGCATTGAGTGAAAAAAAGAATCACGAAGGAATGCCTTTGGGAGTATTAACTATTTCGGACGTTTTAAGAAAAGAAGGATATGCTACGGGTATGTTTGGGAAATGGCATTTAGGGTATGAGCAGCCTTATTTCCCAAATAATTTTGGGTTCGATGAATTTAGAGGATTACTATCTGGAGATGGTGATCACTTTACTCATATAAGTCGTTGGGGTAAAAAGGACTGGTGGCATAATAGTGAGTTAAACATGGAAAATGGTTACAGTGTAGAATTAATAACAGATGATAGTATTGAGTTTATTGAAGAACATAAAAATGAAGCATTCTTTATTTATACAGCACATTTAGCAATCCATTTCCCTTGGCAAGGTCCAGAAGACCCTCCACATCGTAAGGCCGGGAAGAAATATGGCAATAATAAGTGGGGTATTATTAAAAATGAGAATAATGTACGTCCACATGTAAAAGGTATGATTGAAGCTATAGATAAAAGTGTAGGCAGAATCATCAATAAATTAAAGGAACTGGAATTAGCAAAAGAAACACTGGTCATTTTTACTTCAGATAATGGGGGCTATACTCATTACTATCAAAATGAACACAAATTTGAAAATATCTCTAATAATGGACCATTGCGTGGCCAAAAGGGGCAGGTTTATGAGGGAGGACATAGGGTGCCTATGATAGCATACTGGCCAGGCAAGATTAGGGCTGGTACAGAGACAGATGAAACTGCAATGACTATGGACTTCTTTCCAACATTGGTTGAACTAACAGGATCGGGACCTATCAAGAACCAAAAAATAGATGGAGTTAGTCTCCTACCCGTACTACTAAAAAATGAACATCTTCCTGAACGTACTCTTTTTTGGAAAATAAGAGATGATTGGGCCATACGTATGGGTCCTTGGAAACTAGTAAACACCGGAGATGATAAGCAATTATTTAACTTAAGTAATGATATCGGGGAAAAAAGAGATATTTCATCTCAGAGACCAGAACTTTTAAAAACACTTGTTTCATTATATAAAGAATGGCTCCGAGAAGTTACTTCATACACGCAAAAATGGGGCAAATGACTTTGGATATTCCTAATCAATTTATTGAGATATCCAAAGTCATTAAAAAATTTACTAATCTAAATAATGTAGAAGAATGTTAAGAATAAAATTTCTTGAGATAAGTATACTCATATTATCAATAATTTTGACCTGCTCTTTTTTTACAAAAACTCATGCTCAAAATTCTGCAATTAAAACAAATGAATTTATTTTTAAGGATGTACCATTCAAGGCATGCCATGCCTCAACAATCGAATCTACGAATGAAGGACTAGTGGCATCATGGTTTGGTGGTACTAAAGAGGGAAATGAAGATGTTAGAATATGGGTTAGTCGTAAGATAAATGGGGAATGGACCGATCCTGAATCTGTGGCTAATGGGATTCAACATCAGGATAAAAGATATCCTACATGGAATCCAGTTTTATTCCAATACCCAAATGGTCCCTTGATGCTTTTTTATAAAGTCGGCCCTCATCCGAGTAAATGGTGGGGAATGTTAAAAACTTCCAACGATGCTGGTAAAACCTGGTCAACAGGTTACAGGTTACCAGAAGATATATTGGGTCCTATCAAAAATAAACCAATACTAACTCAAGAGGGAAGATTGATTAGCCCGTCAAGTACAGAGAATGATGGATGGCGGGTTCATTTTGAAATGACCAGTAATCATGGTAAATCCTGGGAATTAATAGGTCCAATCAATGATGCTAGTCAGTACAATGTAATCCAACCTAGTATTTTAAAACATGGTGGAGATACGCTGCAAATTTTGGCTAGAAGTAAGGAGAATTATGTGATAAGTAGCTGGTCTTATGATAGTGGATATAATTGGACTGAGTTAAAGCCTACTAATTTACCTAATCCCAATTCTGGTACAGATGCAGTTACACTAGAAAATGGAACCCATCTACTCGTTTATAATCATTCAAAAGGGGAAGAGGGGAAATGGGGAGGTCCTCGGACTCCTTTAAATGTTGCGGTTTCCAAAGATGGGAATAGCTGGCAAAACGTTTTGACACTTGAAAATGAACCTGGGGAATATTCTTATCCTGCTGTAATCCAGTCTGAGGATGGCTTAGTTCACATAACCTATACATGGAAACGAGAGCGTATCAAACATATAGTCATTGATCCATCAAAACTTTGAATTGACAAAATAAATAGAATTATGGATACTAATTTATATATCAAAATAAAATTATTACTGGTTTTATTAATATCAGCCATTGTACCCCAAATTCAAGCTCAGAAAAATCAAGCAAAATCAAAACCAAATATCATTTTTATAATGGTTGATGATTTGGGGTATGGTGACCTTGGGGCTTATGGCCAAAATAAAATAAAAACCCCAAATATCGACAATTTAGCCAGTGAAGGCATTCGTTTTACGCAAGCCTATGCAGGTGGCCCGGTATGTACCCCATCCCGAAGTGTGCTCATGACAGGATTGCACAATGGACATACTCCTGCCCGTGACAATATCCCTCACTATCATACATATCTGGAGGATGAAGATAAAACAATTGCTGAAGTGTTGAAGGAAGCGGGTTATCGAACAGGGGGAGTCGGTAAGTGGTCCTTAGGGGATGCGGGTACGGAAGGACGTGCCACTAATCAAGGTTTTGACATGTGGTTAGGATATCTAAATCAAGATCATGCTCATTATTATTATACCGAATACCTGGATTACAATGAAGGACGACTTGAACTTCCGGGAAATACCGTACTTAGGGAGCACTATAGCCATAATATTTTAACAAGTAAGGCCCTGCAATTTATTCGTCAATCAAAAGCTCAGTCATT
The DNA here is from genome assembly GCF_043951865.1 of Halalkalibaculum sp. DA3122. Classification (NCBI taxonomy): domain Bacteria; kingdom Pseudomonadati; phylum Balneolota; class Balneolia; order Balneolales; family Balneolaceae; genus Halalkalibaculum; species Halalkalibaculum sp. DA3122. The sequence continues at coordinate 80,122 of NZ_JBINJF010000012.1, forward strand.
CTTCCTATATGCAGCATATACATTACCACACTTTTCAGCAAAGTCAGAGGATATACATGGACTTACAGTCCCTTCAACTGAGCCATATAATGATAAAAACTGGCCAGAAAGTGCCAAGAAATATGCGGCAATGGTTCATTTGATTGATCGCGATGTGGGAAGAATAACTCAACTTATTGACAAGTTGGGACTTTCAGAAAACACACTAATTATTTTCACCAGTGACAATGGTGGACACAGTACAATTTGGAAGGAATTCAATACTAATGGACCACTTAGAGGCTATAAGCGATATTTAACAGAAGGAGGAATTCGGGTACCCTTTATTGCAAGGTGGCCGGGAGAAATTCCTTCTGGTGAAGTAAGCCGTGAAATAGTTGCATTTCAGGATATGATGCCAACATTTGCTGAACTGGCAGGTGTACAAAGTCCTCAAAATATTGATGGCATTTCTATCCGAGAGGCTTTAATGGGTAACGAGATTGAAAAACCTCACGAATATCTATATTGGGATTATGGACACACTCGAAATCGATATGAACAGGCAGTTCGAATGGGAGAGTGGAAGGGAATACGGCTTGGACAAGGAAATGAAATTCAGTTGTATAACTTGGAAGAGGATCTCGGGGAAGAAAATAATATAGCCGAGAAACATCCGGAGATTGTTCGGAAAATTGATGGAATTATGGAAGCTGCTTTTGAGCCCAACGAACGTTATCCAATTGGAGAGGAGTATACAGGAGATCCAATTTGGAGAAAACAAAATTAGGGTTGATAATATTAAATGCCGACTAACTCAACTTTTAATCATAGCATATGAAATTTGTAATATTTAAACATTTCGAACATTTAAAGAAGTATACTTTAACAACCGCCCTATGCATATTAATTTCAATGATTGGATGTACGGGAAAAGAAACCATTCAGAAGAATATAAGACATGTAAAAGTTTATTATGAAGAAGGACGGTTTGCCGGATGGCCGGCAAACCATGGTATCTGGATTTGGGAGGATGAGATATTAGTTGGTTTTGTTGAAGCCAGTCATAAAAAAAGGGAAGGTCACACCTATGAACGAAGTACTGCAAGAGACAAATACGCAAGAAGTTTAGATGGCGGTCAAAGCTGGTCTATAGAAGATGCATACGAGCATGGACAAACCGGATGGCGGTATAATAATCAGTTGAGTGATGATAAATCGGAACCAACTACGGAGCTTACTAAACCCATTAATTTCAATAATCCTGATTTAGCTTTGACTTTCCTTAGACAAACTAATCACACAGGACCATCCCACTTTTATTATTCATATGACAGAGGAAAAGTATGGAACGGACCTTTCAAATTGCAAAATTTTGGGACAGAAGGTGTTGCTACCCGCACTGATTATTTAATTGATGGCCAAAATGAACTAACAGCTTTTTTAACTGCCGCGAAAAGCAACGGCGAAGAGGGAAGGGTGCTATCAGTACGCACCACAGACGGAGGCAAAAGTTGGGAAAGAGTAAGTTGGATGGGTGATGAACCCGAAGGTTTTGAAATAATGCCCTCATCCGTTCGGATATCGCCTTCTGAAATTCTTACTGTCGTTCGGCACCGGACAGGTGAAGGGCATGACAAGTTAACAAGTTACTTATCCACAGATAATGCAAAAACGTGGCAAAAACTGGATGATCCCGTTAAGAACACCGGTTCTGGAGGCTCTCCACCGGCCTTGCTTAAGCTAGATGACGATTCACTTGCGTTGGCATATATTGTCCGTAAAAATGAAGGTGATGGATCGCGGGTTTGTATGAAATTTAGTACAGATGATGGTTATACATGGAGTGATGAAATAGTACTAAGAGAAGACGGTGCTACGGGAGATGTAGGTTACCCCCGCATGGTACAACGACCTGATGATAAGCTAGTATTGGTGTATTACTGGAATAATGCTCTAAAAAAAGATGCTCCCCCTTATCGGTATATTGCAGCTACGATATTTGATCCAGAAGATTTGAGGTAAGTCTCATCTATTCGAACTGGTATCAATCCTTGCCCATAATATTGATTTTGTATAATGCTCACAATCGTTCAAATGTATTTATAATAAAGGGATTGTATTGATAACTTTTAAAAAAATACGGGTTTTATCCTTAATACTATTAGGTTTGTTGTTTTCTGCTAATTTGGTTACTTGCAAATCCTTTTCTACAACTGGTGATACAATTTCCTCCCAAAAACCTAATGTAATTTTCATTTTAGCTGATGACTTAGGTTATGGTGACTTGGGTGTATATGGACAAGATATTATTGATACTCCATTTATAGATCGTATGGCTAAGGAGGGTATGAAATTCACCGCTCATTATGCGGGTTCTACAGTGTGTGCTCCCTCCCGCTCGGCGCTGCTGACCGGCACCCACACGGGTCATACTTCGGTTCGGGCCAACGACCGCAGCCAACCCCTGTTGCTGGAGGATGAGGATGTGACGGTTGCTGATATTTTTAAAAAAGCAGGCTACCGAACAGGACTGGTTGGCAAGTGGGGCGTCGGACATCCACCCCCGCATAATGATCCGGCCCGCAATGGATTCGACTATTTTTTCGGGTACCTCAATATGTGGCATGCCCACAATTTTTACCCGGAGTTTCTCTATAAAAACGGAAGTAAGGTTTGGCTCGATAACCGCCTTCGTCGCCCGCAAGGGACCAATCCGTGGGCTCATATGCCGGAAGGGACAGGTGTGGCCGAACAAACCGTGCAGTTTGCTCCTGACCTGATTGAGCAGGAAAGCCTGTCATTTATCGAGCGTAACAGTGAGCGCCCCTTCTTTCTGTTTATCTCTCTGAACCTGCCGCACGCCAATAACGAGAACACCGAGAATGGATTGCGGGCGTCTGACTACGGCCCGTTTGCCGAAAAAGACTGGCCGGAACAAGAGAAGGGATTTGCACGGTTTGTAACCGATATTGACCATACGGTGGGCAAGGTGCTGCAAAAGCTGGAATCCCTGGGCCTTGACCGGCAGACGCTCGTCATCTTTACCAGCGACAACGGTCCACATGCGGAGGGGGGACACGATCCGGATTTCTTCGACAGTAATGGGGCAATGCGCGGTATAAAACGAGATCTGTACGAGGGAGGTATCCGGGTGCCGATGATCGTTCGCTGGCCTGGTAAGGTGCCGGCCGGGACAACCAGTGACCATATATCGGCGTTCTGGGATGTTCTGCCAACGGTAAGCGACCTGACAGGGATACCGGCCCCCGAAGGCATCGACGGTATTTCTTTCTTGCCGACGTTGCTTGGACACCCGGGCGACCAGCAGCAACACAAGTATCTGTATTGGGAGTTCTACGAGGACGGCGGCGAGCAGGCGGTCCGGCAGGGCAAGTGGAAGGCAGTGCGACGGCAGGTGCGATCCCGCTCCCCACTACAGGTGGAGCTGTACGATCTGAGCCGGGACCCCTCGGAACAACATGATATCGCCGATGAGCATCCCGAAAAAGCACGGGAGTTGCTTAGGCTAATGCAGCAGGCGCACAAATCATACGAACCAATACCACTTAATAGTGTCGACAAAGAATAGTGATCATGATATTAAATACGAAACTATGATTAAGCAAATAATTGTAATAACATATACGATGTTTCTTCTGTTCTGTACAAGGGCTTCGTCTAAGCATCAGGCAATTCAGAATGAAGAATCCATTTTTTAAAAAGCCCCGTTCGATGAGTGCCATGCCTCTAGGATAGAAGCAACCCCTAAAGGGTTGGTGGCAGCCTGGTTTGGAGGGTCAGAGGAAGGTGACAAAGATGTTGAAATCTGGATGAGCCGTAAGTCAGGAAAATAAGAGAAATGGACGGAGCCGGTTTCCGTAGCCGATGGAGTGCAGCATAGGGACAAACACTACCCAACATGGAATCCGGTATTGTTCCAGATACCTAATGGCAAATTATTGTTGTTTTACAAAGTTGGTCCTAATCCCAGGCAGTGGTGGGATAAACTAATAACGTCTGATGATTATGGAAAAACATGGTCCAGAGGACGCCGATTGCCGGAAGATATTTTGGGCCAAGTCAAAAATAAGCCGATAATGACCGAGGATGGTCGGTTAATTAGTCCCTCTAACACAGAGAATGATGGATGGCGTATCCATTTTGAGATTTCCAGAGATACGGGTAAAACATGGCAGTTGGTAGGACCTATTAATAATGCCGAGAAATACGACGTCATCCAGCCCAGTATCCTACAGCATGGTGGAGACACCCTGCAGATTTTGGCAAGGAGTAAAAATAACAGGATTATGACCTCATGGTCATATGATGATGGGTATACTTGGAGTAGCCTGAAACCCACGGAATTACCCAATCCCAATTCAGGAACTGATGCAGTTACACTGGAGAGTGGCCTTCACCTGTTGGTATATAATCATTCAGAGAAAGAAAAGGATGAATGGGGAGGCCCACGGACCCCGTTGAATGTGGCTGTGTCAGAAGATGGAAAGGAATGGCATAACATTATTACCCTGGAAGACCAGACCGGAGAATACTTATATCCGGCCGTGATTCAATCGGGGGACGGAATAGTCCATATAACTTATACTTGGAAAAGGGAGCGGATAAAACACGTAGTGCTGGATCCTACTAAAATTGATTACAATAATTAGTTTGCTAATACCGTCTTCGATTTCTTCCTAAACTCACTGGGAGTCATATCTTTCAGCTCTTTAAACTGGGTGTTAAAATGAGCCAGGGTATTGTATCCGGATTCGAAGCAGATTTCGGTTATCGTTTTATTGGTTACACTTAGTAATTTGCAGGCATATCCTATGCGTACCTCCTTTAAAAATTCAAAGAGAGTCTGTCCTGTTTTGTTTTTAAAATATCTGCAAAGAGAACCCGGGGTAATATTGACAAGCTCTGCAACTTCTTCCAGTGATATATCATGCTGAAAATTCTTAAATACGTATTCATAAATTTTGTTGACTTTCTGGAAGTCCGACTGGTTAGCTTGTTTAATATAACCCGGTGTGGAAAGGTACTCATAGTCCTCAATTTCCAGTAGTATGTTGAATACTTTTAACAGTGCTATAAGGTTATTTAATCCCTCCAATTGCAGCATCTCCTCCATGAGTTCCCGGACTCTTATAATTTGGGAACCTTTGAAATGTAATCCCTGAGCTGCTTTATTCAACATCTCTCGAATGGGTTCAAGTTCGGGGACATGTGTAAAGACGGAGTCTAATAAATTCTCCTGAAAGTGAATTACTATACATTTTGGACTCTTGTCATTGTAGGTCCCTTTTACTTCCCAGCAATGTGGTAGATTGGCCCCCATAAGTACCAGATCTCCCGGATGGAAACTGGAAATATTATCTCCAACGTATCTTCGTCCCCATCCTCGTTTGATGAAATTTAACTCACAATTACAATGTGTATGAACTTTTGAAGTATGTGATCCCAAATCATGTTCTGTTATTTGGAATGACTTTTTTTCAGGTACAAGTATTCTTTCAACGAGAAAGTCCATAGCAGTGAGGTTTTAATTTAAGGAGAGCATTAAATTCAAGAGAATGATAATATACTTTAAGTTTTAGTTAAAATTGATTAAAAATTAATTATTTAACCCTATTTATTATAATAAAATTAACATATAAATAAAATTTACGTGATCAATTTAATTAGGTAAGTATTGACATTTTGGCTAGTGGGATACTCCCAATAATAGATTGTTACGATCTGATTTGTTACTTATATCATTTAGTGAAAATAGTTTAACCATTAGAGAATTTCCGCGTGGTTTTTCCCCTGTATGATTGTGTAATTAACTACGGATTTGTCAGAGAATCGTACGGAGTAACAATTATAAGTACATAATCCAATTTTATTAAAATGAGTACGCTAATCGGTTGTTTAATTTTAGCTAAGCAAATATGACAACCATAGATGTAGTTATATTTTTTGGCTATTTAATCGGGATCACCATTTTCGGCAGTTCTTTTTATAGGAAAAATAAAACCTCATCTGCTTTTACCCTGGGAGACAATCAGATCCCGGGTTGGGTGATCGGGATGTCAATATTTGCGACCTTTGTCAGCAGTATCAGTTATCTTGCCCTGCCGGGTGAAGCCTATATGTCCAACTGGAATGCGTTTGTCTTTAGCCTCTCCATACCTATCGCCATCGTGGTTGCACTATATTTTTTTGTGCCGCATTATCGTAAAATTAACAGCCCATCGGCCTATACCTATATGGAGAACCGATTCGGTTCCTGGGCCAGGATCTATGTATCTACCTGTTACCTGCTCACACAGTTAATGCGAATCGGGGTGATTTTGTACCTGTTAGCACTAGCTATCCATGCCATTTTTGGGTGGGATATTGCCACTATTATTATAGTAACGGGACTTACAGTCATAATCTATTCAGTACTTGGGGGAATTCAGGCCGTAGTATGGACCGATGCAATACAGGGCATCATTCTCATAGCAGGAGCGCTCTTTTGTATCGGCTATATCCTGGTGTATTTGCCGGGTGGCCCGGAGCAGCTATTCGCGGTGGCAATGGAGCACGATAAATTCAGCCTGGGGAGTTTCGATCTGAATGTATTTGAGTCCACGTTCTGGGTGGTCCTGATCTATGGCACGTTTATTAACCTGCAGAATTATGGGATTGATCAAAACTATGTTCAGCGATATGTAGCTGCGCGGAACGATGAAGAGGCCCGTCGTTCTGTACTGTATGGCGGACTTCTTTACATACCTGTTTCTGCATTTTTCCTGTTTATCGGTACAGCGCTGTACACATTTTATTCTACTTCTGCAGGGCAAATACCTGCCGATTTGATGGAAGCCAGCCGGAGTGATCGGATATTTCCCTATTTCATTGTCCATGAACTTCCTGCCGGTATCACTGGGCTTCTTATCGCCTCTATTTTTGCGGCGGGAATGAGCACGATTTCAACCAGCCTGAACAGTTCGGCAACCGTATTCCTTACTGACTACTATGAGCGCTTCTTTAAGCGTGAGGCTACCGACAAAGATTCAATGCAGGTACTGTATATCTCCTCACTGTTGGTGGGAACCGTTGGAATAGGAATAGGACTTTCTTTGATCAATGTCACGAGTGCCCTGGATGCCTGGTGGAAACTATCTTCAATATTTAGCGGGGGTATGCTCGGATTATTTCTGCTGGGCATATTCACCCGCAAAAAGAATGTAAAAGGCGCCATAACGGGGGTAATAGCAGGTATACTGGTGATAATGTGGCTGAGCCTCTCCAAATTGTTTCAACTTGAGGAAACACTGGGTTATCAAATTCATTCATATTTAACCATTGTTCTTGGCACCACCGTAATTTTTTTGGTTGGATTTTTAATGTCTTTAATGAGAAGTAACTCCACGTCTTCTTAAATAATGACAAAGTCAGTTCCTGTATGTTTAATTTGTCATCTACAACAATTATAACTTAATAACAATATTTCAATTTAATATGTATAGTATTGAAGGAATAGTCCCCCCAATGATTACTCCACTTCTAAATGAAGATGCATTGGACCATAAAGGAATAGAGAAGTTGGTAGATCATCTCATTTCCGGAGGAGTAAATGGTTTGTTTCTTCTGGGGACTACAGGTGAGAGCCCAAGTTTGACGCAATCATTGCGCTTTGAATTATTAGAGACTGCTTGTAACAGGGTAAATGGCCGTATCCCTGTTTTAGTAGGACTCATGGATACTTCTTACAAGGAGTCCGTTGATGTGGCAGAAAAAGCAAAGGAATTAGGCGTAAAAGCAGTGGTACTGGCCCCTCCAAGTTTTTATAAAATAAATCAGGAGGAGCTGTACAATCTGGTTGTTAATATGCTTGATGATATTTCCTTACCAATGTATTTGTACAATAATCCTGGTGTTACGCAAGCCTCTTTTGACTTGGAAACGGTGGGTAAACTGTTAACAAGAGAGGAAATCCTGGGAATTAAGGACAGCTCGGGAGATATGAAATACTACCAGCAATTGATGGAGTACACGCAGGATTCAAATACTGCTTTGTATATGGGACCGGAAGAATTATTAATGGAGTCACTGCTTTTGGGCGGTAACGGAGGAATTCCAGGGGGAGCTAATATTTTTCCAGAATTATATGTCAACATGTATAAATCTGCATCATCTGGAGATTTGAAAAGGGCACTGGTATTACAGCGAGAGATTATGAAAATAAGCAAAGTTGTATATAGCGGAGCTGGTTATGGAGCCGGTAATGTGATTAATGGTATTAAATGTGCGCTCAAAAGCCTGGATATTTGTAATGATTATGTTGCCAAACCTCTAAGTCAAGTTGATGCTGAGAAGGCAGAAAAAATCGAGAATTTAGTTGGTACTATACTGACAACTGTGGAAGATTTGGAAACTGAGGTCGAAAAATAAATTAACCCACCTAATAAAATGTCTGATTCATATTTCATAGGCTGCGATGTTGGTACGGGGTCAGCAAGGATTGGCATTTTTAATCAGATGGGAAAAATGGTAGCTATGCATTCTCATCCGATTAAGATGTGGCGTCCCAGAGCAGACTTTGTTGAGCAGTCTTCCGATGATATATGGGATGCCTGTTGTAGGTCAATAAAGGAGGTGCTTAATAAAAGCGATATCAGACCCAAACAGGTAAAGGGTGTAGGCTTCGATGCGACTTGCTCATTAGTGGCTTTAGGAGAATATGACAAACCAATACCGGTAAGCCCAGATGGACCGGATCATCAAAATGTAATGGTGTGGATGGATCACAGGGCAAGTAAAGAAGCTGATGAGATTAATAATACCAATCAAGAAGTACTCCGCTATGTGGGTGGGACCATCAGTCCGGAAATGGAAACCCCTAAGCTACTGTGGTTAAAAAGGAATAATCCGGATACCTGGAGTAAGGCAACCAGATTTTTTGACTTGGCTGACTATTTGGTGTATAGAGCTACCGGAACTGATGTAAGATCGGTATGTACGACGACGTGCAAATGGACCTATCTGGCTCATGAAGACCCGGTTTCAGAGGACAATGTAGGCAGGTGGGACAATAGCTATTTCAGGGAAATAGGGCTGGAAGATTTGACAGATGAAGAATATGACAGAATTGGGAGAATAGTTAAACCTGTAGGTGATTCTGTTGGTAACGGTCTTACCGAAGAGTCAGCCTTGCAAATGGGCCTGCGACCAACTACGTCCGTAGGAGTTTCCATTATAGACGCCCATGCAGGCGGGTTGGGACTTTTGGGAATGGAATTGGAGCAAGATGGACATGAAGGCAACAAACTGAAGTTGGAAGATCGTATTGCCTTGATCGGAGGTACCTCCAGCTGCCATATGGCTGTTTCTCAGGAACCTAAGTTCCTTGATGGTGTTTGGGGGCCTTATTATTCTGCTATGATACCGAAGATGTGGTTGAATGAGGGTGGACAATCTGCTACCGGGGCTTTAATAGATCATATCATTTTTTCATCGGATAAATCGGAAACGTTAAAAGAGATTTCTGAGGAAGAGGATAAAACGGTTTATGAAGTACTTAATGAAAAGCTATATGAGTTAGCAGAAGAAAGGAACTTCGATGATGTTGGAATGCTCACGAGGGACCTCCATGTGTTGCCCTATTTCCACGGAAACCGATCACCCAGAGCGGATCCTTCCCTGCTTGGCAGTATTTGTGGATTGCGCTTGTCGAATACTATAGAAGACCTGGCACTTAAATATTTGGCCACCATCCAGGCCATAGCCTATGGTACCTGTCACATTATTGAGACTATGAATAATAATGGGTATTCAATTGCGAAAATAATGGCCACAGGCGGGGGAACGAAAAATGACCTGTTTCTGAAAGAACATGCAGATATATGCAGATGTGATATTATACTACCCAGGGAGAGAGAAGCGGTTTTGCTGGGCGGTGCTGTTTTGGGTTCTGTTGCCTCAGGACATTACACGTCTGTTACTAAAGCCATGGTGGAGATGAATCATGCGGGAAGAAAAATCACTCCTGATAATAATGGCGTGCAAGCATATCACGATGCTAAATATGAGGTGTTCCTGAAGATGTATGATGACGAAATTTCTTATTTCAACATTATGGATCAGAAATTGCAGAAAGCATAAAGACAATTTAAAACAACGAGTTCAACTATGTCTGAAGTAACAATTTCAAAGACGATGGAACCGCACCAGAGATTAATCGGATCACAGCCGAAAGTAGGAATACGACCCGTTATTGATGGCAGGGAAGGAGGGGTTCGTGAGTCAATGGAAAATCAAACCATGAATATGGCTAAACGAGCGGCTGAGTTTGTATCTGCGAATGTGACCCATTCCAATGGTCTGCCGGTTGAATGCGTTATTGCGGATACCTGTATCGGAGGGGTGGCTGAATCGGCTCAGGCAGCCACGAAATTTGAGGAAGAAGGTGTTGGTTTGACATTAACCGTTACCCCATGTTGGTGTTATGGTTCAGAAACGATGGACATGGATCCGTTGCGACCGAAGGCCATTTGGGGTTTCAATGGAAGTGAGCGCCCCGGTGCCGTGTATCTGGCGGCAACTAAAGCGGCACATGATCAGAAAGGGTTGCCCGTATTCAGCATTTATGGGAGCGAAGTACAGGATAAAGATGACGAAACAATACCGGAAGATGTCCAGGAGAAAATTTTACGATTTGTAAAAGCTGGATTAACAGTCGCCCAGATTAAAGGTAAATCATACCTCTCTATTGGTTCCGTCTCAATGGGTATAGCCGGATCTATGATACAGCAGGATTTTTTTGAAGACTACTTGGGAATGCGGTGTGAGTCGGTCGACATGTCGGAACTGACTAGGCGTATTCAAGAAGAGATTTATGATAAAGAGGAGTTTGAACTGGCCATGCAATGGGTGCAGCTGTACTGTGAAGAAGGAGAGGATATAAATCCTGCCGATAAGCAGTTTAGTCGAGAGCAAAAAGATAAAATATGGGAGACCGTTGTAAAGATGACACTCATTATTCGGGATCTGATGGTTGGCAATCCCAGCCTGGAAGATATGGGCTATGGAGAAGAAGCGCTGGGCCATAATGCAATTGCTTCCGGTTTCCAGGGACAACGCCAGTGGACCGATCATTTTCCAAATGGTGATTTCTCAGAAGCGATATTGAATTCCTCGTTTGACTGGAATGGAATCAGGCAACCCTACATCGTGGCTACGGAAAATGATACGCTGAATGCTGTTTGTATGCTGTTTGGTCACCTGTTGACTAATCGGGCTCAAATTTTCGGAGATATTCGTACTTATTGGAGTCCTGATTCTGTAAAAAGGGTAACAGGTAAAGAATTATCAGGAAAGGCCCAAAATGGGATTATTCATTTTCTTAACTCTGGATCGGCTACGCTGGATGGAACCGGCCGACAAACGAAAAATGGAGATCCGGTCATGAAACCATATTGGGAAATTGACCCGGAAGAGGCCGAGGCCTGCCTGGAAGCAACTCGATGGTGTCCTGCGAACCAGGAATATTTCAGAGGTGGAGGTTTCTCCTCTCAATTTCTTACAAAAGGCGAAATGCCGGTAACCATGACGCGGATTAACATTATAAAGGGACTGGGACCGGTTTTACAGATTGCTGAAGGATTTGCTGTGAACATAGATCCTGATATTCATGAAACATTGAACAGGAGAACCGACCCGACCTGGCCAACCACATGGTTTGTACCAAACCTGACAGGGACCGACGTCTTTAATGATGTGTATTCAGTAATGAATAACTGGGGGGCCAATCACGGAGTTTTGAGCTACGGCCATGTTGGCGATGAATTTATTACGCTCGCTTCCATGCTTCGAATTCCTGTAGCCATGCATAATGTGCCAAGAGAGCGCATTTATAGACCGAGTGCATGGGCGGCTTACGGTACTAAAGACTTAGAGAGTGCCGACTTCCGGGCATGCAAAGGATTTGGTCCATTATATGAGAAATCGTAAATAGTTAGTTATACAATTCTTATAGATAACCCTTCCCTCCAACTAATATCCCTTATTCCCTAACGAAACTCTCAACCCCTTGATTGGGATTGGGAGTATTTTGTATAGAAGATCATTTCTGATATATTTGCAACGAATTAGCGGTCACCATTTTGTTCTGAAACAAATCAATCTATTATATTGCATCAATTTTTTTATTATTGCGAATATTACGATTTGAGTTTTTTAGTTAGGTTAAATCTTTAATAAAAAGATAAAGATTGTCCACCCGTTAGTACTTTTTAATAATCGGTGATCTTACCTTTAAAACCTTTTTGTGTACGGTATTTAGTATCTTATGAGTAAAAATGTATCAATAAAGACTATTGCAAAGGAATCAGGATATTCAGCAACGACCGTATCGAGGGTAATTAATGGCCATACAAAAAAGTATAGAATTAGTGATGAGGCCAAAGAAAAAATTTTAAAGATAGCCAAAGAGTATAATTACAAGGCCAATCCTGTAGCGGTTAATCTTAGGCTTAAAAAAAGTTATACTATTGGCTTGGTTATTCCCAGCCTGGATAATCCTTTTTTTGTAAATGTAACAAGTTTGTTAAACAGGGAGCTTACTAAAAGGGGGTATAATATTATCCTTACTGAGAGCTATGATGAACCGGGGACAGAAAAGGAAATGATTATGCAGCTTTTAGAACGGAATGTGGATGGCGTTTTATTAATACCTAGTCAAGGAAATACAGAAAATGTAGAATTGTTAGAAGAAACAATAAGTAGTGGCGTTCCCATACTTTGCATTGATAGGTATATTAAAAATTCAAAAATTCCTTTTATAACGACTGATAACCAATATGGTGCTTATATAGGGGTAAAACACCTTATTGAAAATGGGCATAAGAAGATTGCTTGTATTCAAGGTCTGCCGGACTCTACTCCAAGTGAGGATCGGAAAAAGGGATACTTGTCAGCCTTAGATGAATTCGATTTAGAGCCTTTTTATATCGGAGGTGATGAATTTAGCTACATGTGTGGCTATAGGGAAACCCAAATATTGTTACAAAAAAAAGATCTACCCACTGCAATTTTTGCAATGAGTAGTAACATAGCACTCGGTGTGATGAAGGCGGTTGAAGAGAATGGTTATTCGATACCAGAAGATTTATCTATTGTAGGGTTTGATAATTATGAATTTCTAGATCATATTAAAGTACCTTTAACTAGCATAGCTCAGCCTATAGATGAGATTAGTCATATTGCAGTTAAGGTGTTGCTCGATTATGTAGATGGGAAAATGGATGATTCCGACTGGGAAAACCCAAGTTTGAAACCCAGTATGATTCTGAGGGATTCGGTATTAGATTTGACTAGTTAACAAATTTTTTTTAGTCTGTATAGCACAAACGATTGAGCAGGTGGTGAAAATAGTGGGATTTTTCTATATATCCTACCGAAAATTAAATGTTAATTTTTTTATTCAAATGCACAAACGATTGTGCATTTGAATAGTTGTTATTTTCGTTCTTTTTTTAAATATAAATAGCACAATCGATTGTGCTATTTATAGAATCTGCTAACGGGATAAATCAAAAATCAGTAATAATATGAAAAGGCTACTACTAATATTCGGGATTATGTTATGGAGTTACTCTCAGTTGTGGGGGCAAACAGTATCTGGACAAATCACTGATCAAAGCAATGGTGATCCATTACCAGGGGTAAATGTGGTCGTGAAAAACAGTACAACAGGTACAGCAACCAATTCTGAGGGTAACTATGAGCTTGAAGTTCGGAGTCTTCAGGATACACTTGTTGTATCATTTGTCGGATTTGAAAGAAAGGAAATACCCATTGATGGTCGCACCACAATTAATATTCAACTTGTACCGCGCGTTTATGAGGGAGATGAATTGGTTGTAAGTGGATATCAGGTTCAACGAAAAGTGGATGTTACGGGTGCTGTATCAATTGCGGAAACAGAAGACTTTGAGAATAGTCCTACAAGTAATCCAATAAAATCACTTCAAGGTAGTGTCCCAGGATTATTTATTAATACAAATGGGGATCCAGCAGGAGGAGCAGAAGTCAGAGTACGGGGCGTTAGTACACTTAATAATAATGATCCTCTCTACGTAATTGATGGTGTGCCAACCAAGCAAAGTGCTTTTGATATACTTAATCCAAATGATATTGAATCAATACAGGTACTTAAGGATGCAGCTTCAGCATCGATTTATGGGGCAAGGGCTTCAAATGGTGTTATAGTTGTGACCACCAAACAGGCGGAAGAGAATGCATTTCAGGTCGATTATAGCTCGAAATTTACTCATTCTGCCTATACTACTAAGCCAAGTATGTTGGATACAAAAGGTCGTGCAAGAGTACAGTGGCAAGCTACAGTAAATGATGGTGGTGATCCTGATGAGATCCCAATTGTGGAATATGATTGGGAGAGAAAATCGGATGGAACAGCAGTTCTGAATAGTATAACTATACCAGAATATATCACCGAAGGTGTGCCAACAGCTAATACCGATTGGTTTGAGGCAATGACCAGAGACGGTTTTATACAGGAGCATAATCTTTCAGTATCAACCGGAGGAGAAAGAGGAGGGGCTGTACTTTCCTTGAGATACTACAAGGATGAATACATAATGAAATTTAACAATTATGAGAAAGTGTCCGCCCGTATCAATTCACACCATAATTTTTTAGATGGAGATATAAAAATTGGAGAAAATCTGACCATTTCTAATGGTGTGGACAATGGATATGGCGGTGTGCCATTTGCTAATGCATGGCAAATAAGACCAATGTTACCTGTTAGAACAGAAGATGGTAGCTATTCTGGTCCAGTCACAGGAGATTTTGTAGATCAGGAAAACCCTGTAATGCTGTTAGATTACAACCAATGGGACAAAACGGGATCAGTAAATATGTTTGGAAATGTCTATGCAGATATCTCTTTACTGGAAAACTTGACCATGAGTAACTCTTTTGGGATAGACTGGATTAATAGTCACAGTAGGGATATACAGAGAACGTTTAATACTGGTTTTATTAGTCGTGAAACAAATTCTTTAGAGAACTTTAAAAGCGAATCGTTCAACTGGAATTTAAGTTCCACGTTACAATATGATCTTCAGTTAAACAATCACAATACTACATTTTTAGCTGGTGTCGAGGCTACAAGAAATCAGTATTCTAACAACTTTTCTTATCGTGAAGATTTTGCAGTAGAGACAGAAAACTATATGGTGGAAAATGCTGGAAGTGGTAGGCAAAGCGTTGGTGGTTCTAGAACTGGTTCAGCACTACTATCTTATTTCGGTAAGATAAACTATGTCTTCAATAATAAATACTTAGCATCAGCTACTTTTCGTTATGATGGTTCATCCAGATTCGGTAGTAATAACAGGTACGGGACGTTCCCTTCATTATCAGCTGGTTGGAGATTGGGTAATGAGAGTTTTATAAGTAACAACCTTCAGGTTATATCTGAGTTAAAGTTCAGAGCCTCTTGGGGCGTTACGGGTAATCAAGAGATATCGGATATAGCTAGGTATACGATATATAGAACTCACTATGGTGAAGATGCAGTAGCATTTAATTCAAGCAATGGTACTGCTTATGATTTGAACGGAGCAGACTCAGGTCCTTTGCCTTCTGGATTTCGTAAGACTCAGACTGGAAATAGTAATTTAAAGTGGGAGGAGACCGAAGAGTTTAATCTAGGACTGGATTTTGGATTATTTGAAGATAAATTAACAGGATCCATTGATGTTTTTGAACGTAACACAGAAGATATCTTAATATCTCCTGATTATATAGCAGTTAGAGGAGAGGGAGGTAACCGTTTCGTCAATGGAGCCTCAGTTGAGACAACTGGTGCAGAATTTTTTATCGAATATAGAAATCAAGCCGGGGAATTTAATTATTCGATCAGGGGTAATGTTGGCCACTACAAGGATAAGATAACAGAATTACCAGCAGATGTAGTAGATTCATATCCTGGAAATTCTGAAAAAACAATTTTGGGCCAATCAATGAATTCCCATTTTGGATATGTATATGACGGGATCTTCCAAAACCAGCAGGAGGTTGATGAACATGCAGATCAGACTGGTAAGGGAGTTGGGAGGATACGTTACAAGGATTTAAATGGTGATGGTGTCATTACTCCTCTGGATCAAAAATATTTGGGCACCTCAACAGCGGATTATGAGTACGGTCTTAATCTTCAAGCTAGTTATAAAAAATTCGATGTTAGAGTTTTCTTACAGGGTGTGCTAGGTCGTGAAGTATATAACCAGTTTAAGAGGCGGACGGATTTTGCTTCATTATGGGCCGGTACAAATTATGGTACACGCATGTTAGATGCCTGGACTCCATCAAATAGAGATACTTTTATTCCTGCAGCCACTTTAACTGATAGTAATAATGAAGGGCGTGTTTCAACCTATTTTATTGACAATGGTTCTTACCTAAAACTCAGGCAGATCAGTCTTGGCTACACTCCCAATAATTTTCTTGGCACAAGAAGTATAAGACTATTTGTTACTGGTGAAAATCTTTTAACAGTAAAAGATAATTCAGGTATTGATGCTTTTACAGCACCAGATCCTGAGGATCCAAGTATAGGTTTACCACGACCTCGTAAAGTTTCTGTGGGAATTAATTTGTCCTTTTAACAAAAAAAATTTTAAGAAAATGGAAAAGTTAAGAATACTTTTATTTGTAGTCTCAGCAAGTCTCTTAATAGTTTCATGTAATGATTTTCTCGAGGTTGAACCTAAGGGTGCTTTAAGTGAAGAGAACCTAAGTAACCCACAAGGTGCAGAGAAATTGGTAAACGCAGCGTATGCCTCGTTGGGGAATGACCATTGGTTTGAGCCCTATACGAGTATGTGGCCTTATGGCAGTGTCAGGTCTGATAATTCCTATAAGGGAGGTCTCGGCACTGCAGACCAAGGTGGGTACCACGATTATGAAGTTTTCTCATCAATTCGTACTGACCAGAACAAAGCCAACAGAATGTGGAATAGGTTGTACATTGCAGTACAAAGAACCAATTCTGCTCTTAGTCGGATCAATAATCTCAGCGAGAGCGAGTTCCCTCTTAAGACTCGCAGGCAAGCAGAAATGAGATTTTTGAGAGGTCACTTTCATTTTCTGCTAAAAATACTATTTAAGAGGATACCGTACGTAGATGAATCAATACCTTCTGATAGTCTAAAAAATGTTTCCAATGTTAAATATTCTAATAATGAACTTTGGAATAAGATTGCAGAAGATTTTCAATTCGCGGTAGACAACCTTCCTCCTACTGTAGACCAAGTAGGAAGGCCAAATGAAATCGTAGCTAAAGCTTATCTAGCAAAGGTTCGTTTATATCAAGCTTATGAGCAAAATGAACAACATAATGTAGTAAATATTAATAGTGATAGATTACAAGAGGTAGTTGATCTTACTAACGATGTAATCAATTCAGGACAGTATTCATTGTTCGACGACTACGCGAAAAACTTTTTATGGTCCTTTGAAAATGGTTCTGAATCTGTCTATGCGGTACAACGATCGGTTGATGATGGTACTCCAGTTGGTAGAATTGATATGTCAACAGCTTTAAATTATCCAATGTATGAAGAATATGGATGCTGTTCTTTTCACAGACCTAGTCAAAATCTTGTGAATGCCTTTCAAACTGACGAGGAAGGAATCCCAAAGTTTAATACTTATAACAATATAGTCATGAGGGATTCAGCCGATTTCAAAGAAAATACATTTGATCCTCGCTTAGATCATACGGTTGGAATACAGAGTCACCCATACAAATATCAAACAGATGTTATTTATGACTTTAGTGAATTTACGAGAGGCCCTCAACTATATGGTCCCTACTCTGCTATGAAAGAGGTTCAACAAGTGGATTGTCCTTGTCTAGCAGGGTCAATTGCATATGAATACCCTGCAAGTTCAAAGAATAATGATATAATCAGGTACGCTGATGTATTATTATGGAAAGCTGAAGCTTTAATTGAATTGGGACGACATGATGAAGCTCTACCAATTATTAATCAAATAAGATCTCGCGCAAGTAATAGTAAAGAAAGACTTAAATATGATGATGGGGAGTATGCTTCAAACTATGAGATAGATACATACGAGCCGGGAGTAAATATTAACTGGACTCAGGAAAATGCACGTAAGGCACTACGATGGGAGAGACGCCTTGAGTTCGCTATGGAGGGAGTTCGCTTCTTCGATCTTGTCAGATGGGGCATCGCTGCAGAAGTGTTAAATGAATACTTCGCAGAGGAACAGAATCGTGCTTCTTACCTCGAGAATGCTCATTTCACAAAAAATCGGGATGAGTACCTTCCTATTCCTCTTCAACAGATTGATTTTAGCGAAGGAGTTTATGAGCAAAACTATGGGTGGAACTAGTGTTGTTACATTCACTAAACAAATCATAGTTGTTATAAACTGAATTTATTTCCGTGCCCATTAATAACTCTTAGCCTTGATGGGCACGGATTAAATTCCATTCATAGACAAACTACTATCCGTATGGAAGAAAATATTGTAGTTATTGGCAGTGCTAATGTCGATATGGTTGTAAAAACTGATGAATTTCCCAAACCTGGAGAAACAATCATAGGTGGGCGATTTTTCAAATTTGCAGGTGGTAAAGGCGCGAATCAAGCTGTATCCGCTGCAAGATTAGGTGGAAATGTAACATTTATATGTAAAGTCGGTGATGACGATTTAGGTCGAAGCTCAATTGAAAATTATAAAGAAGAGGGTATAAATACCGATAATATCTTAATTGATAATGAAGAACCTACCGGTGTTGCTTTAATCACAGTAAACAAGAAGGGGGAAAACAAAATAGTTGTCGCACCAGGAGCTAATTCTACCCTTACCGTTAATGAAATTGAGCAGCTGAGCGACCTGATCTCCAGTGCTAGTGTTATTGTTTTGCAGCTTGAAATACCATTGGAAATAATAGGACAAGTATTAACCATTGCAAAGCAGAATGACACGAGAGTAATTTTAAATCCAGCTCCTGCTCAAAAATTGCCTAACTCATATTATAAAGGGTTATATCTAATTACTCCAAATGAAACTGAAGTTGAGCAATTAACAGGAGTAAGAATAACGGATCAAAGTACAGCTAATGAAGCAGCTAATAAGTTTAGGGATATGGGGATACAGAATGTAGTTATCACGCTGGGTGAGAAGGGGGCATTTTTGTCAGCAGGAGAATACAGTGAATTTGTTTCTGCACCGCAAGTGAATGTTAAAGATACAACTGCTGCAGGCGATGTTTTCAATGGCGCTTTGGCTGTAGCACTTACAGAAAAAAGATCATGGAAAGAAGCTATTGTATTCGCTTGCAAAGCAGCTGCTTTGTCAGTCACAAAGAATGGTGCTCAGAGTTCAGTGCCTACTGTAACTGAGATTGAGACGCTAACCAATGGTCAAATTGATGACCGGTAATTAACAATAACTAAATATTTCATACATGTTTATCATCGATAGCTATGCGGTGGCCGTTATATTTTGTTTCGTCACCATGTTGTGTTGGGGATCTTGGGGAAACACAGAAAAGTTGGCAATAAAATCATGGCCTTATCAACTTTATTATTGGGATTATACGATTGGGGTACTTCTGTTTTCTTTAATATTTGGGTTGACCTTGGGGACAATGGGAAGTGAGGGACGAAGCTTTTTTGCAGATTTGGCTCAGGCAGACTGGTCAGCGTTGGGTTCTGCATTTCTAGGTGGAGTCGTATTTAACCTTGCAAATATACTGTTAGTGGTAGCGATTGATTTAGCAGGAATGGCCGTAGCATTTCCAGTAGGTATCGGGTTGGCCCTGGTTATAGGTGTTTTTATTAACTACTTGGCCTCTCCAATAGGGGATCCTGTTATACTATTTGCAGGAGTTGGTCTTGTGACTGTGGCGATAATATTAGATGCACTTGCTTATAATAGAGTCGAAAAGACCCATAGTTCGGCTAAAGGGATTATAATTTCTGTACTATGTGGGATATTAATGGGATTGTTCTATCGGTTTGTGGCTGCTGGGGTGTCATTAAATTATACCAATCCTGAACCGGGTTTAATGACTCCGTATGGTGCAGTTTTTATCTTTTCTGTTGGCGTTTTTGTATCCAATTTTCTCTGGAACACCTATTTCATGTACCGTCCAGTCTCTGGCGAACCCGTTTCCTACAAACAATACTTTAAGGATGGGAATAGCCGATTACACATGGTTGGGATATTAGGAGGTGCAATTTGGTGTCTAGGAATGGGTTTTAATTTGTTGGCACCTGAAAAAGCTGGATTTGCAATATCATACGGCCTAGGTCAGGGGGCAACGATGGTAGCTGCAGCTTGGGGCGTATTCATTTGGGATGAGTTTGAAGATGCACCACAAGGTACTAATAAACTCATCGGACTCATGTTTCTATGTTTTATTATTGGCTTGGGGCTCATCATTATTAGTCGATTATAAAACATACGGGGGGTACTTCACTCCAACAATTAATCTACTTCACATAATATCTGAAAATTTAAAATCATAGATGATGTTCAAATATTTCTTAATTGTTTTTCTGGTATTTATCGGGATACCAGATATTAGTAACTGTCAGAACAAGGAAAAACCGGTTTCAGTAATTTTTGATAGTGATATGGGGCCAGACTACGATGACGTTGGGGCTCTTGCTTTACTCCATGCGTTAGCGGACAGTGGAGAAGCAAAAATTCTAGCTACTGTAGGAAGTAACCGTTATTCCCAAATAGCGGAAGTTTTTGATGTGATTAACACCTACTTCGGTCATCCAGATCTACCAATAGGGGTTCCAAGGGGGGCTAGTGTAGAGATGAAAGATTGGCAGGGCTGGTCAAATGTAATAGTATCTAAATATCAACATGATGTGAATTCAAATGAAGACGTCTACGGAGCGGTAGAGTTATACCGAAAGATACTGAGTAAACAGACTGACAATAGCATTAATATCGTCACTGTCGGTTTTTTGACAAATATGGCTGATCTACTGGAGTCAAAACCTGATAAATACTCAGAATTAAATGGTAGGCAACTCGTGGCCAAGAAGGTTAATAAATTAGTTAGTATGGCAGGTAAGTTTCCTTCCGGTAAAGAATTCAATGTGATAAAAGATATACCTGCATCAGACTATGTATTCGAAAACTGGCCAACTGAAATAGTTTTAAGTGGATTTGGGATAGGTAATAAAATCAAAACAGGGATACCTCTGATTGAAAATAAAAATATTGAAAGTAGCCCAATTAAGGATGTATATAGTATTTGCATACCAAAATCAGAAGGTGATAAGAATGGGCGAAGTAGCTGGGATCAAACTGCAGTATTAGTAGCTGTTCGAGGGGCCGACCCGTATTATCATAAAGTACCTGGTCAAATTACTCTAAATCATGAGGGGGAAAACGAATGGATAGCATCCGAGGGAAGCCATTATTATCTGGTTGAGACCAAGCCTGTTGAATATATGCAAGTTTTGATAAATGAATTGATGCAGCATCAGGGTGAATAATTACTAAAACAAAACTCTAGTTGATATGATAAGTCTTTTGAAAACCATTCTAATTGTATTGCTACAACTGTATTTATTCCCCTATGGGTCATTTTCGCAGGATCATGAAAGTCCAACTCCTACTCCAATTATTTTCGATAGTGATATGGGTGCCGACTATGATGATGTAGGGGCTTTAGCTATGCTACATGCTTTAGCTGATAGTGGGGAAGCCGAAATATTGGCAACAATTGCAAGCAATCGGCAACCTGAAAAGGCAGAAATTTTTGATGTAATTAACACATACTTTGAGCATCCTGATATGCCAATCGGTATCCCACGAGGGATAGCTGTAGAAAGGAAGGATTTCAGAGGGTGGGGACGAGTATTAGTTAAAAAATTTCCTCACGATATCAAAACAAATGATGATGTCCCAGGAGCAGTAGAGTTATATCGTAGAGTTCTTAGTAAACAACCCGATAAGAGTGTTACTATAGTAACGGTAGGTTTTTTTACAAATATGGCTAAGCTACTGATATCCAAACCAGACAAATATTCTGAATTAAATGGGAAAGAATTAGTTTCGCAAAAGGTAAAAAAAATGGTCAGCATGGCTGGTGAATATCCAAGTGGTAAAGAACACAATATTTTAATGGATGTACCAGCAACAGATTTTGTACTAGAGCACTGGCCAACCGAAATTATATTTAGTGGATTTAAAATTGGTGAAAAAGTTAAGACGGGAATTCCTCTTATTAAAAATGAAAATATTCAGAATAGCCCAGTAAAGGAAGCTTATGTTATTAGCATTCCGCAACAACCTCAGGATAAGAATGGACGAAGTAGTTGGGATCAAACTGCAGTATTAGTAGCTGTTCGAGGGGCCGACCCGTACTATCATAAAGTACCTGGTAGGAACGTCGTCAATTCTAATGGAGAGAATAAGTGGGATTATTCTGGATCTGGTCATTACTACATCGTGGAAAAGGAATCTTCAAGTCACGTACAAACAATCATTGATAACCTCATGCAACATCAACCATAACAGAATAAGTGTAGCTCCCTATCAAATATTCCGGAAAGTTCAAAAAATAAAGAAACGATTATGCATTTAACTCAAATACACAAGGATAGTACACTACAAGAAGCTTTTTTAAAAAGGTCAATAAATTTAGTTGGTTTAATAATTTTTTCCATTACGCTTTATAGTTGCTCTTCTAACGCACATAATACTCAACAAGAGAATAATAGACCCGATGATGAGCAAAAAATACGGGTTTTATTTGACAGTGACACTAATAATGAGATAGATGATCAACATGCCTTGGCCTATCTATTATTTAATGGAGATAGATTTGATGTTGAAGGGGTAACTGTAAATTCAACTAAAAAGCCGGATGTTGCTCTAGACTATGCTGAGGCAAAACGAATTTTAAAGCTGTGTAAATCGTATGACGAAATCCCATTAAAGGAGGGTGCGGACAGTAGATTTATAGATATAAAAGACCAAGTTAATGATGCAGATTTTGAAGGATCATCAGCAGTTAATTTTATCATTGAAAGAGCTATGGCAGAGGAAAAAGAAGAGCTTACTCTTTTAGCTGTAGGAAAGCTAACAAATATTGCACTTGCTCTAAAAAAAGAACCGGAAATTACATCGAATGCCAAAGTGGTTTGGCTTGGTTCAAATTACCCTGAACCCGGTGAACATAATCAAGATGCTGATACAACAGCAATGAATTATGTTCTCAATTCAGATATACCCTTTGAAATGGTTACTGTTCGTTATGGTAAACCCTCGGGTACCGATGCTGTTAAAGTAACAAAAGCACAAATATTGAATAGAATGTCAGGGATGGGCCCTAAAATATCTCAACCAATAGAGGGACGTCATGGCGGGATGTTTGATAATTTTGGTGACTATTCCATTAATTTATTCAAAAATTATGAAATGGATGGTGATCCACCATCTAGACCACTATATGATATGGCAGCTGTTGCAATTGTTAAAAACCCAAATTGGGCTGAATCAAAGGAAATACCAGCGCCCATATTGATAGATAATAAATGGGTGGATAGGCCTGATAATGAGAGAAAAATTACTGTGTGGGAAAATTTCCATATATATGCAATTATGAGCGATTATTTTGAAACAATGAAAAATCCGGTGATTGAAAATAGTAACAAATAAGTAAAGATCGTTATAGTCTTAAATTTCTTAACACATAAGCATTTTCCCATATAATATCCCCTTCCTTGCCCACTATGCTTCTTGAATGAAGATAGTGGGCTTAGTACTTTTTATTGTTTCTAAAGTTCAGATAACCGACTGAAGATCGTTTGCATTTTTCTCTTTCAGGGGCTTAGAAAGGAAATTTGAAAGAGATTGTCCAACTTGTGGCCCTACAAATGATTTTTGCCTAATCCGCAAGGTTAAGCAATTAAAGCTCAGCCGCATTTTTTGCTCAGTCCTTTGCCCGTTTTTTTAACTCTTCTCCAGTATCTATTGACTGTATATGGTTTATGAACTTCCTTGATAGCGAAGTGCAAAATTGGTTATACATACTTCTCAAGCCTGCTTATAGTGGGCATGTATCATTTTTCAATATCACGGGTGACGGGGATTAATTTTTTATCCTGGAGTATTCCCCAAATTGTGTGTCAGAGTCAAACAAAAGTGAGTGTTAACTTAGCAATTCACAAAGCTCCCTCCAGTTAAACTGGCACTTCTACACTTTCTGTTTGAAATTTTCGTTCTCAAGAAAAATATGTAAGTTAATTGTATGAAAACTCTTACCATAAACATACCGAATACTGCTGATATAGATGACAAAGAGGCTAAGATGGCCCTTGCATCCAAACTGTATGAGAGAGGCAGACTTACTTTGGGGCAGGCAGCAGAACTGGCAGGATACAGTAAAGAAACTTTTATGGAATTGCTGGCTGAATATAATGTTTCTGTCATAAACTACTCACCTGAGGAACTTGATGAAGATATAGACAATGCCCGACGCCATAGTCTCTGATACAAGTTGCTTAATTCTATTCTACAAAATTGGTGAGCTCGAACTTCTTAAAAACGTTTTTGGGAATATCCTTGTCACTGAAATAGTTTCAAAAGAGTTTAAAAAGGAACTTCCTGAATGGGTAGAAATTGTCCCTCTCCAATCAAATCTACATAAAGGACTATCCAGTGTACTTGATCCCGGAGAAGCCACAAGTATTGCGTTGGCCACTGAACATGACAATTCATTATTAATCATTGATGAAGTTAAAGGACGGAAAGTGGCCAGGGAAATGGGAATTCAAATTACCGGTACATTAGGTGTTTTAATAACTGCAAAAGAGAAAGGATATATTAAAGCAGTGAAACCTATTATTGATAAAATGGAAAAGACCAATTTCCGGGTTTCTGATGCACTGCTGCAAAAAGTACTGGAAAAGGTGGATGAGGCTTAACTCTGATATCAAAACTCATAATGCCGGACAACATCTTCAAAACGAGTTACTTTTTTAACCTTGGAAGCATCAAATAAATAGGGTTCTACATTTTTTGCCACTGCTAATCTGCTCTTCCAAGTCGTAAAAACTCATACTCCGTAAAATCAGTTTTTTTAAATGTTTAATTTATGGATCAAAAGTAGCGCTATATTTTGACATCCAAAAGATATGATTCATAAATCCATCGTCATCTGGTTGGCTTTGCGAATCTCATCGTAAAAACTGTTTCGCTTCTTGAACAATTTTTCAAAATACTCGATTTGCCGGTCCCGGTAGTCGTAAATGATCGGTATCTGGTTTGACCGGGTGATCCGACCAATATACTGTATCAATTTGCCTTTAAAGGCAAACGGGTACACTAAGAACAAGCAGTCGAACCGGTCCACGTCAACACCTTCTCCAAAGAATTGGCCAGTTGATAACACAATCTGAAAATGACCGGCCTGTATCTGTTTCATCTTGGACTGCTGGCTTCCTTTGGAGTCATCTCCACTCAGGGTGATCGTTTCAAACCGCTCCTTCAGGTACAGGTTCAATACTTCGATATGCGATTTCCGTTCGGTAAGCAGCAGTACCGTCTTCTTTTGGTCAATCACATCTGCCAGGTCACCCACAATTAACTGATTTCGTGCAGTGTCGTGTACAAGAATCCGGGAGAGTATTTCATAGTCGTCAATACGGTAATCGAAGGGGGCCTTAAGACCTGTTTCCCTGATGTTGATCTGAACCGTAGAAGGTTTTTCATCATCCAGAAAATCAGCCGTAATTTTGGAAAGAATATTTCCTATGTAGACATAAATCAGATTCTCATCATTGTTCTTTCGCATAGGTGTAGCCGTAAGCCCATACAGGTAGTAGGAGCTAAAGCGAGTGATGGTTTCCCGGAACGTTTTGGCCGGAATGTGATGGCACTCGTCAACGATAATGGTTCCGAACGAATCCAGGATCTTGTCGCTTTCCTCGTTTTGTTTCAGCGTTTGAATCATCCCCACCGTGATATCCTTTCCCTGCTTTTTATGGGAACCGGAGAACTTCCCAATGTTTTTCTCGGGAATACCCAAAAACGACTCGATTCGCTCGACCCACTGGTCAAACAATTGCTTACGGTGTACGATGATCAGGGCCGGTTGCCGCTTGCGGGCGATGAGTTCAAGCCCCATAATCGTTTTACCGGATCCCGGTGGGGCCACGATAACTCCAAAATCCTTCTTTGAAGTCGGCTGCAGGGCTTTCTTTTGGTGAGGATACAGTTCAATGCTTGATTGAAAGGTCACTGGCGGTTTCTTCTGACGCCGATCTTCGATATGATAAGAAAGGTTCCCCTCTTTACAATAAGCAATTAAATCGGGAAGAAAGCCCCGGGGTATGATGATATTATTTTCCTCTTCCCCTATCAGATTGAAATACTTTTCCGTCTGCCAGGTACTTCGGCCCAGCTTCTTTTTTATGAGGTAGTCAGAATTGACAAAGTTTAACTGGTCTCGGATAAAATTGACAACCTCAGGGGGAATATTATCCCTGTTCAACCACACCTGATTATCCAGAACGATTTCCAATTCTCCTTCTGAAGAGTTGCCGGTTATAGTCGAAGAAGAGGATGAATTCTCGATTGAGGCGAATACTTGATCCAGCCGGGCAGGGGATACTTTTTGTATCTCTTCCAAAAACTTCCACTGGTCGCTGTAGGGCTGACCAGTATTGGGATTAATAAAACAGGTATTCCCCTCGGCCATCCATTTTTTATTCAGTGGAAGGGCAATGAGGTTGCCTAACCCTTTGCCTGAATGAGAATCTTGATTGGGAAACAGCCGGTCGAAACTCGCATCTTTTTCAAATTCAGAGAGAATACCGGCCTCCCGCAACAAATGGAAAGCAATTTTTCTGCTTTTCCACGCCGGACATGGTTGTTGGAAAAAGATCCACACGTGTCCACCGTTGCCGGAACGAGAACGTTCCAGATAGGCGGACATATTGTGCCGTTCACATACTTGTAAAAACTGCCGGCTATCCTCCATCCAGTTTTCCTTGTCAAAATCGGCGGCCAACAGCCAGGAGGTGTTATCCTTCAGTAAGGGATAGATGCCAATCGTTTCTTTGCCCGACAGGTGCTTTCGAATAACGGTAGGAGTAAGTGGAGCAAGCTCCTTGTGTTTGAAGTTCTGAAAGGTGCCACCCAGCGCCTTATGCTTTTCGTATCTCTCCCAATCCACATTATAGGCCGGCATGTATCCGTCGCGATCTTCATTTTCCCACCGGCGGGCGTAGATATCTTCCCGGCCTCTAAAAAGGGACTGGAACAGTTCAATATGCTGGTTGGATATCGCCATAGGTAACGATCAAAGATATCTCATTCTGCTTTTACAAGTTAATAAAATGGTCACTTGTACCTGTAGTGCAATAATTTATCTATAGTGAACTAAATTGGCGAGTCATGAAATAATGGAAGTTATACTATTGTTCATTAATTTATACCGTTCACGGAACGTGAACATGTATAGAAAATGAACAAATGGAAGCCGATATATTCCCCATAGCACAAGAAAACCTTGAGAAACTCACCCAATTTAAGCTAGAAATTGGGGAACGAGAGAAGTATATCCAAGATGAACATCAAGTTGATGCAATGGAAAAGGTAAAGCTCCATCTTCCTGATGAGACATTGGAGTTCTTTACAGAAATAAGGAAGGAGGTCCGAACCCACCAATTACCCAAAATTTATGAGTTGGCCAAGACCAATAAACCATTTCTGTTAATTGGAGGACAAATTTTTCCGAATATAAAAGAGAAGCTAAAAGACAAAGGGATTAACTGGATTGATGGTGCCGGTAACATGTACATCAGGACCGAAGATCACTTTCTTTATGTGGATCATAACGAGACATTCCATGTTAAAGTCGAAAGGGATCGCGCCTTTACTAAAACGGGATTGAAAGTAGTCTTTTTATTTCTTCTCGATGAAGACTGGATTCAAAAAACGTATAGAGAAATTGCCAAAGCTGCAGATGTAGCATTGGGAACGATTGGGTATGTCATCAATGGACTTAAGAAAAGAAAGTATCTAGTAAAAAAGGATGAAAAAAAATATCAGCTAGTACGTAAAGATGAATTAATTGATGAATGGATCGGTGCTTATGAAACAGAGCTAAAACCTAAGCTAGACAAGGGTTATTTTGCATTCATTGATGAAAAAGAGGCGGTTAATTGGGAAAAGATAGAGCTTGATGATCAAACAGTATGGGGTGGAGAAGCTGGTGCAGATTTACTTACTGGAATGTTAAGGCCTCAGACCCTGACTCTTTATACAACCCACACTAAAGGTAATATAATGAAGAAATTTAGATTAAAGCCTGACCCTAATGGTACGGTCCAGGTTTACGAGCCGTTCTGGAATATTGAAGAGAGAAAAGAGACTGCCCCTCCTTTGGCTATCTATGCAGACTTAATCTTGACGGGCGATGAACGCAATTTTAAAATAGCTGAAAAAATACACGGCGAGTTCATACAATATTAAGTTGGCCAATATCAATCAAGAAGTAGTAATATCCATGTATGTTTTTAAGGTGTCCAGACGATCACTTAATGCCGGTGAACTGATGTAGGCCTCGTACTGGTTAAGTTTATCTATCGAAATCCGATTCTTGATTTCGAGAATATTCCAACGAAGGTCTACGATATCAGCTGTTTCCTTTATTTCGTGATGAAGATATAGATAGTCGATCAAGGTTTTTTCGGGTTCGGCCATTGTGTACCGATTATTTTTCCATTCTTCAAGTCGGTATCCAAAGAATAGCGAAGGTTTTATGCGGCGATAGGTAAACCTACCGACTGGCGTGTCGAATGAATTCGTTTTTAGTGTAGTGCAGGAGGTAATCTGAAATACACCTTCCGGGATAAAACCATAACGTGATAAAGCCGACTCCAGGGATACATAGGAAGGATGATACAGTTGGTTCGCCGTGTAGTACAGAAAAGGTTCATCGACTTCCTGATCCGAGAAACAGTAGTAGCGATTCCGCAGCTTTTGGATATAGCCTTTTTCTTGCCACTCTACCAGTCGGCGGCTATCAAATCCGGGGAAATGCTTCTCAATCTCCCGGATTGAAAAATTCGGAAAGGCTTTCATTTCTTGCCGGAATTCTGTGTAGTTCATCTCATTTGTTTCTGTTTTTTGTTAAAAATGACAATTTTTAGAAATATATGGAATAATAGCTGTGTTAGTTTTGTCTGTAGTTAGACAGATTGATTCAAATTTACGTCAAAAAATATCGCTTATTGACAATAATTTTATTTATGAATCCATCCTACTTTAAAAGGAATCAATTAAAAACTAATTTGTAACGCGTAACGTTACGCATTATATTGGGGTATGATAAAATCATTCAACGACAAGGAAACAGAGAAGGTCTTCAACAGAACCTACTCTAAAAAGTTGCCGGAGACGATTCAGCAGCGTGCCTTGCGAAAGCTTAGAATGATTGATGCTGCCGCTGATATCAATGATCTTCGCGTACCTCCAGGCAATCGTTTAGAAGCACTTGGAGGAGATCGCGAAGGCCAGCACAGCATTCGAATCAACAATCAATGGCGCATCTGTTTTACCTGGAGCCAGGGTGATGCATATGAAGTGGAGATCGTTGATTATCATTGACCTGACCAATAGACAAGAAGCCAAAGCCATGACTACAAAAAAACTAGATCCCATCCATCCCGGGGAAGTACTGCGGGAAGAGTTTATTGAACCAATGGGTATGAGCCAACGGGAATTCGCCGAAAAAATCGGGGTAACCCATACACGGCTCAACCAGATTGTTAACGAGAAACGGAGCATAACGGCCGATACCGCCCTGCGCCTGTCAAAGGCCCTGGGAACCACAGCTGAATTCTGGATGAATCTCCAAGCCCGGTACGACCTGGATCAGACCCGAGATGAATCCGGTAGCAAAATTGATAAAGAGGTACGCCCGTTGACTACTTCTTGATTAGATTCATAGACCAAAATTAATCATGTTTGAACAATACCAGATAAGTGTCCAATACAAGACGCGGGAACGGCAGATCCTAAACGCACTGCTTGCCCTGGCAACGGGCGTGCTCACCCTGGTCTATCCCAACTTCCTGTACCTGATTGCCGGAGGCTATTTGGTCGCCCTCGGATTACTGTTTATAGCATTTCGAATACCGTCATGGCTCTCAGCAGTGCCTATCGTAGCTGGTGTACTAATATTTATATTCCCTGAACTGATCCCGTTCACCTTTGCAACGTTCCTGGGACTGTTCGGTCTGCTGTTGCTGTTCTCCCTTGGCTTTGCGGCAACAGGTGTCATTACGCTGGTCATTGCGATCATGCTCTTTGCCAATCCCGGTTCGGTGGCATACCTGATTGCTATATTTTTACTGCTGTACGGTATTTCAAATCTTATCCGTTGGTATCGTGAATGGCAGAGTAATACAGCCTGATGATATAGTCACATTATTAAGGCGAAATTCCACACTTATATTTTACTTTACTGGATTAAAGTAAAATACGCTAATTCTTATTTTACCTTTTAACAAATAGATACACGGTTTCAAAAAGTTTAGTTATCATCATTTTTCAGTTTAATATCTGTTCATTAGTCTTTTTTAAATAGGCCATTACTTCATCCCATTTGTTGCGTCGCAGGCTGTATCTTTTCAGTGTACTTAGATTTATTTCATAATCATTTACGATATTGTTGTATATAGTCTTAAGCTCATTTCCCTGAAAAGCATTAAATAAAACCTCGTCTGCTACTAGGTCAACCATTACTTTCTCCAACTTAGGAACCTGGACTTCATTTACCATCATTAAGGGAGACTGACTAATTAGCGGACGGACTACTAAAGGGTTTTCTGAACTACCCAAATATTTCTGCACTTCATCTCTGCTGGGCTTAAGAAACACCTCGGAATCTTTTCGAATATCTTGTAGATAATAAAAAACCGATTCTTCCGTGTCTCGTTCTACATCAACGAGAGTAAAATATTTCGTGGGCAAATGCTGTGTAAAATTTAAAAGCCACTTTGTTGACCAAATACAATAGGTGAGGTATGGGAATTCATTATTGAGCTTAGAAGCAATTGTTTTTAACTCCTTGGATATTTCTGGCTTCCATTCCCTAATTTCTGATCCAAGCTTATATACACCTCTCTTTACTCTGCTAAGAATGCCTTTGTTATTTAACTCGTAAACACGCCACCTTAATGTGCTTCGGGGTAAGCTTGGTTCTTTTTCTTTATAAAATTGATATAACTCTTCTATTGAGACCGTTGTTTGGTCCCTAAATCGATTTTCTAATTCTTCTATATAGAAAGTTTCAGCCATGGTTATTTTCAAATTATTGTCAAATATGAGAATATTTTGACAATAATTTGATAGCTCTTGCAGCATGCGAGTTTAAATTTTCGCAAATAAGTCAACAAAACATTGACAAAAATTGATTTTTTTTAACCATTTGTTCATGAATAGTAATTGTTCACGGAACGTGAACACAGATCAGAAATGAACAAATGAATATAAGGACGATACATGTCAGTAAAGCTCAACTATGTGCAACGGTCTCCAGGTAAGGTTTAATAACAGTTCTAACACGACATATTTCAGCATATTCCAGAATTTCATTATAGCTGGCTTTTCTTTCTCTTATTCCGTTTTTAAGTGCTTCAATTGCAATATCCAATCCAATTTTATTCCGGAATTTAAAACAATCAGCAATCGTTTTTGCCGGGTTGTAAACGGAGACTATGTTTCCATCCAGGTTGTGTTTTTCTACACCATGATTCAAACTTGGACCAGAAAAACGATAGGTTTTTATGGGTGGATGTTTGAGTACAGGATCCCGGCTGGTTCGGGGTATAGCAATATGAACTTGATGGGGTATTGCTGTAGTCATATCATGAAAATCCAAGGCGGAAATTAGACATACTTTGGCTTGCGGAACTTTCTTTACCACTATAACCAGGCCAAGATGGGAAAGTGCTATTTCTTTTTCTATCAGTTTGTATATACCACGGTCAAGTTTCTCAACATAACCTTGATCGTGCATATGGTACAGCGTCCGGTTATGAATTCCTATTTCCTCTGCTTCGCTGGTTCGTAGTACACCACCGTGTTTTTTAAATAGTCTTATGGCCTCATCTATTTTGGATTCAGATACAGACATGAGGATAGAATTATGTATATTTATTCTTTAATGTATGCAATTCTATCCAACCAAGTAACTATTCATTTGTGAAATAGCCTCTTTTCTAATCGTTTTGAATAATTAGGGGATCAAAATAATCGATTTTCATAAATACTTTACCTAAAATGACCATAGCTTACTTTCTATTCATCTTGTTTTCTACTACTTAACCATTCTTCAATATCTGATCTCAACCAACCGACTGCATGACTTGAAATTTTAACTTTGGCTGGAAGTTGACCATCACCTTGCATTTTATATATTGTCGAAATGCTTATCGAAAGCATATTGGCCAGTTCTTTGGGCCTGATGATTCTACTTTCTGGTTTATTCCCATTCTCGGTTACATTCTGACTTTTAGAATTAATGGCATGTATAACTTCCTGTTTAAATTCTTCGAGTTCTTCTCGAATAACTTTTCTCACTGCTTGCTCAATGGTTTCCGTTAAATAAGTTTCTATGTTCATATCAAGATCTCCCAATTTTTTTTCAATTATCCATTCTGGCGTTGCATTTAGCCAAATGCGCTTCTACCTTTGGCTAAATTTTGAAAAAATATCATCTGTATGGCAGAATTTTTGACTACCAAAGGTATTGCATCGAGAATTGAGGAAATAATTAACTACGCAAAAAAAGAACTCTACTTAATTTCTCCTTATTACCAGCTTTCAGATACTTTTTACAACCGTTTATATGAATCTACTCAAAGAAGAGTAATTACCACCATAGTTTTTGGAAAAGAGAGAATGAAAAACCGTGAGTTCTATGCTTTGGCCGAATTCTCTTACTTGGAGCTCCTATACTGCGATAACCTTCATGCAAAATGTTACTTTAATGAAAATAACATGGTAATAGGATCCATGAATATGTATGCCTTTTCAGAACGAAATAATCGAGAAATGGGCATTTATATTGATAGAGTAAAAGATACCGAACTGTTTGAAAAAGCCCGGCAGGAGGCTTATTCCATTATGAATACATCTGAGGTTATTAGATCCCGCCTCCGTGAGAAATGTCGAAATGATGAAGAATTAGCGTATTGTATACGATGTGAGTCCAGTATTCCACCAAATCCTAAAAGGCCATATTGTCAAAATTGTTATTCCATCTGGAATGAATTCAATAATCCGGATTATGAGGAAAATTTTTGCCATCTATGCGGAGGGAGAGAATATACCAGCTTTAGAAAACCGCTATGTTATGATTGTTATAGTAATTCTGGGATTTTGAACTAAAAGGTACATTTATATGATTGGTACACATTCTCTTGGTTCCATTCCAAAAAGCTTAGGAAGGTTGCTCATTTACTAATTCCGGGATTTGTGACAACTACTTGCCATGAAAAGCGTAATATTCTATTTCATTTTCATATTCTTCCAGAATACGACGACTGACCTCAACATTTATTTTTCCAGTATAACTGCACAAAATTACTCATTTTACATTTAAAAGGTCTCAACTCCTCGTATCCTAAATGGCTACAAAAGTAAAATCGAGAGCTTATACAGCATTTACTTGCAAAAGATCAAGAAGATCCATCAACTCATTCTCAATCTTCTTCCACTCTTGGTCCAAGTCTACCGTTTTGAATGTTAATATCTGCTTATTCAAGGTATAAGTAGCATGAATAGTATCACCTACATCCGGATAAAGCAGCATGCCTTCTATCTTTTTATTCTTCGGATTAGGAATATGCTGCATATAGGCAAATATCTGATACATATTGGGCGACTTAAACGAGATAGAGCCTAAATCTTCGCGCCGTGCCATTGTTTTTGAATAAAACTTGGTATCGATAATGATGATACGCTCATCGTCTTCCAACACAATATCGGTAAACATTGAGGGCAAAAGCTCATTATGAGCTTCAATAGTTGATTTAAATGGCCATGAAAAACTGGGACTCTTAACTTTGTAGCGATCTTGTTCCTTTCTATAAAAATTAAAGACGAAAGCTTCGAAGAGGCGGGCTAGTTTTTGATGGTCTCTGGTGAAGTCCCGGAATTGATACTTTTGACCAGATTCATCCAACGCTGAAGATTCAAATATTAGGCGACAAATTTGGATCAGGAACCCGTAAAAAGCATTATTCCGATGAATTTGTACTTTCGTGAAGTGATGTAACTCCAGTAGAACTTCTTCTACATCAGAAAACCGGTAATAAAGTTCTTTTAGTTCTAGATGCAAACTGTTTTCAATTTCATCCATCTGTAAGAGCCGGCGCACAGTGGACTTTAGAATTCGGTTGGGTAGAACATTGTGACTCAGCTCGTCAAACTGGCACCATGCCTTTCTATTTTGAAATGACAGGCCGCTTATCGATTCATTTATTAAGAGCTTCCCACGAATACCCGGTATCTCTTCCTCTTTTTGTCGATAATTTCGATAAAGTCCCCGTTTGAACAGGAAGCTACATCCGTTGGCCAGCACTTTACCCAGCAAATTAGCAATCTCCTCGAAATCGTCAATTCCGGCTTTGGTTAACTCCGCTTCATCCAGCTTGTCCCAGGCATAGCTTAACAGGTAGTAGATATTTTGGACAGGAACTTGTTTCATATCGTTAGGAGCTGCTCTTCAACTTCTTCCACTTTTGTCGGTTTATCAAACCAGTATTCCTTTAGTAGTGGGATGATCTCAAACCTGACTATATTTTTGTACCAATCTTCGTCTCCGTCCTCTGTACCACAAAAATAACTGTGGCCAATTTGATATCCGGGGCCAGGTCCAAGTTCTTGTTTATCGGATATTTTCTTATTTAATTCGGCCATCCGTTCAACAATTGTATCAATCATATGATCATCTATGCCTTTGTCTTTTAGATGGGCCTGAAATTTATCTCCGAAGTTGGGCATCATGTCAATGAACACGAATCTTCGACGTAGTGCATAGTCCACCATTGCGAGCGAACGGTCGGCCGTATTCATTGTCCCAATTAAATGAAGGTTTTTTGGGATATAAAAATCGGGTTCATCTTCATCATTTCTATATGGAAGCTTAACTGTAAAATCCTTTCCTCGCTTATCTTTTTCGATGAGCATCATTAACTCTCCGAAAATTTTACTCAGATTTCCACGGTTTATCTCATCGATGACTAAGAAATATGGCTTGTTTTCAGGATCCGATTTTGCACGTTTACACAGCTGCATAAAGATACCGTCTTTCAGTTCGAAGTGATCTTTCGTGGGACGATATCCCCTGATAAAATCCTCATATGAGTATGACTGATGGAATTGTACCACCTCGATACGGTTAGGATCTTTTATACCAGACATCAACCAAGCCAGCCTTTTGGCCAAAAACGTTTTGCCGGTACCTGGAGGCCCCTGCAGTATGATATTCTTCTTGTATTCCAGTAAATCCAGAATATTTTGAAGTTGATCTTCCTTGATAAAAACTTCCTCTAAGGCATCATCCATGCTGTAAGAATCATAAGGTTCGATGCCATTAAAGGCTAGATCATGAATTGTCCAAAATTCGTCCTCAGTTAGTTTAAATAAGCTACCCTGATTGTTGTTCAAGACAGAGCAATTTTCCAGCTCGGGAATCGATTTTAATTGATTCCAACCCGGTTGATTAGGTGTAAATTTCTTTATCGCAAATGAAAATTTTTCTCGATCTTCATCATCTGTGAAAAGAGCTTCAGTTACCTCTAATATGGCCTTTACTCTTTTTACAGATCTTGATTCATATCCAATAATGAGGTCTCCGGGTTGTACCTCTTGAAAATATTGGTAAATGCGGCGCTTGTTTCCGTCGTCATTGTGTGAATAATATGACTGTTCTTCTCCAATATCCCTCTCCGAATACTGCCAGATATCTGGATTCGCATTAAGCCACCAGTAATTTCTAGCTTCTTGATCAGGTTTAAGTTCATCGTCAATTTCAGGCTCTTCAGACACGTGATTCTCATACAACCAGCTAAAGAACTGATCCAACTCCAGCGGAACGGTTGTTTCTGTCCGTTGTCCAACGATCTCTTCGTACAGACCTACAAGAGATGCTATCTCTTCATTGTAGCGAACAAAAAAATCACCGAACGATTCACCGCGTTCGCGAGAAACATCCAGCTTTAAAAAAGCTGTAGCCTCTTTATCCCTGCGGTTATAAAACACATACTTTTCGGGGTACAGATAACCGACTAGCTCACCGTAAAATGATTCGGCCAAATACTTTAGATGATACTCACTCTCCTTATCAAGTATGTTATTGATTCTTTCAGCCAATGAATCTTCGCCGTATGCCAAATAGATGAATGACTTGCGATAACGCTCTATCGCGTGATTGGGATCGCCAAAAGCTCGCTTCAGTGCCAGGGCATTAGTTGCCAATGCATGCACTTTTTCGCCCATCTCTTGAAAATCACTCCACTCGGCCTGCTCCAGGTTCTCTCGTTTAAAAAAGTCCTGGAAAAACTGGTATCGCGGTACCAAGAAGTCTGACTTTTGAGAAAAATGTTTGTCGGCTACTTCTGAAAACTGTTTTAGATATTTTTTTGACTTTTCGAATTTATCATCATCTGCTGCCAGGGCAGACCACAGAAAACTTTGCAGATCCAGAAAACCACGGTTTACCTCGAATGGAAGGGCTTCCCCTACTGCTTGTAGATCGTCCTTAATGGTTTTGTACAGTTCTCCCGTGGGGCGGTGGTGCCACAGGTCACCTTTGCCAAGCATTTCCAGGAATTGCTTCCCTTCCGTGGGCTTAATAAATAGTTCTTCTTCGGGATTGGTTACGAAAAGATAATAGGTTGCAAACGTCCATTTGTTGGGCAATCCCTGCTCTTCAGCCCAGTCACAGAACAGATCAATCTTTTCATTACCCATTTCAACCCCATGGTGAGTTACCAAATGCAAAATAGCATCAGCGAAGGATTCAACATCCAAATTCGGATCATGTAAAATAGCAAGGTCACCGGTGCGGGGCGTGCCTTTATAAAGCAGGTTATTATCTTTATGCCGACCAATACCTAAAATTCGATCATATATTTCTTTAAAATCTTTTTGTTGTTGCCACAACTCTCGCATATTCTCACTTGAAAGCTGTTCTTGAGCATCCCGAATAATCCGTTGTTTATAGGTAATTTCTTCCTCAATAAACCGTGGATCCGTGAAGCCTTTAAAATTCGGAAATACCTCTCCAATTGATGACAATAGTCTTTTTGCAACTTTGTCAATTGAATCAATTTGATCGCTATTTTCCCAATAATAGTGCAATCTATCTTCATCGAAAATAAGATACTGTAAAAAAGAGTTGTGATACTTTTTATAGGGGGACCGTTCCATAGCATCATGGTATCGGTAGGCACTGCGGAGCCAAAAATCAGTAAACAGCTTTTGCTTTTCTTTCAGAAAATCAGCAGATATTACTACTATAATTGCATCAACTAAATCATTCTTTTCAGCAAAAGTTGATCTATCATCGGGGAGTAACCTTAACTTATTTTTATATTCTTTATCTTCTAATAGGTTTTCATAATCTGGCCTATCCAGTGTAATAAGAAACTCATCTTCCCCATTATGATTGCGTAATCCGAGGTAATGCCGGTTATTAAGATTTAACGAAAACCTATTACGATTTTGAGGAACAGTAAGAGCGATTCGAGGAGAAGCTTTGGGTTCATTCAAATCATCGTAAAGTTCCCGAACTATTTCAGCAAACAGTAGTACATTTTCTTCTTTCTCAAATTGCTTTAGCTGCTGAACTGCCTGCTTTCTATTATCACCATGCTCGTTAATAACATACTTTTCTAAAGCTTCAATAGCCTCTGGTAATTCTTGCTGTAGAAATTCTAGTACATTGTCTAAGCCAAAATTATATTTGTCTATGTCTGCAAATGTTCGAGGGTTGTTATGCGTAGAAATATTGTGAGGTACTGGCTCTTCCACTTCATGCAAATACTCAACTTCAATTGCCGGTTTAATTTTAGTTGTTCCTATAGCAACATGTGGCCCATCATGGTTATAAGTCGTTTTTGCTTTTGCGATACCACAGTAGCTATTTTTGTTCATTACAAAAATGATATCACCTACGGACAACTCTTTAACCCAGGGACGAATGGACCATTTCCCGCGATCTAAATTATCCAGATCGATTTTTGAATAGTTTATTTCCGGATCAAGCCAATTGAATGACAAAAGATTTTTTTCCCTCATTGTAGACCATTCATCCGAATCAGCCAAGCGCCAGATGTTGATGTCTTTATTGCG
The DNA here is from genome assembly GCF_043951865.1 of Halalkalibaculum sp. DA3122. Classification (NCBI taxonomy): domain Bacteria; kingdom Pseudomonadati; phylum Balneolota; class Balneolia; order Balneolales; family Balneolaceae; genus Halalkalibaculum; species Halalkalibaculum sp. DA3122. The sequence continues at coordinate 118,555 of NZ_JBINJF010000012.1, forward strand.
AAGTATTTCTTCTAACTGTTGTACTTGGTTTTTTTCTACCATAATCACTGATTTTCTTCTTTAAACAATCCAGTCTTCTCTTTTTTTAAACAGCTTAAATCGATGTGGGCTTTGGAAAGAGGATGTTTGTTCTCTTTTTCAGTTAAACTGCTAAAATTCTCTGACGGATTGAATGGTTCACCTGCTGATTGGTATTTACTTAATACAGGATTCGAAAAGAGTTTAAATATGAAGTAGGATTTGGCCTCCGCGAATTCATCGGCAAAGAAAGTGTTCCTGTAGTCTTTATTCTCTTCAAAAAACCTTTGAAATGCTTCAACCTGTTGCGCCCTGGCTTTCTTTTTGAAGGTTAATGCCCATCGCTTTTTTTGTTCTCTGTCACCGTCTGTACAAAGATATAGCACGGTACTCTCCTCATAATAACCATGAATTACTTCTATATTCTTTTCTGCCGCACGTTTTAGATATTTGTTATTAAAGGAAAGAAGTGGAGCAATAAGCGCAGCACTTCGAATCATAAAGGGCCGGACGGTTGATTGGCCACAACTAATATGTTTCAGCAAGTCATCCCGGTGTTCTTCATTTGCAGTTAGCAGAAATGATGCCGCCTGTAGCGATGGAATCCGCTGCCAACCAAATGTATCGTAATCCTCCTCGTCCATAACATTGCTGACAAATGCAGAAAGGGCTTTTTTAAACGAATCGGAAACCCACGGCTCCAAGAAGTAGCAGACCCAAGCTATCGAAAAACTTCTACGATATTGCGAGGATAAAGAATCTGCCTCTCTGTATTGATCGTTAAAGGCAGCAAGTTCGGTCTCAAGGAATCCGTTTATTAATTGAACACCTATATCTTTTGAGTTCATACCCATATAATGTACCCATCTTCTACTTTGTCCCTGTTTAACGCCGTCTAACCGCTGTTTTATAAGCTCGGCTACGCTCCAATAGACTCCATTTCGTTCTTCTTTGGTTAATTGATCATTTAAAGATTAATGTATTACATGTAAAATCGATAACTAATCTCTGGACGATCCCCTTCACCAAGGTACTTCATTATTTGGCCAACCTTTCTAGCACACTTAATAGTTATCGGATACTTCCCGTCAAATTGGGTATCATTCCAATTCATCTTTGTTAATTCAATAATCTCCTTGCAAATGGTGAGGGATGATTCTTCACTTTGAACTATGCGAACTTCCAATGGTTGTGGAATATACATTCCGGGGTACGTCTCATAGTAAGGTACGGAGCCTCTTGTGTACAGTATGTGCCTATCTTCGGTAAGCTGAATCTTTGTCCCTCTAATTGGAGGGTATTGCTTACTCCTCAGGAATCTGAATTCGGAATCCATAATTGTTATTAGATCTACAAACTTGATCCCTTTTTCATCTGCCGCAGCTCTGAATCCTGTAATTTCATCTTCATTATAATTTGATGATTTGTGAAGTACGAGTCGTGCGGGTAAATGATCAATTGCCGCTTCATATTCCTCCAAAGCCTTGGTCAATAACTCTGTAGCATCATTTTTCGTTAAATGAGGTCTTCTATCATCCTCACTTTTCTCTACCGGAGTACCCCTCAGGATAACGCTCTTACCCATCTCGTCGAATACCTGGGCCAAGCTGGTATGTAACGTCTCCTTATCTCTACTTCGATAGAAGCCTATACCTACAAAACATACCGCCTTTTGGTCTTTTTGTGGTAGTCTCCAGGGAACGGTTTGACTTGCCTTGAAATACAAAGCAGTACAGAAATTCCATGCCCTCGTAGCATCATCTTGACTGTTGCTGGGATTCTCCGTCAAATTCTTTTCCCACACTAATTGAAGAGGAATTCTGAATTTCATGGCTCTGCTTTTGAGAGCCCTTCTGAAATTCATTTCTAACGTCTCATCCTGTTCCTCCTCATCCCCATTTTCATCAATTTCTTCATTTACTGTTTTGTCGATTAGACCATCAAAATCATCAGAAAGAATGCATACAATTACATCTGGATTTCTATTTTCAGCCAAGAACTCAATTTTAGACATATACACATCAACAGCATATTTGATCCTCTGTCGTGCATGTTCATTTTTAACAATACGATCTTTTTCGCCGCTTAGAATTCTTTTCGATAGCCGATCCGTAAATATTAGTTCTGCCTTAAATCCAGAATCTTTGTGAAAGCCAGGGAATGGAGGATATAGTCTGGGCTGTTTGTTTCCGGGCTTAGGAGGGATATATTTTTTGCATCGTTCTAACCATTCATCTAACTGTTCAAGGCATTCTGCAGTCCCAACTGCCGCTACATTTATTTTGCTTCTCCTGTCTTCAAAGTTTGAATCAAATACATCATAGTCCGTTATCCCTAGACGTGGACAGATATACGTATCACCACCAAATTCTAGCTCTGGCTCATCTATTAAATCAATATCCATTTATAATACCATTTCAGTTTGACCTTGCTCAAAAACGTTTTTCCTCTCTTTGGGTTCTTTCTCTAACCACTTCTTATCATTGATATTAGGAGCATTATCTAACGGTTTCATGCTCTTAAATCTCAAAAAGTATTTCTCGCTGGATTCCTCAACTTCATCAAACATGTCAGGCTGTTTCTCATGAATATTCCTCAAGAAATAGGATATAAAATTGAAATGTTCATACACCTGTTTATTGTTCTCTTTCTTCTTTTTGTATTTAACTTTATCAGCAGATTTAGAAGATTTGTTATAACCATTATAGCTGAAGAACCAATCTGGTTTAACGAGCATGTACCAGGTATCATTGAGCAGTTCGAAATTTGTATCAAAAGCTAAGTGATTACATACATCAACTTTGTCAGGTTTATCATCTCGCATTTTCTTTTGATAGACTGTTCGTTCACTTTTTCTTTTTAGCCTCCATTCTTCCTTTCTAACCTCCTCCTCTTCCATAGCCGTAAAAATGAAAATACCAACTTCATGCTGATACGACACACCATTTTTATACAGCATTTGTTGCAGGCATCTCCAAAGAAGATTTTTAAATACGTTTTCTAAATCCCGGTCAACCTTATAAAACGCACTGGGTGTTAACCTTGTGGCGGTTCCAAGATCACAAATTTGTGATAATGGTAAACTCTCATCCGTTAAATCATGAAACGTTATTATTTGCTTATTATGGACAATCCAGTCGTTAGAAAAATGAAGCCCTTTTTGATGCATAGCTGCTTTGGCCACTTCCCTTTCTGGTGAAGTATACCAGACTGAACGTGCAGTATCCTTTGAGTTTTTTATTACTTTTTTCCTCTCATAGTTATAGTCTGCAACGTAGAGTTCATCTGGAAAATGAACTTTAAGAAGATTGGGATACAAGAGTTCATTTCTACTTAAACTGTCATAGTTTATTTTGTAGCGCTTTTTACTTTCCCCGAACTCATATTCCAGCTTTTCTAAAACTTCTCCTATTACAGGAGTCTCTTTTTGACTAATATCATTTAGCAAATCATCAAAATCCTTGATATGTGAGCCCGGGTCAAAATTAATTTTCGATCCCACAATTTCATTAATTCTTTCTTTTGAATAGCTACTCTTCTTGGGGCTTAGGAAGAAAAATATTACAGTGTCGTACTCTTCTTCCAGATTAGAGGCATAGAATGTTTGGAAGGTAGATTCAATTTTGCCAATCCCTGATTTTGAGGTGATTTGAAATGCTACTCTTCTTTTTTTGTCACCTAAATCAACCGCAGGATGGTTGGAGATCTCTGTATTTAAATTTCGCAGATCCGGCAGCTCATAAATAATTTTGAATAGTGGTAATAATACATTTTCTGAAGCCTTATGGATATCAGTGAATCCCATAGAGCTATGGCCTCTAACTTCGGTGGTAAATCTTGCCAATAGAACATTGATTCTGTCTAGTAACTTAATGCGTCTCATAAAGAATCATTTATAAAGTTGGAAATGGCCTAAATAAAGAAGTTAACTACCGGCTTGCAGCTTTCTCTAATCTCTGTTTAACAAGTTCTGCTAGACTCCAATAAACTTCATCCTGTTCTTCTGGAGTCAAATTTAAGAGCCTGAATATATATTCATCTACCTCTCGTCGATCTTCAATAGGTTTTGGTTCTTGATCTCTTATCGGTTTATCAGGATCAATACCAATTTCTTCAAAAATATTTTTCTGTTCTCTCGTAAAAAAACCATTTACTTCTAAGTCTGGAACATCAGGTAGCACAGGAAATCGAAATTTTAGATCTTGAACTAATATTCTAATGGCCCCTTCACCCAAATTTCCTCTACCAATTGTTTCAACAAATAATGCAGCAAGCGAAGAATTCAAGAAATAGCAAAGTCCATTTATATTTGTCTCTACTTCCCTAATGCCATGAAAATTATGTGTAAAAGCAATTTCTTCTTCACAAAAGTGGCAGACATGCTTATCATTTCTCAAATCGACCCAAAGCAAGTCTGCAAATTCTACTTTGTTTTCAATTTCTGGTATTATATTTAAGGAATATCTGAGGTTAGAATTATTAACTGATATAGTCTTTAGATCTCTTGGAGATTTTAAAACTTCTCTATCTGCATCAGTAGTATCATTTGAATTGGATATTATAACTTCCGAATTGTACCCCATCCTAGACCAACTAACAGATGTTACATCTGCAATATCCTTTAAGGCACAGAATCTATCAGTTCTTTGGTCAATTATCTGGTAGAAAATTTCAGGAGCTCGCAAGTACTTACCTCCCCATTTATCGCCTATATATTTGTACCTATCTTCGTCATAACCATTTTGATACAACTCCTCTTGTGATTGTAATACGACTCGATAAAAATCACGAAATGTATTCTGAGAACAATTTTCTTGTTCTATTAAAACAGGTGCATAGGCAGCATCAGTGTAGTTTGTTTTGTTCATTATAAATTTGACTCCATTTCCAACAGGATCTAAAGTTTTATATTCTCTCTCTGATAATTCAGTATTCTTTAATGCTGAATGAAGGTAAATAATGGTATTTACTTTAGCTGAAAATGAACGAACATTACTATCATAAATGGCAATGAGTTTAGTGTGTTTTAAAAAGAAATGTTGGATAAAACTACCATAATCCACATCTAGCCAAGAGTTAGAAATAATAAAGCAAAAAGTCCCTTCGCTATTGAGATATTGTGGGCATAAAAGCTGAAAATATACATAAAGATCACTACGTCCAGGGACCTTTCTCCCATATAAAGGAATTGTCCTTCTTGTACCATCTATTTCTGTTCGGATTGTGGTTCCCAGAAAAGGATACGTATCAAATACTTTATCACTCAACTCCTCTTTGTAGGCTTTATTTACTTCTCTTTTCTCATCAGCATTTTCATCTTTCAATAAATGCTCTAAATATTCAGGATCTTCAGGAGGTAAAATATCTTCCTGTTGTACATAAGGCGGATTCCCGATAATTAAATCAAAGCCCGGGTCATCTTCTGTCAAGAATATTTCCATGAAATCGATGTCATAGCTAAAGGGCAGACGACCGGTCTCACGTATTTTGGTCTGCGTTTCTTTCAGCCCCTCAATCTCTTCTTCCAACCGTTGTCGTTGTTCCTTAAAAAAGTCCTCCTCTTTATCCCCAAACATATCCTGCTGCTTGCGAGACTTCAGCTTGGAAAGCTGGGCACTTTTTTCCTGTACTAACTCTTGCACAAAACTGGTAATCGCCCGAACCTCCTGATCTTTCAAAGACTCATAGGTCTCGTCAGGCAATTCATTTCGGATAAACTGTTTCTTTCGTTTAATAAATTCGTGCAGTTTACGAGTAGCGCCACTTCGCTTATCTCGTCCCTTAAGCAACTGTTTAATATCAAAATCGAGCGTCCCCAGTTTGGGTAACAGACTGTTCCCACAACGTATCTTAAAATCAAGATTCGGTAGCAAGGGAGATTGGGTGAGCTCTTCCGTAGTAAATTCAGCTTCTGCTATCATATACAGCCAAAGACGAAGTTCTGCAATGCGGACGGCCCACTCTTTGATATCCACTCCATAAATACTTTCGGAGATCAACTGCTTTTTCAGTTCAAAGTCATCGCGCGGAGTATGCGGCTGTCCTTGCCACTCATCCAAAGCTCGCAGTAACTCCATCTGGAGCTGGATTACCCCCAGCAGCATAGATCCAGACCCACAGGCCGGATCACAAGCCCGTACAGAGAGAATAGCCTCTTTTAACCTCTCAGCGTTAGGATTGTATTTCTCAAGAAGTTCCTGTTTAGCATCCTGCTTGTCGAATATGAAATGATATAGAAATTCGCGAGTTACCGCCTCCTCCAGCTTCTCATCCAGTACCTCAACAAAGCTGCGACGGGTCATAAAGTTAATCTCCGGTCGCTCGGTATATACAATCCCATTCTCCGCCTCCAGGTCATCCAGGTCGGTGGCGTTAATCATTCCTTCATACATTTTACCCAGCAGTTCAGGATTGATTTCCAGGTTGATATCCTCAGCGGTATCCTCACTGATGGTAAAGATGTAACTCTCCAGGTATTCAAAGATCGCTTCAAAGAGCTGGTCAGGCAATAGAAAGTCATCGTATTCGGGATTCCTTGTAAAAAGCCCTCCATTTAGATATGGAAATTCCAGGATAGCACTGTGATATTTTTCCGGCAGGTGCGTAAACAGGTCCGGATCTTTATATGCTTTACCATTGAAGGCTGAAAAGAATAGCTTATTCAACCAGTTTTCATGGAAGGTGTCTTCTTCATCACCATGCTGCTGATAATCCTGCCAGAAATGATGCAAAAAGTTCTGGTCATCCATCATCCAGCCCTTCTCCTGCAAAAAATAGATAAACATCATCCGGTTTAGCAGGTTTAGAGCACCCTGGTGGGCATCGACCTTGTTTGCTATTTGATCAGGGTGTATATGACGAATCAGTTTAACCGATAGCTGTTGGTAATCGCGGTAGAACTGCTCGTTAAGAACGTCGGTGTTAAATACCCGCATCCATGCCCGGTAGAGATCCTCAAAGTTCTCGACCTTATTTCGGCGATCATTCTCCCGTATTCCTTCAACCGTAAGTGTATGCAGTATGCGTAAGTGCGCTGAATGCGGATTATCATAATTTACATCCCGCAATAAGCTTACTTTTCCCGCTTTTTCGCCTTCCCGCCACGCTTGCTTATATTTTAGCCGCTCACAATTGGCAAATGCCAGGCGTCCACCATATTTAAAGACTACCACAACAGGAATATAGTTGTAGGAACGGTTTAGCAACCGGGTAATCGTTGCCATCGTAGTTCTCGTGGGCTTCTCTTCTTTGAGTTCAACCCCAAACAGCAAAATACCGTCGTATTCTTGTCCTTCGCCCTCAACCTTTTCATCCAATTCTTCCGGATCCATTTTATCTTCTCGCTCCGGATCCTGAAAAGCTTCTTCACTAACCATTCCCTGGAGATAGACATCACCCACTTTAGGTGATAAGCCACTTGGCAAGGTTACTTTTTCAGGGTTCAAAAATCCCTCCAAGGGACCCGGCTGTTTAATAATCCCATGGATCGGGATATCTAAATTTTCAAAAAAAAGAGTCAGAGCTTCATTAAAATCTTTTTCCCCGAATTGCTGCAGAATCTCTTTCATGGTGGTATTGTTCAGATATTCTGGATTAGTTTTTTATGGATATGATCATAAGCCTGGTGGTGATCGTATTCAATGCCTGAACGGAGAAGCGCTTCGATATCACCGGTAAACTCCCGGTCTTCCATCTTCTCTTGCATATTCAGCTCAAATTCTCTTCCGGTAGGTGGCTTTATGTCATTTTGTTTCATGTACTCCCGAAAGCAATCAATAATTTTATCAGTATCGACTTCAAGATGCGAAAGTGCATAGTGCAGGTCAAACAGGTCTCGTCCCTTTTTGCGTTGATATAACGCCCGCAGCTTGGTGCCAAGCAGTTCTTCGGGTTGGTAGGTGATAATATCTGTTTCTCCAGAGTACCAGCGATTATCTATGGAAAAATTTATCTCGTTTAGATCCAGTATGTTAAAATGCTCTCTGGTGTTTATCTCAATTTTAACCCGCATTTCAGGTGGAGGAGGATTTTCCGTCTCAAAAGAGTAATAAATCGTCCAATTATGGTCACTTGACTCTACCTGTCGATCATCTTCACCTCCAAGGAATTGCAGTTGATCTCTAATAGCCTTGAGTATAGGACCGATACGTTGTTCTTTTAACTGGACGAGATCGATATCCTCTGAATACCTGGCTTGTGGATGCAAGAATAACTTGTGTAATGCCGTACCGCCTCTAAATGCTAAGTGCTCTCTCAGTAAGTCATGCGAAAATATCTGAATAAGGGCACGAGAAATAACCAGATCCTGCTCAACCTGGGAATCCTGTTGCCATGGAGCTGTAGATCGCCACGCGTCAATGTAAGCTCTTGGTATCATAGTTCTGCCTCTACATCAATATTTGGTATTACCTTCCAGATGTTGGGGGCCTGTTTGTTTTCAGTTTCTGTACCGGGATTTAGCGGGGTGGGATAAAAATTACGCTGATCAAGAGCCTCATACAGGGCGTCAGACAGATCGATCTTATGCAAGACCCTGTCCAGAAGATACCCCAGGCGCTGCAGTATCGTTGTTTGCTTAAATCGTTGTGCAGTTCTTGTCAATTTATCGACATTGATTTCTGAAGCTAATTCAGATAACACCGTAGCAGTCCTGTTAAACCCTCCAATTCTATCCACGTAAAATACCAAATCCAGAGCCGTAAGAGAGGGGTTGGAAATATTAATAAATCCGGCATCGGTTTTTTGTTGTTCAACGTCTGCCACATCCCATTCTTTTTTCATGCAAAAGAGAATGGACTGCCGCTGGTTTTTAATCGGCCGAAGATAAGGAGGCTCCGCTATCACAAACTGCTGTTGTGGCTGCTGGTGTGCCGCACCGTGATACATGGCAGCGGTCAAAAGCCCCACATAGTATTTTCTGTCCAGGAACTGCATTAAGTCATCCACAAAATAGCCAAGAGGCAAGGTTTGACGGACTGCATATTCGGGAGGAATGATCAGATAAAAATTCTGACGCAGCCTGGCGATTCGATCTTTATCCAAAAGCCGCTGAATAACTTTTTGATAGGCCTCATCATTTAAACTGAATTCAGATCGTACTTCATCACCGGTAAAGGTATAGCGCCCCTGGGAGCGCAAGCGATCCAGGTAACTCCCCAGATATTCATATGTATTTGTATTGCCCATTTTAGTTCTCACCTGCATAACTGGATGAATTCCGTCCACTTATGCAGTTAATAACTAAAAATAAGTTTATAAACAAGGTTTTAAGGACGGCGACCAGAAAAACCGGCATTTAGGAGACTACAAACCATCCTACAAGATCCACATTCCCTGCATCATACTTCTCTTCCAGGCTTTGATCACTTTTAATTGTTTCCATGGCGGATTGATCGCCTTTTTGTAATTTCTGAACCAGGTCTGTTGCACCGCCTCCCAGCCGTTTTTGCTTCGTGCCATCCTCTCGTTCAACTTCTTCAACGATCTGATTATGTAACCAGCCTCTAATCGTATTTGAAAGAGATTCGATTGTTGCAGCATCTCCTCTATCTATCTCATTGGGTACAAATCTGGGCTTATCTTTGTGAACAGTGAGAGCATCTAAAATCTCTTTCTGATTCATATGGACACTTTTGCCGTCTTTATCTACATATATCAGGTCAAAGTAGGTGTAAGAAAAGTCTGTGCTTTTGGGTGGTTTGGAGGGATATCCCAACAGGGCAATGAGCCCCGATTCGGGACAATGTTCTCCATCCTTTTTAAATCCACTAAAAACGCCACGCGGCATTAATTGATAAAATTTTTCATGGTCCTTGAGCTCCTGGAATAAGTCCTGCCGATATCTTTCCAGGGATAGATCATCAAAACCAAGACCCTGATCGCTAACTTCAATATCCTCCCAGGTGGTCTGCATCTGTTCCAGCATACGATCTTTCTGCTTTCGCTCGAGTTTTTCATCTTCGGCCATCTGTTTAAACGATTCCGAAAACTCCATGTGAACTTCGGAACCAGCTAACTTCATAGCGGCCATCCTTTTTTCGACCCTACCTTGTAGATTCAGATAATCATTGATATTGTCGGTAGGCCAAAAATTAACACCGTGTATGGTATTATTGGGAGAGCCCAGCCGATCAATTCGGCCCATCCGCTGTATAACCCGTACCGGATTCCAATGGATATCATAGTTTATCACCATATCACAATCCTGTAGATTCTGGCCCTCACTGAGTACATCAGTGGTGATCAGAAGATCTATTGGATCCTTTAAGATTTTATAGGTCTTGGGATCCTCATCCTTTACCCAATCGCACCACTCGGCATATTCCTCAAAGGGATCCATATCTGATCGGCTTGGTGAAAAGTCCCACTCTTTCCCTTTATAAAGTTTTGTATAAGGTGCAAAATGCTGAAGCAGGGCATCAAACTTTTTTGATTCTACATCTGAGTCCCACCGTTTGGCATAATCACCTGAAACAACAGCGAGTTTTTCAAATCCCCTGGCCTTGAGTTGCTGAAACAGGTACAGAGCGGTATCCTTGTAAGCGGTAAAAATGGCAACTTTCTGGTTGTTATTGTTTGTACCACTTGCTCTTTTACCTTTAATAATTTCGATTAGCTTTTGGAGTTTCGTATCAATACTCTGGTGATTATTAGGCTGGGAGAGCTCTTTTGATACCTTCTCTTCGAATCGCTCCAGGTTCACTTTAAGCATTTCCATTTCCTGGATATCCTGCTTCAGATCCTCTTTGTATGCATCAAGCATATTATTTTCATCAATCTCAGAAAGCTTAATTGGTCTTTTTTTACCAATAGTCAAATTATCCAGCAAATCTGATGCATCTTCATCCTCTTCAAACAGGTCGTACTGATCCTCATCTTCCATCTCCAGATCACCCTGCATCTTTTGATAAGCTTTAATCTTATCCAGTGCATTCTGGTGATGATCGAGAATATTCTTGACTGTTGATTGAAATGATTTCCATGAAGACTCCAACCTTTTTACTAACAGTACATACATCATCCGAACCAGGAAAAACTCACGCTGCTTTTCATCTCTCAAGGTGTCCTCGACGTCTTCCCACTCAAGGTACATAGATGGTTGATAGCCGGAAAGTTTCTCAGGGAAGTGGTCTATCAATTCATCGAAGTCCTCGTAGTTCCCAATCTCTTTGGGTGTAACAAACAAATTTCTGGGTTTCTCTTTTGTAGGAAAGACCAGTTCCGGCTGACGATCTTCAATCATCTTTCGGGTTCTGGCCAAGGTCAAATTATCTGTAAGAGAGAAGAACCTACGATCCAGATTCTCAATTAATTCACCTATTTGCCCATTTTCCAGCTCACTCCATTGGTTAAATGCCCGCTGAGCATTTCGAAATAGTGCCTCCAGATTCCTTATTCCTAGTGTCTTTTTAAATCCGTCATTTTTACCCTGAACAATCAGCTTAAACTGATTTCGTATATCAAGAAGGGTGTTATTAATTGGCGTTGCAGTTAACATGAGGACTTTTATATCCTCATTTTTGGAGAGTATCTCGTTAATCAGAAACTGGTATCGCTTTCCTTTGTCATTGCGCAAATTATGGCTTTCGTCTATGACAAAAAGTTTTGGCCTGTCATTTGTAAATGTCTTGTCAGCCCGATCTTTATATTTTTCCATACGATCAGGCTCAAGATCAGTATGGAATCGGATAAAGTAATCGAACTGATCTTTCTCAAATCGCGATTCTTGGTTGCGTAGGTATTGTCGCCAGTTGGCTTCCAACTTTTTAGGGCACAATACAATGGTCTCTCTACCCTGGAGCTGATAGTATTTAAGTATCGCAAGGGCACTCCAGGTTTTTCCAAGCCCCACGGCATCAGCCAGAATTGCTCCATTGTATTTCTGGAGCATTTTAATGAGGCTTAGCACTCCCTTTCTCTGAAATTCATATAATGCCTGATAAATAACAGTGTTTTCCAGTCGCCCCATTTGACGTGTAAACTCGGGATCGTCCTGGCCCGTTAACAATTGATCTTTAAAAAGTTCATAGAGGATTTTAAAGTAGATATCTCTGGGGGTATACTCCTCAAAGATTTTTTCGATTTCTTCAATGAGATACTGTTTGAAATTGACCTTACGCTCTACTTCATTTCCCTCTTCATCTTCTTCAACAACTATCTTTTGTTTATGGGCTTCAGGACGATTCCAAAGGTCTTCAAACCATTTGACCATCTCTTTGTATTGTGCTGAAGAACCAAATTCAGCAACATTCAGCTCTACATTGTTTGTCTCTTTTAAACCAATACCTGCTTCTGTAAGATTGGAGCTACCAGAGATATAGTAATTATGCTGAGGTTCCTGATTAGTGGATCGATATATATAAACTTTGGCATGACAGAAATTTGGCTCAAGCGTCTTTGCAAATACATCATCCTGCTTCAAGAAAGAAACTGCTTCCCGGGCCAATTGATGAAGCTGAAGAGCAGAATTAACGGTTATGTTTTCATTCAGTAAATCTAGAGCTTGTTCTTTACCGTTATTTTGATGTACAATTTCTCCAAGTACAAAACGAAACTCATCCATGTGGTCATTCAGTTGCCTGGAAAACCAAGCTAAGGCCCCAACTGTGAAATAGCCGGTAACTAAATCAAAGCTTCCTTCATTGATGTACTTTGAAATCCATTTGTGAACTTTTCGGGTGTTCTCTTTGGTATCCCGTTTTTTGGGTTCGTTATCTAACAGCATGAATAGCTAATAATTTGTTAGTTAAAGTAGATTCAAACATGGAGGAATATAATGTCAAGCGCAAAATTTTGTGTATTCGCCTATAAAATTATGTTACCAATTTTGAATGTGCCTTTGCTAATTTCAAAGCTAGAATATCAATCTGTTCAATAATTTTTCTGATTGAATTTCCCTCCTCATAGAAAAATATGGCCACTTCCGATTCATTTTTACCTCTATTACTTGGTCTGGCGGGATTCAGATCAGTCTTTTGAATGGACCTATCGACTACTTCTCGCAATTTTTCTAATCGTTTTTCCTTCCTCTCCCAGTTGTCAGTACCAACACTGGAATATTGATTAATCCGGAAATAATATTTCCCCGACCTCTTATCAATTCGGAAGAATAACCTCTCATGCTGATCTCCATATACATCATTTTGCCGGCTGAAATCAAGTTGGGTCCATGGACTTCCGCCCTGATTATTCCCAATTCTGAAGCACTGTTGTCCGGGGAAAATAGTAAGAAAATAAAAAAGCGGAGTCGCATTTGACCCCGCCTTGCGGTAGTTTTTGGAAGCACCACCAACCAAACA
>NZ_JBINJF010000130.1:0-328 GCF_043951865.1 Halalkalibaculum sp. DA3122
CAAATGCGACTCCGCTTTTTTATTTTCTTACTATTTTCCCCGGACAACAGTGATTAGAAATGATGAATTTCGAAGGGGAGATCGTTTGAACGTGTCAAGCAATTGTTCCGATACCGGAAGAAGTGCTGTCTGACGAGGGAGCGAGCTACAAAATATACAACCTGGCCTTCCCGGCCTTGAATGGGGCGCGGAGGCCGAAGCAGGCGGGGGTGGATACCCTGCCGGTGAGGACTTTGATAGCGGGCAGCCGGCGTGACGGACCATCAACATCCACGCCTGCACAGGCTGCAGCGGGTGCCCCATTCACCGCCTTGAGTTTTTGGTTCCT
>NZ_JBINJF010000131.1:0-303 GCF_043951865.1 Halalkalibaculum sp. DA3122
CCGCTGACCAGCGGCTCACCGTCTGGTATCGTTTTATGGGCATGGCCGGTATGGGTCGGGCGGTGATGGTGGGCCCCAATGGAGGATTGATGCATCCCGGTTATAATCGCCGTGCGGCTCGGCGAGCAGACCCCGGCCGTGGTAAAGGCATTGGTATACATCAACCCCTCGGCGGCCAGCTGGTCGATCACCGGGGTTGCCACCACCGGGTCCCCATATACGCCCATCAGCGGGGAAATATCCTCCACCGAAATCCAGAGTATGTTGGGCCTGTCGGCACCCGCAGCCTGGGCCCCCGCCGGG
>NZ_JBINJF010000013.1:0-121659 GCF_043951865.1 Halalkalibaculum sp. DA3122
ATCATTACAGTCTGTAACAGGCTGCGAAATGGGCCTTTCAGCTGCGTTGAAGGACAAATCACCTGCTCAACGTACCAACGTACGTCTGCGCGGCCTTTTGCCCTTCGCCTTGCTGAAAAACAAATTTCTTGGTGAGAAATCCGGACTAGCCTCCGTCACTTTCCAATGAATAAAAACACCTGGAGTGATTTTGTAACAACTTCAATTCCTGGCTATTTCACCGGCAGATCCATCACTTGTACCACGGTACGCATAACATGAACGTTTCAATTGAAAAAGCGATAGAAATTTTAACAGATGGTCATCCCGTGGCCTTTCCCACTGAAACGGTATATGGGCTAGGCGCAGACGCCTGGAATCCGGATGCGATCCGTCAGGTATTTGATCTGAAGGGCCGCCCCTCCGATAACCCGCTGATTGTCCATATCGCATCCCGCAACCTGGTAGACGACTTTGCGGCTGACATCCCGGATCACGCGACAAAGCTGATGAAGGCCTGTTGGCCGGGACCCCTGACGCTGATTTTCAAGAAAAAGCCGAATGTGTTGGATCTCATCACTGCCGCCCTGGACACCGTAGCGCTCCGTTGGCCGAGCCACGCGCTGGCCCAGGAGCTTATTTTTCGTGCCGGACCGCTGGTTGCGCCGAGCGCCAACAAGTCCGGCAGGCCCAGCCCCACCAAAGCCAGCCACGTAACCGAAGATTTTGGAGATGATCTCCCGGTCATCGACGGGGGAGCAACCCAGATCGGCCTGGAATCGACAGTACTCGATATATCTGAACTGCCTCTTCGCATCTACCGCCCCGGATACATCGACAAGAAAGATATTGAGCGTATAACCGGCCTGGACGTTATTTTAACCCAGGAAGCCGGTAGAGAGCAGGCGACGCGGAGTCCCGGGACCAAATACTCCCATTATGCACCGGAAGCCACTGTTCGCTGGCTCGAAGAGGGAGAGTCACCCGACAAAAAAAATGCGCTGTACCTCGTCCATTCTCTGCAGGCGGAGGAACAACCACATCTGCTTCACTACCATCAGGACTATAAAAAAATGGCGACGGAACTGTATGACCGGTTTCGGCAGGCCGACCACAATCGGCTGGAGGAAGTAGTTGTGGAGCCTTTTGATGCCCAAACCCGGGAACAACACCCGATTACTGAAGCCCTGGTGAACCGTATTTCCAAAGCGATCGGATGATTGGGGCGTTCCTGCCAGATACCTGCCCACGGCTTTTGCTTTCTTATTGCGACAGATTATCATCCCCCGGTAACACTTGCCGGTAGGGAGACTCCCACTTCAAAAAAAATTGAGCTTTCCAGCTGGTTGGCAAACGTTTTCCCGTTGAAAATGCTTCTTTAAGAAAAAAACTAGTCATGCCCTGATCTTCCCGTGTACTAAGGGCCAGGAAAGCAATCATGGATTCAGTATCTGATCAACAATTTTCGGATTGGGCCTCCCGGCTGCGCACGTCGGATGAGACCGCTCTGGATGAGCTATTTGATCAGACGTTTGAGATCTATGTCAGGTATGCGTGGCGGTTTACGAAAGACAAACCATCTGCTGTGGATATCGTGCAAAACAGCTTTATTAAGCTGTGGAACATCCGGGCTGACCTTGATCCTTCGCAATCGCTGAAAACCTATATTTACCGAATGGTCAAAAACAACGCCTTGAATTACCTGCGGGATCACCGGCAGTTCTCTCTTTCAATGGAAGATATTCAGCTGGCTGATCCCGATTCCGAAATTGACGTTCTTCCCGAAGAGTTGCCACTGGCCCGGCACCTGGAGCGGTGGATTGAAGCGCTGCCCCGGCGACAGAAACAGGCGTTTGAGCTGAGCAGGTATGAAGGACTTACGCACGAAGAAATTGCAGAGGTTATGGACGTAGCCCCCAGGACGGTAAACAACCATATTGTGGCCGCCTTGAACACGTTGAAAGGCCAGTATGAGCAATTCAGGGAACAAAGAGAATCACGGTATGAACAATGACAACCACATATCAGAACTACTCAGCTACTGGCTGAAAAAACTGGATCCTGAAGATCGGGCTTCGGTTGAACAGCTCTGGAAAGAGGCGAAAAAAGCCGACAGTGCGGGAAACGTGTCAATCTCCCGGAAAGAGAAAGACGAAGCGCTGGCTCATATTAAAAAAGAACTAAACCTGGCAACAGAACAGGAGGACCGGGAACAAACCTCCTCCGCTTCTCTCTCCCCAACTTCCACCTCTTACCTGAGTTGGAGATGGGCGGCTGCGGCAGTCATCCTTGTCGCGGCGGGCATATCCTACCTGTTTCTGCCCGTCGAGGTGACGGCGCCGTACGGCAGTCAGCAAACCGTGCAACTGCCGGACGACACCCGCGTCAGGCTGAACAGCGGCAGTACGCTGAGCTACAACAGGCTGTACGGCATCACGCACCGCAATACACAACTGGAGGGAGAGGCCTATTTTAACGTACAAAAGGGCAGCCAGACCTTTACCGTGCAGACGTTCAACGCCTCGATAGCGGTACTCGGAACGGAATTCAACCTGCGATCCTGGCCGTCGGAGCCGAATCCGGAGACCAAGGTGGCGCTCGCAGAGGGAAAGCTCTCATTCCAGGCACTTGAAGATGCTGAAAACGCAATTGTTCTCAACCCGGGAGAACAGAGCACGCTGCGCAGGAACGAGCGCAAGCCCGCACGACCTGAAAAAGCTTCCCTTCAGCAGGTCATGGCCTGGACAGAACAGCGATTTATGTTCGAGGACCGCCCGCTTTACCAGATTATTCCCGAACTGGAACGGCGGTTTAATATTACCATTGAGGTAACTGCGCGTGATATTCTTACGGATTCACTCACGATCTACTACTCCAGCCAGGTAGATGCCGAACAGATCATCAGGGATATATGCCTGAGCCAGGGAATTAGCTATCGTGCCATCAACAATGGTTTTGTGATCGAATATCGTTAAAAGAGTACCCATGACCCCCGGAAAAAGACTGACTTTCCTGCTGCTGTTCCTCGCTTTTGCAGCGACAAAAATAACCGCGCAGGATACCGGCCAGACCAAACGGCATACGATGATCTTTCGGGATGTCCCCATAGAACAGGCACTCAAGGAGCTGGTCGAGACCACCGGGATCGACCTCATTTACAACCCCGGTCTTCTCAACGATCAGCAAATTTTCAGTATCTCGAAAGACCAGCTGCCCGAAGATATTCTTTCTGATATTTTGCAGGAAACGAATCTCGATTACATCCTGCTCTCCTCAGGAACTTTTCTGCTCATCAAGTCGCCCAGCACCCCCTCCGAGTTCGGGAGCTTTGCAGGAGCCGTATATGACAAGTCGACCGGAGAACCTCTGGATGGGGCAAATATTTTACTGGCAGACGCTTCCACCGGCACCTCAACCAACGGGGCCGGACGCTTTACCATAGCTCCGCTGCTGACCGGTAAATACGAGGTCACGATCACCTATGTGGGATACAAGGCGGTCCGCGACACTATTTTAGTTCCCGCTCAAACCGACAGTCCCAGCCGCTTTTACCTGGAAGCCCGGCCTGTTTTTGTGGAACCCCTCATTGTCTCCAGTATTCAGCCCCGGCTGCCCTACTACAGTCCGGAAGGCGAAGAGGTGAATAATCTCACCGGCTGGGGATCATACTCGGGCAGTACCGACGCCATCCGGAGTATAAATGCTGTGATGGGGATTAATTTCAGTCTCTCGCTAGCCGACCTTCACCTGCAGGGGGGAGCGGCCGGCGATCACCAGGTGCTGCTGGACGGCGTTCAGGTTTACAATCCCGTAAGCCTGGGGCGCCTGACCGGGGCTTTTAGTCCCTATGCCCTCGAAAAAATTACTATTCACAAAGCAGGCTTCGGGGCCGAAGAGGGCAGCCAGCTATCCGGCATTATTGAGGTCAAGCAGGACCTGGCCGACCACACAGAAAATACAGTCACTCTCCAGGCCGATCCCCTGAATGCAAATGCCAGAGTTGACTTCGCTGCCGATCTTTCTGACGGAACTACGCTGAAGACCATGATCGCAGGTCGGGGTAACTTCTGGCGATGGTATCAAAAGCCGTCGCTCTCGGGTACGCTGGAACAGTGGGACAGGCTCGATCCGCTGCTCATTGAAACTCTGCTTGAAAACCGTTCGGTGGCCTCCAGTTTCAGGCCTCTTTTCCACGATTCTGATATCCGCTTTTACGATTTTCACATGCGGAATCAGCTGCAGTTTAACGCATTCCACACCTCCTCCCTGAGCTTGTACCAGGGAAAAAACTACCTGCAGACCCAGCTCCTGTCCCACAATGACAATACCGAATCGGACGTCCCAGACTTTATGTACACCCGCGACGGGTATCACTGGCTGAATACCATTGGGACGTTCCAGCACGACTGGCTTGCCAGTTCACGACTGAATGCCTCCTTCAGTGCCTCTGTCTCAAGCCACCGCTCTTCTCACCACTTTGCGATGGCCAACAGTGATCAACTGGTTGCCCCTTCAGGTGATATCAATCGGGTTAGAGAGCAGCTTGGCAATCTGGTGGACCGCCAGGGTCACAGCGGAGACCGAAACCGCTTAACCGAAACGACTTTTGAAGCCAACTTTGATTACAGTCTCCACACCGATCATTCGGTGGGATTCGGACTTGAATCCAAAATTGTCGACTACGCCTTCAGTCTCTCCGATCCGTTTTACCACCCCACATCCACGGGCAAGACGCAGCTTATTTTCAGCGGATTTATAGATGACGAGATGGCACTGAGCTACAATACCAACCTGGTAGCCGGTACTCGCTTCACTTATATCCCGGACCACCAGAAAATATTTGCCGAACCGCGGCTCTCCCTGCAGTACGACAAACCGGGGACACCGCTCGGGTATATTTCAGGAAACATATCCACCGGCATTTATCGCCAGTTTGTCAACCAGTTCGATGTAACCAGTGTGGGTCCCAGCGCCATTGTTCCCTCAAACCGGTTCTGGGTACCCGCCGACTATACCACGGATATACCGAAAGCGTACCACATGGGAGCGGAACTGCTTGTGGAGCCGACCGAACACCTTGCGCTACGCTGGGAAACATTCTACAAATGGCAGCCCAACATGCTGGCGCTCAACTATCATGCCCTGCTGAGCACTCCCGAATCCACGACTGATCATTTTGAGGATCAGATCAATTTCATTGTTTCAGGCAAAAGCTACACGTATGGTACAGGATTCAATATTTCACAATTTATCGAGTCCTGGAAAATGGAGGCGATGCTCTCGTACCAGTATACGCTGGCCAGGCGAAAGATTCCAAATCGGTTTGATGGTCGGTTTATGGAATCTCCGTGGAATAACCCGCACAAGCTTATGGGTTCAGTTAACTGGAATATTGCCGGTGGACTTACCACCACGCTCCGCTGGAAAAGTATCTGGGGGCGCTCATGGGCATTCAAGCGGGCTTATTACGATTACCTGACGATACATCAAAATCAAACCGGGTTCGGTTCCCACAGCGTAACCTCCCCTTCTGATGACATCCTGCCCCCCTACCATCAGCTGGATCTGTCGATCAGCTATGGACGCGGCCTGGGCGACCGCAGGATACGGGTGCGGGCAGATTTCATAAACCTGCTGGATCACCACAATACGCTGGAAAAACAGATTGTACCGCAGCCAACAAGCGGCGGAACCGAATACAAAATCCGGGAACGAACGCTCCCGGGCCTGACCCCTTCCCTCAGTATTGAACTTTTCTTTTAGACATCTCCGGCAGGCTCCCAATCTTTTTTGGACTTTTTTTTAAAAAAACTAGTCATGCCTCCGGATCAACCGTGTATGTACGCTGTCAATTAACCCCAATAAAATCAACAAGGTACCTACATGAGTTTTCTAACAACATTATGGTCAAAAGTCGGAGCGTTTCCCCTGCTCCTGTCGGTTGCGCTCGTTTTTAGTCTCACTGCCTGTGGCAGTGACGATGACGACGATGGCAACGGCATGGGACCCGATACGGAAATGAACATCGTGGAACAAGCTGAGTCAAGTGACGACCTGAGCACACTCGTACAGGCAATTTCAGATGCCGGGCTGGCAGGCACGCTCGCATCGGACGGTCCGTTCACCGTGTTTGCTCCCACAAACGCCGCGTTTAATGCCCTCCCGGAAGGCACACTATCCAGCCTTTCTTCAGAACAGCTGGCGGACATCCTGACATTTCATGTCATTCCGGGAGAAATTATGTCTGGCGATCTGCAAGCCCGCCAGACGGTAGAAACCCTTCTGGGAGAAGAACTGCTCATTACTTCTGAGGGCGGTATGGTTACCATAAACGGTAATGCCGTCGTTTCTTCTGCCGATCTGCAGGCCTCCAACGGGGTTATCCATGTGGTGGATGGCGTTCTGTTGCCCAAGGCGTTTCGTGAGCCCAACATTGTGGACACGGCCGAAGATCTGGGCAATTTTACCACGCTCCTGGGTGCCCTCGATCAAACCGACCTGAAGACGACCATTCAGTATGAGGGTCCGTTTACGGTATTTGCCCCGACCGATGACGCGTTTTCAAACCTGCCGGATGGACTGCTGGCCAGCCTCTCGGATGAGGATCTTGCTGAAATTTTGCAATATCACGTGGTTGGCAGCGAAGTTATGTCCGGTGATCTTGCCCCGCAGCAAGCGGTCGCTTCTCTGACCGGTGAAGAACTGTTCATAACCGCTAACGGTGAGGTCAATGTTAACGGAACGGCCACTGTTGCCACCGCAGATGTAGAGGCCAGCAACGGGGTGATCCACGCAGTTGACCAGGTGCTGCTGCCTGATCGCTTCCAGAACATTGTAGAAAACGCCACAAAACGCTACGAGCTCTCAACGCTTGTACAGGCCGTGGTGGATGCGGAACTGGCTGCCACCCTTTCAGATTCTGAATCTGAATTTACCGTCTTTGCCCCGAGCAATGCCGCTTTTGAGGGAGTCGACCTTTCCGGCTTGTCCATGCAAGAACTCGCTGACATCCTGACTTTCCACGTTATTGAAGGCTCAGTCCTCTCCGGGGATCTGGAATCGAGTCAAACAGTTCAAACGGTCCAGGGTGAGGAACTGCTCATAACTGCGGAAGAAGGTTCGGTCACCATCAACGGAAGTGCTGCTGTGACTACAGCCGATATTGAAGGTACAAATGGCGTGATCCATATTATTGACGGGGTATTGCTGCCCTCCGACTACCGCGAACCGAATATTGTGGACCAGGCTGAAAATGCAGGCAGCTTTAGCACACTGGTGGATGCCCTGGATCAAACGGGATTGAAAGCCACCTTGCAGTACCAGGGACCATTTACCGTCTTTGCTCCCACGGATGATGCCTTTACAAACCTGCCGGATGGACTGCTGGCCAGCCTTTCCGAGGAGCAGCTAACAGAGATCCTGCAATATCACGTCGTGTCCGCAGATATTATGTCTGGTGACCTGGATACCCAGCAAGCCGTGGCCACTTTGACCGGTGAAGATATCTTTGTCACTGCAAATGGCGAAGTAAATGTAAATGCAACAGCCTCGGTAGTAAATGCTGATATAGAGGCTGCAAACGGGGTCATTCATGCCATTAACCAGGTGCTGCTGCCCAATAAATTCATATCAGTCGCCGGCATCGTTGGCAAGCGATATGATCTGAGTACGCTTGCGGGCGCTGTAGCCGATGCAGACCTGGTTTCCGTGCTGTCAGATACCGAGTCGGAATTTACCGTCTTCGCCCCTACCAATGAGGCGTTTGAAGGAGTGGACCTATCCGGCCTGAGCCAGCAGGAGCTCGCCGATATTCTCACTTACCACGTACTCGGCTCCGCGGTACTGTCCGGTGACTTGAGTGACGGGCAAACCGCTACCACTGTCAACGGTGCAGATATAACGATTTCCATCGACAACGACGGAACCGTAAGTATAAATGGCGATGCTGCCATTGTTCAAACCGTCGACCTGGAAGGAACCAACGGTGTTGTACATATCATCGATGGAGTTCTATCCCCTCCATCGGAGTAGGTGCAATCTGATGACATCCTA
Source organism: Halalkalibaculum sp. DA3122 (assembly GCF_043951865.1). Lineage (NCBI taxonomy): Bacteria > Pseudomonadati > Balneolota > Balneolia > Balneolales > Balneolaceae > Halalkalibaculum > Halalkalibaculum sp. DA3122. The sequence goes on from NZ_JBINJF010000013.1 coordinate 8,032, forward strand.
CAAGAGGCCTTCCCGTGAAAAGGAAGGCCTTTTATTTTTGCCTCCCTAATTATCGTGAGTTCTAACTTCCAGCTTTAACATTGTTTGCTGATTTCTCGGGGCAGGCCTTTAATATCCCCTCCAGGGGCGCGCCGCCGAAGGCGGGTGGGGTGTTCTTCTCTATCTCAGACCTGCACCTCCCGACCTAATCGCAAAACTACGCGATTGGTACATCCTTTCAAGGAGGGACTGTTTTCTTGCCGTCTCAAGACAAACAGGCATTCTGGTTACGATCATTATACAGAACTCAGGTTAGTTAATAACATCCTGCGCCAGGGTTGATCATGTTTGCGTGTTGCAGGATCCGGCTGAAAATACTAGTTTTGTGCCCGGCAATAGGCATTGACAACACGAGTATTTTTAAAGGATGGATGACTCTGGATTCAGGCATCTCTCCGGGGCAGGTCGTTCCACTGACTGTTTAGAACGGCAATGCTGTACCTGTGATATGGTGTTCCTGCCCGATTCAAAACACTAATGCAACAAGAAACAAAAGAAGTACACAGCACCTATGAAAAACATTCTAAAGCTCGACAATAAAGATTTCCGCGGCTATTGGGTCCGTATTCAACGAGATCACCGCCGGTTCAGCAAGCGCTTTAGAAGAAGAGATTATGACAGCTGGGAGGAGGCCCGGCAGGCCGCTATTGAATACCGGGATGAATGGCTGAGGGAATGGAATGAAATTGCGCGAAATCCAGACCAAAAAATCCAGTATCAAAACAGTGTTACCGGCGAAATCGGCATCCACAAGACCACCAAGCGGGGAGTCGTATATCTTGGCATTAGCTACATCAATGAGGAAGGGGAACAGAAGATAAAGAGCTTCCGTGCCGGTATTCCTGATGAAGACAATTACGAAGAAAACTATGAAAAGGCGATGGAGAAGGCGAAAGAATTTCGCGACAAGGTAAACATGAAACGATTTGGTGTACGCTGGGTAAACTACAAGCGAAGAAAACAAAAAATGAAGGAAAACTCCTGACCCCTTTTTATTCTCGCCGAGTTCACGCGCATCGCCAGGCTTCACTTTTACCGCCAGGCTCCCAGGTTTAAGGAATGAGCGCTTTGCAATATCCTCAATTCCTCGTTCTGGGGGGAGTTGTACTCCCGCTTGACACCCAGTAGTACAACAACCTCCCAACAACATAGAAGGTCCTGCAAAGGTCCCAGGATCAAAATGTTGTAAAGGTCTGGTCCGGCTCCAGGCCGATGATGCTCTCCACCATCAGGTCGACAAGGGCATCCACATCACTCATCGAAGTCGTCTCCACGGGAGAATGCATATAGCGCAGCGGGAGCGATACCAGGGCACTGGGTATCCCCGTTTTTTGATAAAAAATACTGTCGGTGTCGGTGCCGGTACGCACGCTGTTGGCCTCGTGCTGCACTTCGAAATCCAGCTCTTCAGCCACCTGTTCAAGGAATTCCACCACTTTGGGATGGTTGGCCCCGCCATGCTGCAGGACGGGACCTTTACCCAGCTTGATCAATCCATGCTCTTTGTTGTTTATACCGGGAGAATCGGTGGCGTGGGTTACGTCGGTCACCAGGGCCATGTCGGGATGGTGGCGAAAACTCATCATGCGGGCCCCGTAGCCTCCGACCTCTTCCTGGACCGAGTTGAGGGCCAGCACGTTCACCCTGAGTTCATCTCGCCGCTCGTTCAGCTTTTTAACCGCCTGGGCAATCATATATCCGCCGATACGATTGTCGAGTGCGCGCCCGGTCAGTATCTGGTCCGATAGAAATTCAAAATCATCAGCATACGTTACCGGGTCACCGACCTGCACCATCTTGAGCGCTTCCTCTTTGCTGGAGGCCCCGATATCTACATAAATATCTTTCCACGCCGGCTGGTCACCCCCGCCGTTTTTCTTGTCCTGCAGGTGGATTGCGGTATTACCGACAACCCCGGCAACAATCCCATCTTTTGTGTGGATGAACACCCGTTTGGCACGGGCGATGGTAGAATCACTGCCTCCCAGCTTATTCAGATAAATAAAGCCGTCATCGGTGATATACTGCACTATCATGCCGATCTCGTCGCAGTGTGCCTCCAGCATTACCGTAATGACATCGAAACTGGTATTCAGCCTGGCGACGGCCGACCCGTAGGCATCTGTTTCCACCTCATCGGCATATGTCTCCACATAGTCGATCCAAACTTTTTGCCCGGCCGACTCAAACCCGGTGGGACTTGGGGTGACCAGCAATTCTTCCAAAAAATCATATTCAGGACTGTCGTACATAAAACTGAACTTGCGTTAATATTCTTGCGTGTGGGATATCGTCTAAAACCACTTCCATAAACCATGAATATAATAATTCAACACAGACTGGCTAAATTAGTTTTGGCCGATTCCAGTTTTGATTTCAGATTGCAAGATCGCATTTTCAAAGTCTCCATTTGAGTATAATTCAAACGACATGATACGACCCGAACACCACCCGGCCCTCTTTCCTCACTGGATCACAATACCCGTCAGGTTTAGAGACCTTGACCCGTTAAATCACGTTAACAATGCCATTTTCAGCACCTATTACGAGGAGGCGCGTATCCACTTTATCCGCCAGGTACCGGTCCTTTCCAAAAAAATAGAATCCGGGTACAGCTTTGTGCTGGCCAGCCTCCATATTGATTTTATTAAACCGGCCGAGTACCCGGGCGATCTGCTGATCGGTTCAGGCATCAAAAGTATCGGCAACACCAGCATTACCAGCTTCCAGGCCATTTATGATGCAGAAAACCACGCGCTGCTTTCCGTGGCTGAGGCCTCGGGTGTTTGGTTTAACCTGGAGACAAAACGCCCGACCCGCATTCCCGACATTGGAGACAGCGATAAATTTGTGCTTAACGAGACGCTGTTTGAGTGATTTTTTTGCACCATCCTGATACCCGTTTTCTCCTCTCTCTTCTTTTTTCCAGAGAAGCCGGGCGGAGAGCTGGAAAAAATGGAACGCCCAAACATATTTTTTACCATTTCCCTGTAGGTCATACAAAACTGTTATTCCCAGAGGCCTTTGTAAAACCTTCTGTTTTGTTGGGATTCACAGAGCATCAAATAATCTTTAAAGCTCTGTCTATTACGGGAAAACTTTAGGGAGAAACAACTATGTACTATATTCCAAGCTTCTGCAAACGAGGCAGAGGTCCCCGACAGACGAGAGGGATCGGGCCCCTTGGCGCACGTAATTGCAATATTTTCAAAACAGCTGTACATAATGGACAAGAGCACCCAGTATAAAATATTCAACGACCCGATCCACGGCTTTATCTCCATTCCAAAAGGTACCATCCTGAGGCTGATTGACCATCCCTGGGTGCAGCGGCTGCGACGCATCAAGCAGATGGGACTCGGGTATCTCGTGTTCCCCGCCGCCGAACACTCACGTTTCTCTCATGCCATCGGGGCGATGGAGCTGGCCCAGCGCATCCTCAATAACCTGCGGGAAAAAGATACCACGATAAGTCCCGCCGAATATGAGGGCACCCTGATTGCAGTACTGCTGCACGATGTGGGGCACGGCCCCCTCTCCCACACGCTGGAGCACAACCTGATCAGGGAAGACTTTCACCATGAAATGATGACCCTGGCGATCATGAGAGAGCTCAACAAGCAGCTGGAGGGGACGCTGGACACGGCCATTAAAATATTTACCGATCAATACCCCAAAAAACCGTTTTTAAACCAGCTTATTTCATCTCAGCTGGATATTGACCGGCTCGACTACCTGAAGCGGGACAGCTTTTTTACCGGGGTTTACGAGGGATCGGTGGGGATAGAGCGGATTCTAAAAACCATGCGGGTCCACAAGGGCAACATCGTAATTGAGAAGAAGGGAATTTATGCCATTGAAAACTACATCCTGGCCCGGCGGTTGATGTACATGCAGGTGTACCTGCACAAAACAGTGCTGGCGGCCGACAAGCTGCTGCGAAATATCTTTACCCGTGTTCACCACCTCATCGACCGTGACCACGAGCTTTACTACCCCTCTCCTGCTCTAAAATTTTTCCTGGAGCAGCAGCCGAGCGCACACAAGGGAATCTCAAAAACGATGATCGAGCACTTCATCGATCTGGATGACAACGATGTCTTTATGAGTATCAAATACTGGCAAAAATCTGATGATCCGATCCTGGCCGATCTGTGCAGGCGGTTCCAGGCACGCACCCTGTTCAGAACCACCTTCCTGAAAAAAAATAAAAGTAAAAGGCTGCACCGCCAGGTACGGGCCAAAACAAGGGATTACCTTAAGTCAAAGGGGTTACCGCACGATGAACACGCCGCATCCTACTACTACTCATTTGATGAGAGCTACAGCGAGGCATACCGCTACGAAAGCGAAGGAATATGGATCCTGGAAGAGAAAGACAAGGCAGTGGAATTCTCCAAGGCCGCTGACACCAAAAATATTATCGCCCTTACCCAGCCCGTCGTAAAACCCTATGTCGTACACCTGAAAGCATTCGATGTGGAACAATAATCCCATCCCGGCCACAACTCACAACCCAGGACCCACGACTCACGACCAAAGAACACATCCCGTTAAAACTCGGCATACCCGGGTTCAAGCTCTCCCCTCCGCAACTCATTTACGAGCCGGTGGGCCGCACGCGTAGTTTCCGGCAGCTTGTATTTGGTGAGCGCTTTTCCCACGATGCGGAGAGTATCCTCAAAATCGACCTTGTGTCCCGGGGAGATAAAAATCGGATTCACATCGGTCCGGCTGCGCAGCACCATCCCGATCTTTTCTTCTCCCTCCGTCAGATACGAATAGCTTCCTTTTTGAGTCGCTGGTTCGTCGTAGGTGCCGGTTAACACATTTTTCGCACATCCTATCGCGGGGTGATCGGTTAGTATCCCGAAGTGCGTGGCAATGCCCATCCTCCTCGGATGAGCGATGCCGTGACCATCCATGATCAGCACCTCCGGCTTGACCCGACACTGTTTCCATGCCTCCAACAAGGCTGGCAGCTCACGGAAAGCCAGCAGACCCGGGATATAGGGAAAGCTTATGTTGGTCGTAATGAGTGACCGGGCCCGTATATTAAGATCCGGTATCGACAATACCACAATTCCGGCGTGAACCGTATCCGATCCCCGGTTAAAGGAGATATCGGCCCCACCCACCGTACGAACTTCCCCTTTGTGGGGACTCAACTCAATTCGATCGCCAAGCTGATGCTGAATTTGGATCGCCTCACTGGGTGTGATATTTTCGTAATCGGTTGTTCCGGGTGAAACCATGTTGTATCGGTCAAAAAATTTGCTTAACTGATGATATCGGGGCGGCCTCCAACTTGAATTGTTTATAATCATGCTCAATAATTTTTTCAAGCTGAGTCAGCATAATACCACGATTCGCCGGGAGATCGTAGCCGGGTTTACGACCTTCCTGACGATGGCCTACATCATTGCCGTGAATCCGAATATACTGGCGGAGGCGGGAATGGACAAAGGAGCCCTTATTACCGTAACTGCTCTGACGGCCTGTGTCGGTACGCTGCTGATGGGCCTGTGGATCAACGTACCGCTGGCGATGGCCCCGGGCATGGGCCTCAACGCTTTTTTTGCCTACACGCTGGTAGTGGGAGAAGGACTCAGCTGGCAGACCGCGCTGGGGGTTGTATTTATCTCCGGCATCGCCTTCCTGGTGCTTGCCGCTTTCGGCTTCCGTGAAAAAATTGTCAATTCCATTCCCCGCTCACTCAGGCTGGCGATTCCAGGCGGAATCGGGCTTTTTATCACATTTATCGGCCTGCAGAACATGGGACTGGTCGTACAGAGTGATTCCACCCTCGTCACCCTCGGAACCTTCGGTCCCCCGGTGCTGCTGGGACTAACCGGCCTGCTAGTCACCCTGATCCTGGAAGCGCGCAAGTGGCGCGGCTCTATCCTGACCGGCATTGTCGTTACCACGGGGCTGGGAATCCTGGTACAGGAAATAGAGATGCCCGCGGCCATCATTTCCATGCCTCCATCGATAGCTCCCACCGCCTTTGAACTCGATATTGCCGGGGCTCTCCGATGGGGACTATTTGGTGCCATCTTCTCCTTTATGTTTGTAGATCTGTTCGACTCGGTCGGCACTATCGTTGCCTGCTCCTACGAGGCAGACCTCGTGGAAGAAGACGGCAGCATCAAGAACATCAGCAAAATGCTTGGGGCCGATGCCATCGCTACCTCGATTGGCGCCCTGCTGGGCACCAGCACTACGACCACCTATGTGGAATCGGCCTCCGGCATTGAAGAAGGGGGACGCACGGGACTTACGGCGGTCACCGTCGCCCTGCTTTTCCTGGCCGCCCTTTTCTTCGCTCCGGTTATAGCCGTAATACCGGGTTATGCCACTGCTCCCGCGTTGATCATCGTGGGATTGTTTATGTTCAGGAACCTGCGGGAGATCCAGTTTGAGAACCTGGAAGACCTCGTTCCCGCTTTCATGACCATCAGCCTGATGCCGCTGACCTACAGCATCAGCATGGGACTTACCTTCGGCTTTATTTCATTCATCCTGATTAAGCTTGTCACCGGCCGTGCAAAAGAGATCGCCCCGGTGATGTGGATCATCGGGATCTTTTCAGTTCTGAATATCTTTCTCACCATGTAACATTTTTGATATGGATTCAACCCAATTTCGCAAGGAAGCACACAAGCTGGCAGACTGGATGGCCGACTATTTTGAGCAGGTCGAAGACTACCCCGTAAAACCGGAGGTCCAGCCCGGTGACATAATACAACAGCTGCCCGAATCTCCTCCCGACAGCGGCGAATCTTTCGATAAAATCTTTAAAGACTTTCAACAGGTCATCATGCCGGGAATGACACACTGGGAGAGTCCCAGCTTCATGGGATACTTCCCCGCCAATAAAAGCTACCCGTCCGTGCTGGCGGAGATGCTGACCGCAACGCTCGGTGCCCAGTGCATGAGCTGGGTGACCTCCCCCGCCGCCACGGAACTGGAGGAGCGCGTAATGGAATGGCTGCGTGACATGATCGGGTTGCCTGCCCATTTTTCCGGGGTTATCCAGGATACCGCTTCCACCTCTACCCTGGCCGCACTTTTGATGGCCCGCGAACAGGCCACTGATTTTGAAGTTAATAAGGCGGGATTTTCCTCCCGCCGCCCCCTGGCCGTGTACTGCTCTTCCGAGACACATTCCTCCATAGAAAAGGATGTGAAAATCGCCGGTTTCGGGCACAAGTATTTACGGAAGATTCCGGTCAACAGCGATTTTTCGATAAATATCCAAGCCCTGGAAAAAAAGATCCAGGCTGACCTGAAGCAGGGCATTGAACCTACATGCGTGGTAGCAACATTGGGCACCACCGGATCCACGGCTGTCGATTCGCTACCGGAGATTGCCGACATTTGCAGGCGGTACGACATCTTTCTCCATGTAGATGCCGCCTATGCCGGAACTGCCCTGCTGCTACCCGAGCACCGGACCATGATTGAGGGGATAGAGCAGGTAAATTCATTCGTCTTTAATCCCCACAAATGGATGTTTACCAATTTCGACTGCTCTGCGTTCTTTGTACGAGACCAGTCCCTGCTGGTGCGAACATTTGAAATCATGCCGGAATACCTGAAAACGGCAGAGGATAAGCGGGTCAGGAATTATCGCGACTGGGGCATTCAGCTTGGCCGTCGGTTTCGAGCGCTCAAACTCTGGTTTGTCATCCGCGATTTCGGGGTAAAGGGACTGCAGGAAAAAATTCGTTTGCATATCAAGCTGGCGCAGGATCTGGAACAGGCCATCCGGCAGGCGCCCAATTTTGAACTGCTGGCTCCGGTGCCGTTTAACCTCCTCTGTTTCCGCTACCATCCGGCCCATCTTTCCGATGAAAAAAAATTAAACCGACTAAACAAAACACTCTTGGAACAAATAAATAAGACCGGAGAGCTCTTTATCACCCATACAAAACTCAGCGGGCGATATACCCTCCGCATGGTGATAGGAAATACTCACGTGGAACAGCGACATGTGGAACAGGCCTGGAATGTAATATCTGAACAGGCGGCAAAACTTCGTGAATAGCCCGCACATCCGCTCATTTTTTCTTACATATACCGGATATTGTCAAGAGGGTTTTACACAAGTATTTTTAATTGTCAACCCTGTTTTTTTTGCACGAATTTAAAATGTGTATTCACAGGGCATCAGCTCTTTTTCGAATTCGCTCTTGCCAGGTCTGCGGAAAAATCCCCGGCTTTTAAAATGGCTCTTGGAATTCGCCAGTATTGCTTATCTTTATAGAGCTCATTTCGATCAATGTATTTATAAAGTGATGCCAGAATATGGATAATGAAGCTCCCATTTACGACAACCACGGCCGGCCCATCACCTACCTGCGCCTCTCTGTGACCGACCGGTGCAACCTGCGGTGCAAATACTGCATGCCGGCTGCAGGCATCAATTTCCTGCCGAGAGAGGAGATCCTTAGTTATGAGGAGCTGGAACGCATTGTCAGGATCCTTGTCGATTTGGGCATATCGAAAGTGCGTATCACGGGGGGCGAGCCTTTTGTCCGAAATGATCTGATCGACTTCCTGGAGCAGATCAGCCGGCTGGAGGGACTCGAAAAGATTGCACTGACCACCAACGGAACGCTGCTGGCGCCCCACATCCCAACACTGGAGGAGCTTGGTATCAGCTCCATCAACCTCAGCCTGGACAGCCTGGACCGGAAACGGTTTGAAGAGATTACGCGACGCGACCAGTTTAAGAAGGTGATGGAAACGTTTCACCTGCTGACCGAAAGCTCGATCCCGTTCAAGATCAACGCCGTGGTGATGGAGAATCAGAACACCGAAGATATCATCCCCCTGGCCGAGTTGACACGCGACTACGCGGTATCTGTTCGCTTTATCGAGGAGATGCCGTTCAACGGGGAAGGCGGAAATGACTCAGTGTTAACCTGGACACATGATAAAATTCTTGACCACCTAAAAGATTATTACCCCGATCTGGAGCAGATGCAAGCCGGTCCCCATTCCACTTCCACCAATTACAAGGTACCGGGTTACCGGGGGAAGCTGGGTATCATCGCCGCCTTTAGCCGCACGTTCTGCGGCACCTGCAACCGAATAAGAATTGATGCCCAGGGAACGCTGAAAACCTGTTTGTATGACAGCGGCGTGCTCAGTATCAAAAAATTTATCCGTGACGGGGCCACTGATGCGGAAATCATCAAGCTCTTCCGGCATACTTTTGCAAACCGGGCGAAGGATGGTTTTGAGGCGGAGCAACGCAGGAAAGAAAATCATAATCCCATCCGTGAATCGATGTCGCTAATCGGTGGATAGAAGGATGAAAACGGCTGCCAACAACTTTCTGCCTGGGTACATCTCGCATATTTTCAACAAGGTGCTGAAAACCTGGATATTGCGCCCGTGGGTGCTCCCGATTCCAACGAACTCAACAATATAGATCGATCTGTGGAGTATATCCGGGAAAAGTCCCCCTTCCGCACATTTGTAGTCGTTGCCTGAAATAAGTTACTTTTCGTTTCATCGAATTTTAATCCAAAAATAAAAGGGGCTCGCTATGACTTCATCTGAACCACTCACCAATTTCACAGCCCTGGCATTTGAAAGCCGCCGGGCCGACACCACGGCAAAATTACTGCAGCGCCAGGGCGCCCACCCTATTTCAGCGCCCTCCATGCAAGAGGTACCACTGGAAAATCATACCGCTGTTTTTACCTTTGCAGAACAGTTATTTGCGGGTGAAGTCGACATCCTGCTCTGCATGACGGGGGTAGGAACGGACATGCTTGTCAAGACCATGAAAACCAAATACGACTGGGAAAAAATCCACGAGGCCCTTTCCGGTATTATCGTTCTTTCCCGGGGACCCAAGCCGGCAAAAGTTCTTAGAAAACTCAAGATCCCGATTGATATAAAGGTACCGGAACCCAACACCTGGAAGGAGCTCCTGGAAGCGCTCGACAGTAATGAACAAACAGCTGATCTGGGCGGGAAAACGGTTGCCATCCAGGAGTATGGGGAGCCCAACGAAGAGCTGAATGAGGAGCTGAAAAAGCGTGGAGCCAAGCTGCTGCAGACCTCAATCTACCGCTGGGCGCTGCCCGACGACCTGGAGCCGCTGAAAGAGGGAATTCGCGCCATACTCGACGGGAAAGCAGATGTCGTTCTGTTTACCAGCAAGACCCAAGTGACCCATGTCATGAAAGTGGCGGATACGGTAGCTTCCAAAGAGAAACTGCGTGAGGCCCTGGAACATGTCTTCGTCGCCTCTATCGGACCGGTATGCTCCGGGGGATTGAGATCGCACGGCATTGAGCCCGACTTTGAGCCCTCTCGCCCCAAGCTGGCTATCTTTATCAATGAGATCGCCGAGGAGCTGCCCAAAAGGATGAACTGATCGGCTACGCTATCAGCATTTCGTGAAATCTTTCAGGGTATAGCAGCCCTGCCTTTAATCGTTCAATCCGAAATGACAAAAACAATACAATGGGGGAGAAAAAAAGGATCAACTTCTCACTCCAACGGGTGGTAATCGTCTTGTTTATTATCGGATCGGTCTGGTGGGGACTCTATTTGATCTCCCCTCCTACCCCAAAGCCCGCCGATGCCCCCGAAACGGTTTTTTCGGCAGAACGAGCTTTCAGCCACGTCGAATCGATCGCCCAAAAGTCCCATGTGCCGGGCGCCCCCGAGCACGATACCGTCCGGCGGTATATCTTGGAAGAGCTCGACATCCTGGGATTAAATCCGCGGGTTCACAAGGGGCTCGCCAGCTCCCAATTGCGGGGTACCCGGGTTGCAGAAATCCACAACATCGCGGCCCGTCTCAAAGGCACAAACCCGGAACAAACCATCATGCTGATGGCACACTACGATTCCGCCCCCTATACCCCTGGTGCGGCCGATGACGCCTCCGGGGTGGCCGCCATCCTTGAAGCGATGCGGGCCCTCAAAGCCGGTCCCCCTCTGAAAAATGACGTGCTGATTTTGCTGACCGATGGCGAAGAGCTTGGCTTGCTGGGCGCCCGGCAGTTTGCCCGTTCCAATCCCCTGCTCAAAGAGATCGATCTTATTCTCAATTTTGAAGCGCGGGGCAGCAGCGGGCCTGCCGTCATGTTTGAAACCAACACCGGGAATGCTAATCTTATTCCCCTGTTTGCCGATTTCAGCCCTCACCCGGTGGGTAATTCACTTACATATAACATCTATAAAATCCTGCCGAACGACACCGACTTTTCGGTCTTTAAACCGCATGGCGTGCAGGGACTAAACTTCGCTTTTATCCAGGACTTCCTGAATTATCACACCATGCAGGATCATCCGGATAACCTGTCGGCCGCAACCCTCCAGCACCAGGGCGAAAACCTGCTTGGCAATATTCGGGGATTTGGTTCTCAACATTTCGACCTGGCCTCTTCTTCTGACCTGGTTTATTTCAATCACCCGCTGGGAGGACTGGCCTATTACCCGGAAAACTGGTCCTGTTTTTTGACCGGAATTACGGTGCTTCTATTTTTATTCGGAATCATCAGGGGGTACCAGAGAGGATGGATTTCAGCAACGAGAGTCCTTTACGGCCTCATTGGATATCTGGTCATCCTCCTCAGTTCCGGATTGATCACCTGGCTGGCCTGGGAACTTATACGGCAATATATCTTTCCACAATTTCAATGGCTACAGCATGGAGAAACATACGCTCACAGCTGGTATTTATGGTTTTTTATTTCGCTGAGTCTCCTCATCGTTCTCTATCCCTGCAGGTGGATTAAACATAAGATAAACATATATAACCTTTTGTCATCCATATACTTAACCCTACTTACCTTATTAATTGCATTAACTGTTTTGCTCCCAGCGGCCAGCTACCTTCTGCTCTGGCCGATCCTGTTCGGGCTGACGGGATCTGTAATCGTCGCACGCGACTTAAAGCGAACGGAGATACGCTGGGGATCTGCTGCAATTTTAATGGCCAGCCAATTTATGACCCTGTTTCTGCTCCCATTCTATGTCAAATTCATACAGGCGGCCTTGACGACCCAGTTCCTGTGGATCAGTATCCTGCTGACAGGTCTTATGACAGGTTTGCTGTTCCCGCTGCTCAACCATCTTATTTACACAGCCCCGCGCCTCTTTTTTACTGCTTTTGCATCACTCGCTCTCATCTGCTTTACAGGAGCTGCTCTAAATTCCGATTACTCAAAGTTCCAAAAAAAGCAGAATAGCCTCATCCATGCCAGTAATCTTGATACCGGGAACAGCTACTGGCTCTCAGCCGACCACACCGTGGGTGGGTGGACTTCAGAGTTTCTGGGTGTCCATCCTGAAGATTCCTTATTCACTTCCTTCGGTCTCGTCAGTGCCAGTCGTGTGCTGTATGCTCCAGCTCCTCCCCTGGCTATCGATGCTCCCAACATAAAACGCCTTGAGTCCCGGGCAAATGACTCCACCCACTCAACAATTCTACAGGTCACCCATACACATCCGGCTACCGCAACCTCATTCACCTTTTTGGGAACGCCCTCAGATTACACTGTCACGCTGGAGAAAGGCGCTCCGGCAGATGGATCTGTATCCAGCTACACCCAGACGATTAGCTCCAATGAGTTTACCTACTATGGGGATCTGCCGCCGTCTGATCCCCTCTACATTATTTTACCCGACAAAACCAACGAGCTGGAAATAAGAATCAGCTCCTATCATCTGCAATTGCCAGAAGTGCTCATGCAACACTACCGGCCCCGCGCACCACACATGATGCCCAAACCGGTGGGATTTTCCAACGGTACCGCGTGGACAAAAACAGTTCATCTTCAGGAGTTGTAGCTGAGCGTACCCGAAAGAGAACCGATTCTCCGCGGCCTCCACTCCTCCCAAAAACAGGGATCAGCTACTCGTAAAGATCATCAATATCGGCAGCGGCCAGGTCAATAAAAAGCCGGCTCACCTTTTGGGTTACCGCTTTAAAATATTTTTCCCCTTTCCCGGCAGTAGCTGCCCGGGGATTGCCCACACCCGTATCTTCGGTGACTTCAGACCACCGGCGCTCGGCCCAGGCCCAGTTCTCATTCAGGGCGTTTATTTTGTATTTTTTCGCATTTCCGGTTCCGGCCTCCTCCAGCGGGCGGACCAGTTCTGGTGTGAAATAGATCATCAGGCTGGTCTCCATCTCATCGGCATGATCACCATCGGGGCGGGTAAAATACTTCGATTTGTCGAGTGACTGAAACCAGTTGCAAAACGTCAGAAACATTCCCGGGAACTGCACCCCGAGTTCGCGCAGCAGCGGCTTGAAATTATTGCCGCCGTGGCTGTTCAGCACCAGCAGCTTTCGGATCCCCTGGCGATCCAACACTTCAATCACATCATGCAGCACAGCCGCCTGTGTGCTGGGGTGTAAATTGATATCCAGCTTGATATCGGTCTGCCCGGTATTCACGCCAAAGGGAATGGTGGGCAAAACCATGATTTTTGCCCCCTCTTCCCATGCAAGGCGGGCCGACTCAGCCGCAATCCGGTCGGCTTCTATGATATCCGTGGCATACGGCAGATGATAGTTATGTGCCTCTGTAGCTCCCCACGGCAACACCGCAAGCTCTACCGGCTGATCCTTTATCGTTTTCCAGTTACTTTCACCCAAAATATACGGACGCATAATCCTCCCGATTTTAATTCTTTTTTCTGTCCCCCCGATCTTACATGATCTTCCCGACAAATGAAAGTACCCCGGACAAACAGCAGACTGATAAAAACATGTGCTCACCTTTTCCAAAGGTATTAAAAACTGATCGATGGAAATGTTCGAAAGGAGTTCCTCAACAGTGGTTTAAAAATCTTGGCAGTCCCTCCGGTGGCAGAGATATTCTTTCATGCCTCGCCGAAAAATTAGCATCCCGTTTCAACTGCATCCAAATTTGAGCTGCAGATAATTTTTATATATCAAATAATATCAAAGGCTTAACATCTTATTTTTACTATTTTGTGAATAATCCGGGTTAAATCTTTCATAAGGAATGTTTTTAACTGTTATGATGTAATTTCATCTTATGAGACGATCAAAAAAATATATCGGTCTTGCAATATGGCTGCTGCTTTGTTTCGGTGCGGGAGCAATTGGCGCCCTTTTTGAACCGGGCGTGTGGTACGAAAACCTGGCAAAGCCGGATTGGACCCCTCCCAACTGGATTTTCCCCGTCGTGTGGCCCATATTATACTTTTTGATGGGCCTATCTGCCTGGCTGGTTTGGGAAAAGTCGGGTTTTTCAGAAGCCAGAGACGCCCTTACGCTCTTTCTCATACAGCTGGCCCTAAACGGGGCCTGGTCATGGTTGTTTTTCGGTCTTCATCAGACAGGAACCGCCCTGGCTGAAATCATCCTTCTCTGGATTATCATCTTGTTTACGCTCCTGGCCTTCCAGGTTCATGACCGGCTCGCCGCATGGCTGCTGACTCCATATCTTCTCTGGGTCGGATTTGCGACCGCGCTTAATTTTTCAATCTGGAGTTTGAATTGATGTTTGAATAAGAATAAAACCCGACTCCTGCGATCACGCGCCGGCCGCCTGTAGCTGGTTCATCGGGGACCGCAGAAGCAACGACGCTGCGGTTAAGCTCGTCATATCCTGCAGCAATTATGAAAAACCGGAATCCTGTTCAGAATCTCCTGCCATTCCAATTTCTCAAGATAGCACTGGTATTTCTGATCACCATTTCTGTTCTTGATTAATAATGGATCTCCTGTGGTTCAGCAGCCAGTCCGCGCAATGGAGCTTTCTGTGGAATCAAACAAGGCACTATGTTGACACAAGCATCTAATACATACGACTACATTATCGCGGGAGCGGGATCTTCGGGCCTCAGCCTGGCCTGGCATATGGTCCGGGAGGGACTGGATGGAAAAAAGCTGTTGGTAGTCGATCAAAACCTGACACCCGAAAATGATAAAACATGGTGCTTCTGGGAAAAGAATCGGCCACAGTTTGCCCATCTCATCCACAGAAAATGGCTCCAGTCAGATATCTTTGTCAATGGCGACCACTATCATCAACAGCTTCGGCAATATCCTTACTACTCCATTCGCAGTGGACATTACCGGAAATCCATTCTGGATGAACTGCAAAAGCACCCCCGCGTCACTCTAATGGAGTCCCCGATCCGTAAATTGTCCGGTACGGAAACCGGGGCCGGACTAACCTGCGACAAGGGGCATTTTCAAGCTGATTTTATTTTTCAAAGTTGCTTTAAACCATCCCTGAAGCGAAAACCGCGCTATCCCCTTGTTCAACATTTTTTGGGATGGGAAGTAACCGTGAATACGGAGATATTTGACGCAGATTCCTTTGTTTTAATGGATTTTGACGAGACCTACCGGCAGGGACTTGCATTTATGTACGTCCTCCCGTGGAGTTCAACTTCTGCACTGCTGGAGTATACAATATTTTCAAAAGAAGCGGAGGAGCTCCCGCTGTACGAAAAAAAACTGGAGCTCTACCTCCACAACCGGTATGGATTGAAACGTCTTAATTATAATATTGATCGGGTTGAATATGGCAATATCCCAATGAACGATGCCATTCACGACCCGTGGTTTGCGCCCCGGGTTCTGAACGTCGGGGCCAATGCCGGATTAACCAAGCCCAGCACGGGCTATGCCTTCCGACGTATCCAGCAGCATTCCCGTGCCATCGTGGACCGTTTGGTGACACATGGCAAACCCGCTCCTGCTCCCCGTTCAGCACGCCGATACCGTAATTATGACCTGTGGCTGCTACAAATTCTGCACGACCATCCACGGGAAGCGCAGGATGTTTTTCAGCAACTGTTTAAAAACAATACGCTTGATGAACTTTTCTGCTTTTTGGGTGAAGAATCAAACTTGAGGGAAGATTTCAAGATTATGAAGAGTGTTCCCTGGTGGCCTTTTCTCCGCGCAATCTGGAAAACCAGGCGTTCTCTTTTCTCATTTTAAACTTGTAAAGGAGTAGAGTAACCACGGGTTTTCAACAGCCGCTGCCAACACCAACGAGGAGCTGCTGTGTTATTATCTCCAGGCTTCCAGTCCCGGCAGCGGTAGTTCCTGCAGGAAAATTTACGTTTCTTTCTGCGGTTTTTCCTTGTCCCGGTAGTCAATCTGATTTCCCAACAGGTAACCGACGGGACGCAGGGCCGGGATCTCTTCAAAGACAACGCGCAGTATGCCTACCAGTGGAACAAATAAGATCATTCCCGATATTCCCCAGAGCTGCCCTCCGATAATGAGCGCAATCATGGCAATAAATGGATTTATGCTGACCCGCGAGCCGATTATTTTGGGCGTAATGAAATTTCCTTCCAGGAATTGAACCATTACAAACACAAGAATGACCCCCAACGGATACAGCAGGGAATTGGTCAGGAAAATCGCATACAGAAGCGGAGGGAGACTGCCAATAATAATACCGATATATGGAATAATAGCCAGGAAGGCAGCAAAAACACCAAAAAAGATAGCGTGATCGATTCCAACGATCAACAACCCGATTGTATTCAATACAGCCAGAATCAGGATCACGGTTATCAGTCCCACCAGGTAGTTCTGGGTAACCTCCTGAACCTTGTTTACGACAGACTCTACCTGGGAAGAGCTGCGGCGCTCAATTATTTTATTTAAAAAGGTTTCGTACATCTCTTTGTAGTACAACATGAAAAAGATAAAGATCGGCATCAGTCCCAGCGTAGTAAACAGGTTGGTGGTGGTGTTTACCAGTCCGGTTACATACTGCCCGCTCTGTTCAATCAGCTTGTCGAGCGCCTGCTGCAGGTAATCGGTCTGTTGAGCGGGGGCAATGCCGAGTTGCCGGTCTAAAAACGCGAGTACATCGGCATTGATCTGTCTCAGCCGCTCTGTAACCCGGGGCAGCTCCTCAGCAAACTGCACAAACTGCCAGCTAAAAAGAGAGAGCAACCCGAAAATCATAATAACCACCAATATCATGGCTACAACGATGGATCCGGCCCGCCCGAGTTTCCACCGTTCCAGGTAGCCCACCACCGGTACCAACAGCATGGACAACAGTGCGGAAAAGGCAAGCGGCATCAATATGAATTTGCCGTTTGACAGGATCAGAAACAACAGTGTGAGTCCTACCAGTATGGTCGTACTTTTAAACCAAAAAGGGTATTCTTTCTTCATGTGAACTAAACGATCTCCCGGTTTTATTTATCCAGACCATCCGCAAGGCTGTTTGCCTTTGGATCCATTTCCTCGCCAAAAAATTCGAACGGAACTCTCCCCGTAACAGCTTGCTTTACACCACTCTCCTCAATTACCTGTTGATAGGTTTCATAGCAGTCTAGAGCGGCTCTGAATTTCTCCATATCTTCCTCTCCGGCCTCCACCCAGCAATCGATCTCCTCCAACGCAGAAGACTTCAGGTCAAACTTGCTCTCCACTTTCTCCTCGCTGTAATGCGTGTACAAGGCCAGCCGCCGGGGATAGGACCCCCCTTCTGCCCGGAGCTCGCAAAACACACGCTTGACAACAGCATGCGATACAAGGTGATCCTCAAAACCGCTGACGCCGTGCACGGCATAGGTTACCACAACATCAGGTTTTATGCGGTGGATATGCTCTTTAATGACTTCTTCTATTTCAATCGGATTCATTGCTTTGAGGCCGCTGTCCGGCAGGTCCAATACCGTCATTCCGTTTAAATCCAGCACCTCTTCCACGCACTGCATCTCCCTGAACCGGATGTCGCCCATCTCCTGCTTGGTTACCCCCAGCCGGTGACGCTGCTTTGTGGCTTCTCCCCTGGTAAGGGTAAGCAGGTAAACTTCCTGCCCCTGCCGGCGCTGGGCCGCAATTGCAGGGGCAGGGCCAAATGATTCATCGTCCGGATGGGGAAAAATGTAGAGAATTTTCATAATCATTTTGTTTTACAGGCATGCAGAGTAAACTCGCATATCCTGGCTGTTGAGGCTTTAACATATGGCAGACTCTGTGGACTACCACTGACAATACACAACTTATATTACAAATTAAAGATCCACCTTCCAGGAAGGTTGGATCTGCAGACAGGAATATGTAAGAGTCTTTTAGAAACCCCTTGAAATTTTATTTTTCCTCTCCCAGCATGGTGGCATTTATAATTATTAGGGACCTTTGCAGAATCTACTATTTTGCTGGGAGGTGGTCGTACCACCAACCTTATAAACGGGAGTACAACTCCCTCAGAACGAGGAATTGAGGATTTTGAAAAGCACTCTATTATTCCCCTTCAATCTCTTTGGCATAGACATAAGAATAATCCCAGGTATATCGATAGGCAGTAGAGGGTTTCATCGAGGAAGGATGCTGGAACAACGGGTTGGAAAACTTTCAGAGCTTAAAATTCAAAAAGAACATCCCCAATATCTCTATGCCACTTAAACCTGCAGCGTGATATTTTGGAATGCAACTGGCAACAACACCCCTGCTGGGGATATACTATTCAAAGTATAATCCTGTTTATGCCATTGTGGGGGCGGCAATAAGCTTTCTGACTTTGTCGGAATGAAACAGGCTACTGGCAATTTTGTCCATGTAATTAAACAGATAATAGAACATCCGTTTTTCATCCTCGAGCTGGGGCTTCCGTCCCTCTTTGATCTCGGCCTGTTCAAGCTCTTCAAGCTGTTGCCAGAGATTTTTTTGATAGTCCTTCAACTCTTCTATCGAAAGCGTAGATCGGTACCTGTTATGAATTTTTATCGATACGATTTCTGTTCGCTCGATAATTTCATTAATTACTGCACCTTTCGAACTTTCCGACTTAATCTCATTCAGTCGCGTGTGGATAATGTCAACCAGGTTAGCCAAAGGATATATGCGCTGCCTATCGTATGATTGACATTTGATGCGGGCCAGGTTATTTGATGGTGAATTCATATAGTTCAACTCCGATTTGCTATATATTTAATAGCTTAATGTCCTTCTATTATTCAGCAGTTTTTCCTTCCGTATGGTAACCGTCTATCAGCTGTAATTTAACTCCACTAATTTTACATACATTATGAATAATTAACAAAAATTATTTTTTTAAATTTCCTCCCCCGTAAATAGGCCTTTATGACCTGTAAATGGATATTTTTTAAAAAAATCGGTTGCAAGGCTGCTTCATGCCAACACAAAACTGGTGCAAACAGTGCCAACGTATTACATTTCTTTAACATGTATTAAGTGGCTAATGGGTCAGTTCAATAGCCATCAATTCAAGCCCATATTCTTCCATTTTTATCAGGACTGATAAATTTTGTTCAGGAGTGAAACCAGTGTCCATTCCAAACCACTAAAAACGATTATTTAATGAGAATCCCGAATGCGTGAACACCCGAAACAGGCATCATTTTTCACATTTTTATAACCATTTTCCCTTTTGTGTGAAGAGTTACAACTTTTTCAAGGGCTTCGACAACTTCAGCGAGCTCAAACACTCCGCTGACCGGCAGTCCAATTCTACCGGATTCGACCAGCTCACGCAGATGCTGCAGCTCACTTGAATTCGGTTCTACAAACACATATTTGTGCCTGATGTTTGAATCCAGATCCGCTCCCCTGTCCCGTATTGAGACAAGTCGTCCTCCCGGTTTTAGCGCCTTCAAACTTTGTTGCAATGTTTCTCCACCGGCACAATCAAAAATCAGATCTACGCCCTCTTTGTGGATCTCCTGTACAGCTTTCCCTATATCGCTGCCCCTGTAATCCACGGCTTCATCGGCCCCGAGTTTCTTCATGTACGCGTGATTTTTTTCGCTGGCGACGCCAATGACATGCGCACTTTGCTCTTTGGCCAGTTGAATCCCCATACTGCCCACGCCACCTGACGCTCCCAGGATCAGAACTTTTTCCTCTTCCTGAATGTCGCCCGCATCATAAAGGGATTGGTATGCGGTGAGTCCAACCAGGGGTATCCCGGCCGCCTGCTCCACCGGGATATTCCCGGGACGATGCGCGAGATAACTCTCCGGTATTACCAGGTGTTCAGCAAACGTACCCCATTGCACCACCGGGCGCCGGGCGTAGCCATAAACCTTGTCCCCGGGTTCAAATCTTCGTGCACTAAATCCCCTTTCCTCAACTACACCGGCAAAATCCCAACCGGAAACCACCGGAAACTCATGGGGCAGCGCATTCTTGAGGTATCCCTGCACAATTTTGGCATCCACCGGGTTTACGCCTGCCGCTTCCACCCGAACAAGCACCTCTCCTTCTCCCGCTTCGGGGATATCGACCTCCTCAACCGTCACATTTTCCAGATTTCCGAATTTGTGAAATACCGCTGCTTTCATTTTCTCTGCCATAATGGAATCTGTTTCATAAACTGCTTTCTGATTTCGATAACTCGTTTTAACAGCTCCAGCTGTAATCGATTACACTTTTAATTAACAAAAAGCCTGCCGAAATATTTCCCGGCAGGCTTTTAATATGTTATGCAGAATCACTCACTTATTTATCAGGAGCAACCCGTGGTCGCCCCACAAGTGATGCATTTCTGGCAGGTTCCGTTGCGGATCATCGTCATGCTCCCGCATTCAGGACAGGAATCGCCGGTATAGCCGAGCTGCTTGGCCCGTTCATAGTCGCTTTCGTAATCTCCCTCGGCTTCCTCCGGAGCCTGCTGTGTTGAGGGAGCTCCACCAGCGACCGGCTCCGTTTTCGGTTCCGGGTTCTGTCTCATCTGGGGGCGTTTGGTCGGGTCTGCGTCCTGTTCCTGCTTTTTCTCAGAAGGACGTAGTTTGCGGGTAAGAATCTCCTCGGCAGGTACATGGGCCAGGTCATCACGCCCCAGGTAGGTAACCGCGAGCTCACGGAAGATGTAGTCGATTACCGACGTGGTCATCTTGATATGCGGATTTCCCTGCACTGTGCCGCTGGGTTCAAACTTGGTGAAGGTGAAGGCATCCACAAACTCTTCCAGCGGTACCCCGTGCTGCAGGCCCAGCGAAATTGCGATGGCAAAACAGTTCATCAGGCTGCGGAAGGCGGCGCCTTCTCGGTGCATGTCGATAAAAATCTCACCGATTTGCCCGTTTTCGTATTCGCCGGTGCGCAGGTAAACGCTTTGCCCGCCGATCTTCACTTTCTGGGTATACCCGTTGCGCCGGTTCGGAAGCCGCTTACGGCTGGCCACGTACTTGTGGATGATCTTCTCGGCCGTTTTGACTACCTCATCCTGGGCAACGGCTGTCTCTTCATCGAGCTCCTCGTCATCTTCCAGCTCGTCAAACACGTCACTCAGGCTGTTGAGCGGTTGACTGAGTTTGGAGCCGTCGCGGTACAGTGCGTTGGCCTTGAGCATCAGCTCCCAGGAATCCATATACGCATCCTTGAAATCGTCAACTGTTGCCTCGTTCGGCAGGTTGATGGTCTTTGAAATTGCGCCTGAGATAAACGGCTGGGCTGCCGCCATCATGCGAATATGTCCCTTGGGTTTGATATAGCGTGTTCCGATGCGTCCACAGCGGTTGGCACAATCAAATACCGGCAGGTGCTCATCTTTCAGGTGTGGAGCTCCCTCGACGGTCATCGTTCCGCATACATAGTCATTTGCCTTCTGGATCTGCTCCTTGCTGTACCCCAGGTGGCGCAACATGTCGAACTGGGGATTGGCCAGCTGCTCTTCCGTCAGGTCCAGCACCTCCTTGCAGAAATCCTCGCCCAGCGTCCACTGGTTAAAGGCAAACTTGATATCAAAACTGCTGGGCAGGGCCTCCTCGATCGCTTCCAGCTGATCGTCGTCAAACCCCTTCTCGCGCAGGCTCTCTTCATTTATATGCGGGCACTCCTCCAATGTACCGTGGCCCTTGGCATAATTGATAATATCATCAATCTCGCCGGCACTGTATCCCAGCTTCTTGAGCGCTTTCGGCACACTCTGGTTGATAATCTTGAAATAACCGCCGCCGGCCAGCTTCTTAAACTTGACCAGAGCAAAATCGGGTTCGATGCCGGTGGTATCGCAGTCCATAACCAGACCGATGGTTCCGGTAGGGGCAATAACGGTTACCTGGGCGTTACGGAACCCGTGCTTTTCTCCCATCTCAACTGCGCGATCCGATTCCGCACGGGCGGCTTTTAGCAGGTAATCGGGACAGGTGCTGGCGTCAATCCCCATCGGTTTGACGGTGAGCCCTTCATACTTATCGGGATCGACATTGTAGGCCGCCCGCCGATGATTGCGGAGCACCCTCTGCATATCCTCTTCATTGCGTTCATACGCTTCAAATGTGCCCAGTTCTTTCGCCATCTCGGCGCTGGTTGCATACGCGCCCATGTGTATCATGGAGGTCAGGGCACCGGCAATAGCGCATCCCTCGTCGCTGTCGTACGGTACTCCCTGTACCATCAGGGCCGCGCCGAGGTTGGCGTACCCGAGTCCCAGCGTCCGGTAAATGTAGGAGAGATCCGCTATCTCTTTGGAGGGGAATTGAGCCATCAGTACCGAAATCTCCAGCACGACGGTCCAGATGCGGGAGGCGTTTTTAATCGACTCCACATCAAACTCTTTACATTCCTCCGTTTTGAAATACTTCATCAGGTTGAGTGATGCCAGGTTACACGCCGTGTTGTCCAGGAACATATATTCTGAACACGGGTTGCTGGCCTTGATCGGTCCATCTTCAGGACAGGTATGCCACTCGTTGATCGTATCGTGGTACTGGGCTCCGGGATCGGCACAGGCCCAGGCCGCATGGGCGATATCATCCCACAGGTCTCGGGCGCGAATCGTTTTGGAGGGTTCGGGCTCCCGTCCCTCTTTTTCAGCGTTCCGCTTTTCGGTTCTCCAGTACAGGTTCCAGTCGTCATCCTCTTTGACCGCCTTCATGAAGTCGTTGGGCATGCGAACTGAGTTGTTGGAATTTTGCCCGCTTACCGTTCCGTAGGCCTCGGAATCCCAGTCGGTGTTGTAGGTTTCAAATTCAAGGTCGGTATAGCCCTGCTCGGCAAGCTGGACAACCCGTTCTATATAATTCAGCGGCACATAATCACTTTTGGCCTCCTTGATCGCCTTGCCAAGTTCCTTGTTTTTCAAGGGATCGCGGCTGGCTTCCCCGTTAAAGGTGCGGCCATCGATCTCGACAGGCTTATGGCACAGCTTTATAATTTTTCGCAGGTGCTTCTCCAGAATTTTGGAACCCGCCACAATAGAGGCAACCTTCTTCTCCTCATG
Organism: Halalkalibaculum sp. DA3122; assembly: GCF_043951865.1. NCBI lineage: Bacteria > Pseudomonadati > Balneolota > Balneolia > Balneolales > Balneolaceae > Halalkalibaculum > Halalkalibaculum sp. DA3122. The sequence goes on from NZ_JBINJF010000013.1 coordinate 31,260, forward strand.
CATCTTCCAGTTGACATACTCTTCTATATCCGGGTGATCCAGGTCCAGCGTCACCATCTTGGCTGCACGCCGGGTCGTGCCACCGGACTTAATTGCGCCGGCCGCCTTGTCGCCGATTTTGAGAAAACTCATCAGTCCGGATGATCTGCCTCCCCCGCTCAGCGGTTCTCCCTCTCCGCGGATAGCCGAAAAGTTCGACCCGGTTCCGGATCCGTATTTAAACAACCGTGCCTCGCGCACCCAAAGATCCATGATTCCACCCTCGTTCACCAGGTTGTCATCGATGCTTTGGATAAAGCAGGCATGCGGTTGCGGGTGGGTATAGGCATCCTCCGACTGTTTCAGCTCCCCGGTTTTGCCATCTACATAGTAGTGTCCCTGCGCCGGCCCGTTGATTCCGTACGCCCAGTGCAGGCCGGTGTTAAACCACTGCGGACTGTTCGGGGCGGCCATCTGGTGAGCCAGCATGTAGCAGAGCTCTTCGTAGAAGATTTTTGCGTCTTCCTCAGAGTCAAAGTAATCATGCTTCCAGCCCCAGTAGGTCCAGCAGCCGGCAAGGCGGTGAAATACCTGTCGGCTGTCGTGCTCGCTGCCGTATCTCTCATCTTCATCGAGATCCTTCATCGCCTTCTCATCCGGCTTGGACCGCTGCAGCCACTCTGGTACGCCTTTTTCAGCAACCTTCTTGACTTCAGCCGGCACGCCTGCTTTACGGAAGTATTTCTGGGCAATGATATCCGTTGATACCTGCGACCAGGGCTTTGGTACGATTACTTCGTCCATATTGAATACTACCGATCCGTCGGGGTTCTTTATCTCCGACTTTCGGGACACAAACGTAAGGTCTCCAAATGGGGAGTCCCAGTTGTCCTGGGTGTAAAACCGAGTAAATTTCATAGTGTCTCCTAGTGTATACTTTTTATTTGAGAGAGAGTAGATATTTTGAGCTGAAATGGGATATAGTTACTGACGCAATTCTTGATAATAATATAAATCAACGACCGAGGGGACAAGCAAAATGACCAAATACTTTTCCACAAAAGCGGGAAGTTATCAACAATTCAATTGGGGCATCTGTTCACCCCTGTTAATATCCAGCAATTTCACTGAACTTTTGGCTCCACCCCAGATCTTTTTTTCCGTTTGATTTTGGATACTGAAAAAACAAAATAACCTGTTTGAAGAACTTGACGGCCGATTTAAGTTTCTGAAAGCTGTTCTCCAATTAGCTCACGGGAGTTATCCACATTTCAACAATTGATGCTGAAAATGGAATAAAAACCGCTGAAGGCCTGGAATTTTCCATCGATCAGTACAGGAATAAATTCCAGTTTATTTCAGCTTTTAAACTGTCTGGACTTAATGATATTTGGAATGATCCAATATCGAGAAGCCCCGGGGACCCACCCTGTTATTAATGAGTGGAACCAAATGCATCTCCCCGTCCTCGAAATGAGGTACTATACTCCAAAAGACAGGAATCAGAATTATAAAATCAAAAACATCTTCTGCATGGTTACAAATACAATGAGCAAAGCCCTACCTCGTCAATGAGCCCCTCTTCCTTCTCCGGTTATAGTCAGAAGAGGGGGCTGCATAAATAACGTTGTAAGCGGTTAGAACGTATACTGCGCCTTCAGTGAAAAGCCCCGTCCCCTGGTTCTGTAGCCGTTGATTTCGGTATAATCGGAATCGAAAACATTCTCAATTTTGCCGATCACGGAGAGCTCCTCTAACACGTTGTAGCGCAGGCTCAGATCAGACACATTGTAGCCATCCACCTCGGATAGATCCAGCGCGCCGTAGTAACCGGGACCGAGCGCGGAGCTGTAGAACACATCATCCCGCTCACCCACAAACCGGCTGCTTGCACGGATGCTCAGCTTGTCAGTCGCCTGCCAGGTGGCATTAATATTTGCCGTAATGCTCGGGCGTCGGGTCAGTGATCCAATCTCTTTCTCTGAGGTCACGAACTCCCCGCTTTCATAGATCTGAACGTGGCTGCCATCGGTGTACTCCCCGTCAAGGTTGGCGGGACTAAATTCCAGCGTAGAATGCGTGTAGGCCAGGTTGCCACCCAGCGCCACACTGCTGCCGAGGCGCGTTTCCACACCCAGCTCAACCCCATTGACGGTCTGTGCAGAAGCGTTCATGTACGTGTCACCCCGGTAGTCCATCGAGCCGAGATTCTCAACGGCCTTATCCCCATTCCACAAATAAACGTATTCAATCACATTATCTACGTTGGTGCGAAACAGCGACAGGTTGATCTGCACGGCCGAACTGATCGTCTGCTTCCATCCCAGTTCGTACGAGATGGAGGTCTCCGGCTCCAGTGTGTTGTTGCCACGATTGGTAACATAGCCGGTCGAGGTGGCCGGGGAGTACAGCTGATAGAGCGACGGGGCATTAAACCCGGAGGTTAGCGCACCATACACCAGCGCAGAGGGCGAAAGCTGCACCTTGGGATTGATCTCAAATGTAAAATGACTGCCAAACTCGTTGTGGTTCACCAACCGGCTGCCCAGTCCCAGGCTAAACGGCTCCAGGACCTCACCGATCAATTTACCGCCTAATTCTGTGTGAACAAACACGTGGTTAACTGTCTCTTTCAGATCGAGAGAATCCAGGTCGGTTTCAGATTCAAAGTTAAAAGAACTCAGGTAGGTATAATTTCGCGTGCTCATGGTCTGCTGGGTATTGCCGATTCCCACGATCCCCGAGACGCCACTGGTCTGAAAACCGGCGGTCAGCTCGTTTTCCCAGAGCGTACCCTCTGCATTGGTCTCGGTATAGCTGCCGTCGTAATTTCCGGCCTCATCTGTTATGGAAGAATCGTTGACCACATCGCGGGCCAAGTCCGAATAGGCCCCATTGTACTGCAGTTCAATATTGTTCGAAAGCTCCAGTGAGCCGCCATAGGTGTAAAAATCACGCTGAAAATCGGTCTGGGCGTCGCGGGCATCGCTGAAGGCGCCCTGGTCAATGTCGCTGGTCTGATCCGCACGCCGGTAGGAGGCAAACACCCCGTAGGTCTCAGTCCTGTACCCCAGCTTTCCAGACAGGTCCAGCTTATTAAAATCGTCTCGATCCCGGGGATTAAAGTCCGGCGGATTCTGGACGGTGTCGATCGTTGCATCCAGCCCGTTGGTGAGTCCCTGGGCAATGCCAAAATCCGCATAAAACCCACCCCGGGACGAATAGTTCAGGTCCAGCTGATTGCCGGTGGAGTAGGTTTTGCTTCCAAAAGTGCCGTGACGCGTGCTGATATTTCCACTAACGCCGGGCGACTCCTGCCCGCGGGTAATGATATTGATAACCCCGCCGATGGCCGCCGAGCCATACAAGGTGCTGTGAGAACCGCGGACGATCTCAATCCGCTGCACGCGGGCCAGCGAAAGCTCGGACAGATCGATACTGTTGGAAGCGGTTGAGGGGTCGCTGATACGCACGCCGTCAATCATAACCACCGAGTGGCTGCTGTTGGCATTGCGCAGGAACACATTTTGCAGGGAACCCGGTGTTTGGCCGATGCCCACCAGGTGCATGCTTTGCTGCTCCGCCAGCAGCTCTCCCACGCTGTAAACGTTTGCGTTGCGGAGCTCCCGGCTGGTGATGACTGTCACATTACGGCCCACGCCCTGGGGAGATTCCGCCCACCGGTTGGCGCTGATAATAATTTCATCCAGCTGATAAGTCCCGGTGGTATCGATTTGGGAAAAAACTGAAAAAGGTACCGCGAACAGGAACAACAGGACCGCAAGCCCTGCGTTGCGTTGAAATGAGAATTGCATGATTAAACTATATTTAGGTTACAAATGATGATTAAATACATCATTCGCACCTTTGGGAAGTCCAGAAGGGCATAAATACCGGTATAGCGCACCGAATATTTATTCTTCGCTTTTCTCCCGAAAGCTACGAATGCAGATGCACTGGCAGGTCTTCTGGCTTATCCCGATCATTCGCCCCTTCCCGCCCGTTTTCCCTTTTGCAAAAAAAACGGACAGTGGTTATCAACGAATGATCCTAAACCCTGCAAGCAGGGCTGGGAATTACAGCATCGGGGAATGCTCCGGACTCTTCCACCAGTTGACATGGGGAAACACCGGATTCCCTTTTAATCCCACTTCACAAAACGGAAGCAGGGAACCAATACACTCGCAAAAGATACAGGCTCCATCGTATAAATCAAAAGAAATGTTGATACCATTCTACCTAAAAGGATGCAGCTACCGACTACATCAAGCGAACACTTGAAAAGCTATATCTTTTAAAAAAATGAATGGATCTAAAGAACTGCAGCTGATGTCCTGAACGATACAGAAAGGCGACTGCCGGGCAATTCAGGGACCTCTATTTCTAGCCTGTATTTCTCACAATAATAAAGTCTGAATTCGTGTAATGCCTTGACAGGAAGCAAGTTACCTTAATTCTAAGGCTGGAATAAATTTCACAGTGTGTAGCAGGCTACGAAATAGTCCCGCCTGCTGCGTTGAAGTTGGAAATCGCCTTGCACACGAACCAATTTCCTGGTGAGAAAAGCAGGCTAACGCGATATAGCGGTAACATTTAGATGAAATCTGACAACTGCATGAACAGCCATCGATTCATCACATCCTGCGCTGATATTCCGAATCTATATCCAATATTTAGTTACAGCCGAAAATTCTTTATACTTGATTCATGTTTTGAACCCATGGTAATGGATGAAGTACAGATCATCATTATCTGAATCTGAATCAACGCTGACCAACTTATCCTCTTTTGAAGATTGTAATCATCGGTGCCGGGGAAATCGGGTATGACCTTGCAAGCTTGCTCTCCAAGGAGAAGCATGATGTCATTGTTCTCGATCGTAACAAGAACGCCCTGGACAAGGTGACCGAAAACCTCGATGTGCTTTGCCACGAGGGGAACGCCACCTCTGCCAAAGATCTTGTCGATGCCGGCGTCAAGGATGCGGATATTACCATTGCGGTGACCAGTATCGACGAGGTGAACATGATCGCCTCCATGCTCAGCAAACGCCTTGGCACCAACATGGTAATTGCCCGGATCCGCAATGACGAACTGTCCCGGCCCAACTCCCCGCTGAAGCCCACCGACCTGGGAATCGATGTGATGATTCATCCTGAACTTAGCGCCGCCCAGGAGATTGTCCAGCTCATCAAACGCTCTACCGCCACCGATGTGATCAATCTCGCCGACAACAAGATGCAGATTATCGGGCTGCGGCTGGAAAAAAACTCCCAGCTTGTGGGAAAAACAGTCAGTGAATACGCCCGGATGTTCCCTGATATCACCTTCCGGGTAGTCGCAATTGCCCGTCGGGGCCTTACCATTATCCCGAGCGGAACAGTCCGCCTGCAGGCTCTTGACCAGGTTTTTGTACTGGCTCAGACGGAGTCTATCCCCGAGGTAGTAAAAACAACCGGCAAAATTGAGACCGAAATTAGTACTATTATGATTGCCGGGGGAACGCCGGTGGGTGAGATGGTGGCCCGGCTGCTCTGCGACCAGGAAAAAAGCTGGACGATCAAGCTCATTGAACCGGATTACGACACGGCCGTGCAGCTGGCACAGGACCTGAAGGATGTGCTGGTGCTCAACGGTAACCCGACCGATCCCGACCTGCTGGCTACCGAGGGTATCTCCGACACCGACGCTTTTATCTCCGTCACCGATGATGAGGAGTCCAATATTATCTCCTGCCTTATGGCCAAACACATGGATGTTAAAAAAACCGTGGCACTGGTTTCGAAATCCGACTATATCCCCCTGAGCCAAACCATCGGGCTGGATGCGGCCATCAACAAAAAATCTGCCGCTTCCAATGAAATCCATCGTTATGTTCGGCGGGGTCGCGTTATTTCCGTTACCGCCCTGCAGGGGATCAAGGCAGAAGTTATTGAGCTCCAGGCAGCCCCCAAGTCAAAGGTTGTCAAAAAGCCGATACAACAGATAAACTTCCCAAAAGGCTGCGTAATCGGGGGAATTCAGCACAACGGGAGCGTGGAGATAGCGACCGGCCAGTCGCAAATCAAAGCCAACGATCGGGTAATCGTTTTCTGTCTGCCCGAGGCTGTCGAAAAAATCACTACGCTTTTTCAATAATGGCGAATTCCCGGTCACAAATAAGTCGCAGCCTTAACCGACCCAATATTGATATTCTGACGGTACTGGGTATCCTGGGTTCTTTTGTTTTTTTTCTTGGTTTTGCCCTGCTTATTCCCATTGCCATCGACCTTGTCTATGAGGGTACAACCTGGCACTCTTTTCTCTATTCGGCATCCATCGCCTTTATTGTGGGAGGGGGGCTGTATTACCTGTTCAAACCCAAACAAGAGCTGCGTATTCGCGAGGGATTTCTGATTGTGAGCCTCACCTGGCTGTTTCTATCACTGGTTGGAGCCCTCCCCTTTTTCATTTCCGGGGTAATTCCCAGTTATACAGACGCCGTATTTGAAACAATGAGCGGTCTTTCAACCACCGGGGCTACCATTTTGGGAGGCACAGCCAGCGACGGTACTGTCAATCCACAGATAGAAGCGATCCCGCGCAGCATGCTGTTTTGGAGATCGCTGGCGCACTGGCTGGGCGGCATGGGCATTATCGTACTCTCCATCGCGATCCTGCCGTTGCTGGGAATCGGTGGCATGCAGCTTTTTCAGGCGGAATCGCCCGGTCCCACCACTGACAAGCTCACCCCGCGGGTACAGGAGACGGCCAAACTTTTGTGGGTGGTATATGTAGCGTTTACTGCAGCTGAATTTCTTCTTCTTTGGGTCCATCCGTCAATGGACTGGTTTGATGCGCTTAATCATGCATTTGCGACCCTGGCGACCGGCGGATTTTCCACCAAAAATGCGAGTATTGCAGCTTTTGATTCGGTCTACGTCGATCTTGTTATCACGCTGTTCATGTTCCTGGCGGGCATTAGTTTTGCCCTCCATTTCCGCCTGCTCAGAGGCGATACGAACTCATTTTTCCAAAACCGGGAGGTCCGCTTTTTTACCCTGGTAATACTCGGGGGAACGCTTGTTGTCAGCTTTTCGCTCGTTATGTTCAACAGCTATTCCCTGGGAGAAGCCCTGCGGTACGGCTCATTCCAGGTGGTATCTATCGTCACGACGACCGGTTTTGGCACCAGCGATTACGAGCTGTGGTATCCGCTCGGGGCCTTTACGCTGTTTCTGCTCTTCTTTACCGGCGGCTGCGCGGGATCTACCAGCGGAGGCATTAAAATGATACGGTGGCTCATCATCCTCAGAAACACCATGCGGGAGATTAAACAGATTATCCATCCCAAGGCGATCCTCCCCATACGCATCGGGGATAAAATTGTGGATCCCAATATCCAGCGTACCGTACTCAGCTTCTTTATTTTCTACATACTTATTTTTGGGATGGGAACGCTCATCATCTCCGCCTTCGGCTACGACCTGCTTTCCGCCACTGGAGCCAGCATCGCCTGCCTGGGTAATATCGGGCCGGGCTGGGGAGCATTTGGCCCCACCAACAATTTTGCCCATGTCCCCTACCTGGGCAAATGGGTGCTCATCATGCTGATGATGATAGGCCGACTCGAGGTCTTTACCGTACTGTTGATATTTACCCCCACCTTCTGGAAGCAGTAGGAACTGATGAATTATAGAATTGTTGAATTACGGTTTGAAGGGAGATTTTGATTAGGGAATGGAAGTACTATTTGTCTCAGACTTCTGATCGCTTTTAATTCAATTTACCTTGACTCGAGATATGATTGGTCCCAAAATCAGTTTATCGTTCTGCTTTTCCAGCCAGCGAAGTTATGTCGTTTTTTCCTCTTTCAAAAATAAACAGCAATTGGAAGTATTCAGCCAGAAATCACATGGGCTTTTGCTGAATTCTTAAACCGAGTTCACCTCACATTACATAATTCAGTAATTCAACAATTCCTAGAACTGTATCCAGTTTTTATCTTCGAGCCACTGGATCAAGGCCGGTAGAAAGGTTACGGCTGTGAGCCAGGTCATACCGATGCCGATAACTGCCATTGTACCGAGCGACTGAAGCCCCGGGTGCGTGGTAAAAAGCAGGCCGGAAAAGCCCAGCATGGTAGTCAACGAGCCGACTGTTACATGCTGGCCGGTGCTGGAGAGTACCTCCCACATGCTGTTGCTGCCTTCATCCCGGTAGCGGTGCGCCAGGTGCACGCCGTTATCCTCCCCGATTCCCAGGATGGCCGGGAGCACCACCAGGTTATAGAAGTTGAACATCATTCCGGTCAGCATCATAATACCAAACAGCCAGAGCAGTCCCACAACCAGCGGCAGCATGCCGATGATGGTCCACCGCAGGGAGCGGAACGAGAAAAACATCAGCAGGAACACCATCGTAAAGGTGGCCCCCACCATCCAGGGACTCTCGTTGCGCATCAGTTCCAGCATTTCTGCTGCAATGATAGAGGTGCTGGCGGCATAAAATGTTTTGCCGTTGTCCAGAGTTATTTGACCGACATCATTTTTAAAAGCGATCGACTGGCGACCGTCTGCAAGGCCCACGCTCGGGTAGGCGATCACAAAATTGCCGATCTCCCCGTCTTTGTTTACAAACTTGCTTTTTAAATAGTCGGGAATGTCACTTATGTCGAGGGGACTGCGGGTTTGGGCCGCCCGGCGCAGCTTCTCCAGTTGCGGGTCTTCCTGGTCCTTGATAAAGGGGTCATTCAGCAGCTGCCTGATCTCCGCTATCTTCCTCAATTTACTGGTGGCCGAAGAGTCGGTCGGGGGAAACCGCTCTTGCAGAGCTTCCACATCCAGGATGGTGGGACTTGTGGTATCAGTACGCATTTTCTGGCGGAGCTTTTCCAAAATCTGCACTACCTCTGTCTCGTTGTCAGCCAAAATGTACGCGGGGTTCCGTTTTTCGCCGTCAAACACCTTGCTCTGCACCTGGCGGAACTGCTCATACTCAGGAAATTCCGGTTCCAGTTCTCCAAAGTCATATTGAAAGCGCAGGTGCTGGTTGTTCCAAATGACGACTGCGGATACCATCAATCCCAAAACTACCACTGTACGAGCTATAGGAAACCGGTTGAAAAGTCCGGACCCGGAGGTTGAAGTTTGCTGGTCCTCGTTCAGCAAAATCCACCCGTATCGTTCAAAGATCACAAGCAGGGAGGGAAGGATGAAGAGCATGCAGAACAGGGCCAGCATGATTCCCGTACCGGCGATAAAGCCAAATTCCGAGAATCCCCTGAACTTGGCCAGTACCAGTACAAAAAGGGAAAATGCAGTCGTAAGCGCGCTGACCATGATCGCCGCACCCGTCTTGTTGTAGGTTGCTTCCAGCGAATCCAGAATGTTCATTCCCGTCGACCGTATTTCGATGTACCGGGCATAGAAATGGATTCCATAATCGATCCCCATCCCAAAGAGGATCACAAAGAGCACCGAAGTCATGGTATTTAACATACCGAGCACAAAATAGGTGATTCCAAACGTCCACAATAGGCTGATCAGCAGTGGAATACCGATGACCAGCACCGGCACGGGCAGGCGGATAAGGTGATGCCAAAAACCGTGATTTTGCTCGTGGCTGCTACCCCTGCGGTAGCGGAAATATTTTTTACCGAAGAAATAGACCATCACCAGGATTATGACGCTGGAAATGCCGGAGGCGAAGCTGTTGAAGACATCACTCATTATTGAGTTGATCTCCTCCAGGTGGCGTTTCAGGCGTCCCCCGTAATAAATCTCCATCTCACTGTTATATGACTGGGGATTCATTTCGGCCAGCAGCGAATCATATTTGGCAAACATATCCTCGAGATAGGTCAGGTCACTCTTGGAGCCGGTCGGAAAAAATTTAACGACCATGACGGTGCTATCTTCACTCACGGGATATTCGGAGGGGATCAGGGATGCATAGCTCTCCTCGAACCGGTTGAGCTGCGTGCTGTCGGCAGCTGACTCCTCATCATCTTCTTCAAAGTCGATCAGAAAGGGATTGGCCTCTTCCTTGGCCGCCTGTATTTCGTCTTGCAGATATTGGCGAATATCCTGCAGCTCCCGGCCCGTTGCGAAATAAAGCGCATTATCCTTGAGGAGTTCAGTCTCCTTTTTGAACTCGGCCCGCTCAAAAAAGTAGTTATCGGTGCGCTCGTCGTAAAGCTCCAGGCTTTTCTGAATAAGATCTTGGGCAAACCTCTTGTTGTCCTCAAAACTGGGGGACTGAATAGCCACCTGCATGTCCGTTTCTCCACCGACGGAATTTTGCAGCCGCTCCAGAGCCTGAACATGCTCGTTCGCTTTGGGCAACAGGTTGGCAATATCGGTGTCAATCCTCAGCTGCAGCGCATAATAACCGGAAATTGCGGCCAGCACCACTCCTATGATAACCACCCAGTACGGGGACCGATAGTTTTGCTGAAGTAGCGGACGTAATAAATTCAGAAGTTTATCCATCAAATAGCCAGTTGCTCAAATTTGCTGTAGCTCCAAAGAAGCCAATAATAAGAATTTCATAGTAATAAAGTTAGCCTCGGGCCGGGTAGATTCTCTCAATCCTGATATTCTTTTCGTGAAGGCCCGGCAACAAAACATCATTCAACGCACATTGCATGAGAAATCATTCATTCAACAAAATGGGTCAGCACCTGCCGGTGGGAAGTGAGATCCGGATCCCAAGTTATTCAGCTTTTTTCAGGATGATGTCGTCGTAGTCAGCAATGGACTTGGAATTGGTGCTGTCACCGTCGCTTAAGATAAGAATAGCGATGGGTGTTGCCGGGGGATCGTCCCCGAACAGCCTTCGGTAATCCTCTACGATATTGCGTTCAAAAGTGACCCACTCTCCCATTTTTTCCGGGCCCGACTCCACTACCACAATTTTCTGGTTCCCGAATAATTTGGAAAGCTCCTCTCCCTCGGGCACCGTCGTGCTCCAGGTATAACGTATGGTCTTCGGTACTTTTTTCACCAGTGCAATCCGGCCGATATCAAAGACAACGTAAATGCTTGCGGCCACATCATTGTGATCGCTGCTGTTTTCATTTCCGCCCTCCGGCAGCTTTTTAACCCGCCATTTCCAGCTTAACACCGGGTGCTCATAAATATCGACATTGGGCCGGTTCAGCAGTGGAAAGTTCAGGTGGCGGGCATCGGTGTGGGCATAGTGCAGGAATTTATTTCCAGCTTCTTCCCTGATGGAGTAGTGGAATAACTTGCTCTCCTCCGGGTGAACCGCCTTCCGCTTGCCGTCCCGGTTGTACCACTCCGATGGCAGCCCTCCAACCGGGTCGTCCTCAAACTTGTCGATCAGCAGCGCCCCCTCGCTTGTTGTCTCTAGTGGGGGCAGCTTCTTGTCAATATCTTGTCCTTTTGCCGAACCAAAGGTTAAAATAAGTAAGAACAGTACAATAATGGGGTTCTTCACGATAAAATATTTCAACTGCAGATCTCCTTTATTAAAACTTTCAACAATACTGTATATTTGCTGTTCATAAAAACGCCATTAGGTATCTCATATTTCAATTTAATCGGCAGCACAGTTTACATGTCTGAAACTACAGATTCAATTTCAAATCGAAAGAACAGTACCCGGCCAAAAGTCAGCTGTTTAATGGTAACAGCTAATCGTAAACACTTGATGAAGCGTTCCATTTCATGTTTCAACAATCAAAGTTATGCCAACAAAGAGCTGGTAATTGTTGATGACGGCGAGCAGGATCTCTCCGAGGCGCTGGACGCCGTGCCCCCCGGGCAGCTGAAATATTTGAAGCTGGAACCTTCTGACGACAATACGCTGGGAAAACTTAGAAATATTTCACTTGAACAGGCCACCGGGCAGTACCTTGTGCAGTGGGACGATGACGACTGGTATCACCCCGACCGCATCCTGATACAGTCGGACTACCTGGACAAGGGATACGATGCCTGTTGTCTTTCCGGTGCGCTGATGCACCTGGATACCCCGGAATATCTTCACCACCCCTATGTTGGCAAGCTGCCGGAGGGGATACCGGGCAGCATTATGCACCGGAATGATTCCTCGGTCCGCTATCCCCACACGCGGCGGGCTGAAGATACCGTTTTCCTGAAGGAATGGATGGATCGAAAATACATACAGCTACCCGACCGGTATTCCCACCTGTTTATACGCTGCTATCATGGAAGTAATACGTGGGAAAAGGATCATTTTCTTCGCCGCATCCGCAATTCTCCGATTGACCTGCTGGCCTATATCTGGCACAAATTCATCCGTGGAAACCTGTTCAGTCATCCCAAATTTCAGCTTTCAGAACAAGAAAAAGAGGCTTTTGCGATGTACCTGGAAGAATCCCAGAAGTTAGGACTGGTCCAGTCGGCATAGCGATATCCATTGAGATGACTCGTGAAATACCGGGTCTTCGAAACCCTTTTATCTGTGAATATCTGTGGCTAATTACTTCACTAATTTAGCGGTAGTGACACTAATAAATATTGTATTCGGCGCCGATGCTCAGTCCCAGCCGGTCGGTGGCATAGAGTTGACCGACATCAACTGCCAGCCCGGCCCGAAGCTGCAGATGCTCATATCCCGGAAAAGAAACCGAACTGCCGAGATATATTGAATGATTGACCTTCTTGAGCTCTTCCAGAGGGCGGTATTTCCCGTAGGTCGTATGTTGCCGCGGCGGGGGCAGCGTTTCAATAATCTGGTCTCCCACCGTTCCGTAGTTCCGGCTGTAGGTATAAAACGCCTTCCACTCGATATGAGGCGTTATAAATCCACGGCCTCCCAAGTGGTGCGCGACAACGATGTTGTTATAGATGGGCCGGTAATTCGACCCGTCTGTCAACAAAAGCGGATTTCCAAGCACCCTGTTTTTATAGGTCCACCCACTGGGATAAAAACTGTTGTTGTAATAACTGGCGGTGCCCCGGGGTTCGAAATCAAAAGCGTCCTGCCGCTTGGTGTTCAGGTGCTCGTACAGTAGTGCTTTTACCAGCGGGTGTTCGGCCTTCCGGACGATTCCGCCCCCCCACATGCCATCCCAGGGACTGCGAAAGCGGGTGGAGACTTTATCCTCAAGGTAAAAGAGCCGGTAAAAGGTGAGGCGGTACCGGTCCAGGCTGATCCGAAGGTTGAAATCGTAGGCCGCAACAGAGTTGCCGAGTGCATTCGAGACCTCCCCCCTCGGGGCGTTTGAATCCTGGTCGGCCCCTTTTGCAAGCAGCACATGCCAGAAATCGGAAAACGAGCTCGGCTGCTGCCCTCGCTCGGGATGCAGCCCGCCCCATTGCACGTTGTGGATGATTCCCCCGATTACCTCCAGCATCTTGTAGTTGATCTTCAGATAGAGATATTTCTGATGAAGGTACGAGTTTTTCACATACCGGGAATCTTCAAACCACCCGTGGCTTATGTAGGAAGAGAACTGCAGATGCCCCCGGGTAAGAGGGAGGTCAACAAAGCCGTCGGTATGGAGCGCCAGCTTGGGCACCGGTTCCGTATTGCGGCTGTACATCATGGAGCCGGACGAAAGAGGGTGATAATTCATGCCGATTGGATCCTCAAACTTACCGGCCCGAAACCGTACAAACCGGTAATTCAGCGTGGCTGACAGGGTATGGATGCCCAGTGTCGACTCCTCGGCGGCCCGCCCCATCAGCCGGCCGGAGGTCTGCAGGGACAAACGGTCTCCATTCACTAACGGTTGCTGAAATTCGGTATACAGCAGACTGTTGGCGGATCGTTGATCGTATATTCCCAGTTTATTGGCATGCAGCCAGAACGGCAGTTCCGAATCAAAACCGGACAGGTTGGTATTGAACTGCGTACCAACTGAAAAATATCCATCTCCAGCGTTGGTTTGCTGTGCCTGAATTCTTGTACCTGCAATCGTGAAAATGATCGCAAGAAATAACACAACGTAGTAATGGTAGCGCATGCAGTCGAAGTTTTTTTGAGATTATGAAAAGGTTTTGTATTCCTGTAGATCTTCGTCGTCGGGCATGGTCTCTACCGCCGACTGGCGGGCCGATGTAAGTAAAAAGGAGATCCCCCCGATCAGCTTTTGCAGGATCAGGTTCGCAGTCAATATACCCACGAGCTCCTGCTCCGGTACCCGAACGAGATCCGACATCTCCAGCGCCAGGTTCACATAAAGCACATCCTGGCTGGGCAGGAACGGGATACGCGTTGAGAGTATTTGTACAGCCATAAGGCTGAACCAGACGGCCCAGGGAATATCGGGCTTAACCAGGGCATACTGCAAAATCTGGAGCAGATTGGTAATCAGTAGCCGAACGGTATAGATGGAGGAGATCTTGACGCCCTCTGCCAGCGAAACTGACAGGATATAGCTTCGAAACTTGTATCCCATAAAACCGAGCAGCAGCAGTCCTGCCAGCACCAGCACGTAGATGTAGCTGTTATCAGCATTGGGCAGGTAATCAAAGGGATTGAGATACCCCTGCGTAAAAAAAAAGATCAGCAGGACGATGGAAACAAAGGTCGATGATATGGAGGACAGGATGTTGTTGTCCTTAATAAAGTGGAGGGCTTTTTCAGCGGGTATGTTAAGTTTTTTTTTCGCCCAGAAAAAAAGATAGACCTCTCCTGAATACCCCAGGACATCGGTATTCAGCACTTTTTTTTGCACAAAAATCATAAATGCCCGCATCGGCTTGAAATTCCAGCCGATGCCGTAAATCAGAATCTCGGAGAGTGGCAGCGAAAAATAGATCGCAATAAATATCAGGTAAAAAAGCGGATCCAGCGGCAGAGATCTGATGACCGTGCTGAACCCGATATCGTAGAGCTTGTAAAAAAGATACCCGATGATACCGGCCTGCAGGGTGTAACGGGATATTTTTTGTAAAACCGATTTCCATCTACCGGTTTTATCACTGGTTGGTGCCATGTTTAAGCTTACTGTCAGTCTGAATCAATTCTTTCTTACCGCTAGTAAGCAGGTGCCAGGTCTTTTCGGCAAACTCGTAGAAGGGCTGTTTTTGATGATACCAACCAAAGTGAAGAAGATATGGCGTCGCTTTCAGGTAATCGCCTTTGCCGGGGATGAGAGAAAATAGTTTGGTCAGCAGACTTCGCAGCCATTTCGATTTAATGCCCCGCAGGTTATATACAAATCGGTCGCAGTAGTAGGTGCAAACCACGTATTCAAAGTCGGGATCGTGGGCCGTGTAATCGGCAATATAGTCCAGTTGCGGGCTTGTATGCCCCTGCAGCCAGGGAAATATGGGGACATTCAGTTTAGACATCGCCATTGCGATGCTCCATTCGCAGGACTCCTCGCTGCGTCCCTGTTCCAGGGTGCGGCTCCGAAAATGTGTTTCTCTTTTTCGTTCGAGCATCTTCTGGGCCAGCTCACACACTTTTTTCGTCAGGCTGAAGTCCTGAGCGTAAATCATCCCGGTCTGCACCCGGCTCAGATAGGTCAGCCCAAAATGCCTGAGCGTACGTTGTCGGCGCCTCAGCAGAATATCCTTCACTACCCCTATATTTTTGGGACCGCCAAAAAAGTTATCCGAAACCTGGGTCCCGGTCACCGTAAATGCGTAGGGCTTGAAAGACTGCCAAAGCGGATCCGGATTTTTACACCAGATCATATCACCATCCAAAAAGAGGTTTTTCTCAAAAAACAGATATTCGTGAATATTGTGTTTGAACCCGACAATAGAAGCGCGTTCAGGCTCGAGGATATGGATAACGTCAAAAACTTCGGTCAATCCATGCTCTTCAAGAATTTTTTTGTGCTTTTGCTCGCATACCAGCGCTACCGGGCGCTCCTCGTCATAACGGCGCAATGACACAACCGATGCGATTGCATGCTTCAGGTATTTGGGGTGCCCATAAGTGGCATACACATAGCCTTCGGGCGCTAACTTTTTTTTGTGGATTGATCGTAGCATTTATCCAGATTAATGAGCAAAAATATACAGTTAATAACGCTGTAATAAAACTTTACTTGGCTGCCCGCTTTTTAAGGGTGTCCAGCAAGTAATCGTACCCGCGTTTTCGGATGATGTTTTGGAACTGCCGCCGGTAGGAGTCGGCCGTGGAGACATCATCGATAGTCATATCCGTAATGACCCACTGCTGGCTCTCATCCAGAAAGAACATATCGTAGCTTACCGGCGTGCGTACATTTTCCAGGATGGCGATGGTGTTTACCCTGGCGCTATCTCCGTTGACCCTGATTGTATTATAGAGAACATCCGCCCGGTAGATATCCAGCTTGTTCAGGGATTGATCCCTGATAATAGTGGAAAAGTAATCAATAAATTCCTGCCGTTCCGTGGAACTCAGGGTATCATACGTTTCCTGCAGGGCATGTTCTGCCATAGCGGAGTAATCGATCACCCCGTTGATAATATCCTTTAACTTTTGCCGCTTTTCAGGGGTATACTCGGTGCCCTTGGGACCAAGCAGCTCTTTTATCTGCTGGTCGCGCTGATCCAGCAGGTTGCGGATTGCGGTACTGTCTCGCTGGGCTGCCACAGACATTGAACTGCTGATGAATAATACGGCCAATAAATACACTATTCTTCTCATAAAACTACTTAGCTGATTCTAAAGATGTTAGCGGAAGTCCGGCCGCGTTGTACAATTCGGCCATATCCTTGTTAAATTCAAAAACGCGCTGCTTGAGCTGTAAACGAAGTTCCAGCTCTTTCTGCATCGCATCAATAAGGTCTTTTGTTTCTCCTATACCAAAATCGTAGTCCAACTGTTCCTGCCGAAGCCAATTTTTACTGGTTACCAGTGCTTCATCCGTTTTATCCACCTTCACCTCCGAGATATTCGCATTCTTGTACCTGTCACTGATTTCCAGCATAATTCCATCAACGGCCGCGCTCTTTAAAAATTTTACCTGGCGGTGTTGAATTTTCCGTCGTTTGATATCCGTCTTGGCAGAGAAAAAATCCAGATTTTGTCGTATCCCTATCCCAATACCAGCCGAGGCGTAGTTGGTATTGTTGATGATAAACGGGTTGTCCTGCCGCGGACGGTTTGGTGTATTGGCGTAGCTGCCGGTTAGTCCCAAAAAAAGCATCGGAAGATTCTGCGCCCGGGTCGCCTTAATTCCATATTCTGCCGCCTCAATGCCGGCCTCAATGCCTTTTAATTCCGCTCTTTTTTCCAGGGCCTGTGACTTGTAATAGTCCAGTGTCTCAATCTTGTTCGCCACGGGATCAAGAAATTGATCGCCTGGAATATAAACGGTTTCGGGATCTGACCGGAGTACATAATTCCATACGTTCCTGATATACTCGATATTCTCTTTCACCTCTCCGGCCCGCATCGCAAACTCCGATTTAAACACCCTGAACTTGTAGACGTCGGTCTGATCAATATCGGAATCTTCCTTATTAACCTCCTCCTCAATCTGCTGCTCAATATCATCGATCTTACGCTGCGCCTCCTCAAGCAGCCGGTTCACCTCTTCGGAAAGAATATAGCTGTAGTAGAGTTCGAAAAGCCGCATTTTGAGCCCTTTTTGCTTCGACTGAAACTCATAATGGGCCGCCTCGGCTCCCGCTTTTGCCGCATCCACTGCATTGGTCAACGCTCCCCAGGCAAAAATCGGCTGAATTGCACTCACCTCGGCCCGGGTAAAGATCGCCCAGTTACTCCAGTCATTCTCCAAATTGGGGTCCAGGTACCATTCATCTTTGGGAAGGTTGGTACTGCTCTTCACGCCCGGAACAGTCCCGTGCTGGGTGTTTAACTCAAAACTGGGAAGAAACCGCTGCGAACGAGCCTGGTTTATCCGGTTTTCTGCCAGGTCTACGTTCTGACGCTCATAGTCGACCTGGCCGGAATGCTCCAGCCCCTGTTCTATAAAATCTCCGAGTGATATCTGAAGCGTGTCTTGTGCCACGGTAAATGAAGGCAAACCTATCAGGAAAATAAAAATGATTGAGGCTATCTGCAGGGGTATTCTTCTGTTCATATCATGGGATTTCTTATCATGAGAGTTTTGGACTTCAACGCGCTTGAATCCCTTTTATTTAAACAGGATTGCAAAACAAGAGTGCTGGATCCCTATAAAAGAAATAGCCCCATCCTTTGGGAATGGGGCTTTGTTTTGCGGAGAGGGAGGGATTCGAACCCCCGGAGACCATAAGGCCTCAACGGTTTTCAAGACCGCCGCATTCGACCACTCTGCCACCTCTCCTGAATCTCTAAATTATAAATTCCAATATTTCAAATTTCAATAAAATAATGTTGAACTGGAATTCCGGTTTGGACCCGACTTACGCCTCTTCAAGAGCCTGTGCTCCAGAGACGATTTCAGAAATTTCAGTGGTAATAGCACTTTGTCGCGCCTGGTTGTATTCAAGCTGCAGGTCACGTTCAAGTTCTTTCGCATTTTCCGTGGCGTTGTCCATCGCCGTCATGCGGGCACCCTGTTCGGCAGCATTAGATTCCAAAATTGCTTTCCAGAGCTGCATATTCAGGTGCAGCGGTAGCAGATCATCTAAAATGGACTCCACCCCGGGTTCATAAATATAATCTATTGATTCACTGGTATCTTCACCCGCAAGCTTTGACGGGTCGATCGGCAGAACCGGTTCTATGATCCGGTTCTGAGCGATTACAGACTTGAATTCGTTATATGCCAGATAGACCGCATCAATGTTACCCGCTTTAAAGTCAGCGACTACCTTTTTCATAACCTCAACCGGCTTTGTGTATTCGAGGTTGTCAAAAAAGTTGGAATCCTGGTGACTAAGCTCATAGCCGCGCTTGCCAAAATGCTTGGTGCCTTTTTTACCCAGCGTAATCAGGGAAAGATCTCCCTGTTCCCGGTATGTGCTAAAATCTTCCTCGATCGTTGCCTGTACCTTCTTAAACAGGTTATTGTTGAACGCACCGCAAAGTCCACGGTCCGAACTGATAACGATAAAGAGAACTTTTTCCGTCTTTTCCGGTTTTCTGAGAAGAATATTCTGATCACCGGCATTTTTCACCAGCCGACCCACAACCTCTTTCATTTTGGAGGCATACGGGCGGGTTTCGATGATCCTGTTTTGAGCTTTCCGCAGTTTTGCAGCTGCAACCATTTTCATGGCACGCGTAATTTGCTGCGTGTTTTTGATCGACTCAATTCGGTTGCGTATGTCTCGCAGGTTCGCCATGAATTAGGACTCTTCTTGTTCTTGAGTTGCCAGGATTTGATCGATTACGGTTCGAGCGGTGTCAACCAGCTTTTCGCCAAATTCGTCGCTGAGAACCCCCGAGGCCGCCAGCTCCTTCATCTGCTTGTCATATTTGGCGTTGACCGTTTCCATATAATTCTGTTCAAACTCTTCGATCTGATCCACTTTCAGCTTGTCGAGCAGGCCTTCATCATTGATTTTAAGCAGAGCAATCTGTTCTTGTACTGCCAGCGGCTGGTAGATATCCTGTTTCAACAGTTCCACCGTCCGTTCTCCACGCTTGAGCTGTCGCTGCGTGCTGGGATCCAGATCGGAACCGAACTTCGCAAAAGCTTCAAGCTCGCGGTACTGGGCCAGGTCCAACTTCATTGTTCCGGCAAGTTTTTTCATCGCTTTGACCTGTGCAGAACCACCGACACGAGAAACCGAGGTTCCCACATCAATAGCGGGACGCACGCCGGAGTTAAACAGATCGATGTCGAGGAAAATCTGGCCATCCGTAATTGAAATCACGTTGGTAGGGATATAGGCGGAGACATCACCGGCCTGGGTCTCAATAATCGGCAGTGCCGTAAGTGAGCCGCCCCCTTTTAGTTTGGGCCTGAGTTGATCCGGCACATTATTCATTTTTTGGGCCACTTCATCTACATCAATAATCTTGGCGGCCCGTTCCAGCAGGCGGCTGTGCAGGTAAAAAACATCACCCGGGTACGCTTCGCGGCCGGGAGGTCGCTTGAGCAGCAGGGAAAGCTCACGATAGGCGACCGCCTGCTTGGAAAGATCATCGTAGACTACCAGGGCGTGCCGTCCGGTATCGCGAAAATATTCTCCGATGGCCGCACCCGCAAAAGGAGCGATATACCGCATCGGAGCAGAAACAGAGGCGGGTGCAGATACAATCGTCGTGTATTCAAGCGCTCCGTGCTCTTCAAGGGTCTTGGCGATACCAGCAACCGTGGAGCCCTTTTGTCCGACGGCGACATAAATACAGTGAATCGGCTTGTCGGTATCCTGCGTTTCCTTCTGGTTGATAATCGTATCAACGGCCACCGAAGTTTTCCCGGTCTGACGGTCGCCAATGATCAGCTCCCGCTGGCCCCGGCCGATCGGGATGAGTGAGTCAATAGCCTTAATACCTGTCTGAAGCGGTTCCGTTACCGGCTCGCGGTAGATGACACCGGGCGCTTTTCGCTCCAGCGGAACACGGATCGTCTCGCCGGAGATAGGTCCCTTGCCGTCAACGGGCCGACCCAGCGGATCGATAACCCGCCCCAACACGCCATCTCCGACGTTGATCGAGGCGATATCGTGGGTCCGTTTAACTGTATCGCCCTCCTCTACGGCGCTGGTGGCACCAAAAAGAACGATACCGACGTTATCCTCTTCAAGGTTCAGTACCATTCCACGCATCGATTCTCCATCTTCGCCCCTGGAATCCGGCAGTTCCACCAGCTCTCCGGCCTGTACTTTTGACAACCCGTATACGCGTGCGATACCGTCCCCTACCTCGAGGACCGTACCGACATCATATACATCCGCTTCGTTGTCAAAGCCGGATAGTTGTTTTCTTAAGATTGTTGATACTTCGTCAGGTCTTACTTGACTCATTGGTGTTAATTACTTTAATAATCGAATTTAAATTCTACTCTGCGGCCGTGCTTAACAACGACTCTTCCAGCTGCTCCAGCTTATGCTTAATTGTGCCATCAATGACGGTATCATCGATTCTGACCGCCAGCCCACCTCTCAGCGACTCATCAACCGAAAGCTGCATATTCACCCGTTTGCCGGTCTTGGCTTCCAGGGTTTTGTGAAGTGAGCTTTTTTGGTTTTCCGTCAACTCCCGGGCGGCATAGACATCTATTTCGACAATACCTGCGTATTTATTGTACTGCTCAATAAAAGCCTGCGTAATCGGGTACAACAGGCCAACTCGATTTTTACGTGCCAGCAGTTTTATGAACTGCCGAACAACCTCCTGAACCTTTTCTCCGAAGATTTCATCCAACGCTTTCGCCTTGTCATCAAACTTTATAATGGGGCTCTTTAGGAAGAGTTTTAGCTCCCTTGAGTCTTCAATAGTACGTTTGATGAGCTCTATATCATTGAGTATCGCCTCCACATTCTCCTGCTCCTGGGCAATTTGCAGTAGAGCCGAGGCGTATCGTCGGGCTGCTTTGGTGATCATCGGTTAGTTTTTAGAGATATCTTCGATGTAGTTATTGACCAGATTGCTGTTTTTCTCTTCATCCAGCTCGGCTTCGATAATCATTGAGGCAGATTGTACGGCCAGCCTTGCCACTTCATCACGAAGTTCAAGCATGGCGCGTTTCTTTTCCTGTTCAATGGTTTCGCGAGCCTGCTCCAGAATCTGAGCAGCTTCTTCTTTCGCTTTTTCTATCCGTTCGGAACGGAGCATTTCAGCTTCCTCAATGGCCTCTTTGCGGATTTTCTGGGCTTTGCTTTCAGCTTCACGGAGGGCCTTCTCATTGTCTTTTGAGATCTGCTCCGCCCGCTCAAGCGCCTTTTCAGCCGACTCAAGAGATTCCTTGATCCGGCTTTCGCGTTCGCTGAGAGCATCCATTATCAACGGGACAGCATATTTTGCCATTACGGCCAAAAATATTATGAGGGTAATGGCTACCCAGATGGCGAATCCACTGCTGAAGTTGAGGATAGCTCCGCCTCCGTTACCGGCTGCTATTATAAACGACATGTATCTCCGTTTTTAGGATTACGCAAAGAATACGAGAAGAATACAAACAATAGCGGCGATAAGTGCAACACCCTCAATAAGAGCGGCGGTAAGAATCATCGCTCCGCGGATATCACCTGACGCTTCGGGCTGACGAGCAATACTTTCTACAGCCCCTTTACCGATCATACCAATACCTACACCAGCGCCGATGGCTGCGATTCCTGCTCCAATTCCTGCTGCTAATAAACCCATAATTATGTACCTGTTTTAAGTTTTAATTTAGGTTGAAGTTATGTTCATGAGTTAAAAAAAGATCTTACGCGTGGGCCTCAACACCCTCTTCATGGTGGTGTTCTTCAGCGGCCATGCCTATAAAGACCGCTGAAAGCAGGGCGAAAATGTACGCCTGCAATACACCCACAAAAGCTTTCAATACATACAGTGCCACCGTCAGCGGTACCACCAGGATACTGGACCCAAGCCCTACAACAGAGCCGAAAAACTCCGTAAAGATAAATATCAGGCCAAGTATACATATAATCATGATCTTTCCAGAAAGCATGTTCGCAAACAGACGAACGGCCAGGGCCAGCGGCTTGGTGAACAGGCCTATTATCTCGATGGGAGTCAATATAATACGCATCAAACCGGGAACGCCGGGAAACCAAAACACATGCTCCCAGTGATCTCTGGACCCGTTCCACTGGGTAATAAAAAATGTGAACGCAGCCAGCACTCCGGTTACCGTAATATCAGCCGTAGCCGTTACCCCCCAGGGCAACAGGCCAAACAGATTCATAAATGTAATGGAAATAAAGACCGCAAAAAGATAGGGAACAAACTTTTCGTATTTATCATCAGGTATATTGTTTTTCGCAATTTCATCCCTGACAAATACAAACGTAATTTCAAACAGGTTCTGGAACCAACCCCGGGGTTCGGTCTCTCTACCCACACCCTTCCTGTAGCGGCGGGCCATGGCGATTGTCAGCCAAAGCGTCAAACCAACACCAAACCAGAAGTACATAAGGTGAGAGGTAATAGAAAGATCAAGCGTTATCTCCCCTCCGCCGGCGGGAACCAGCGTGTGGCCCTGCTCTGCAAAGTTGCCCGACTCAACAGCCTGCCGGGTAGAACGATAAAAATGCCACTGCCCATCGACCAAGAGAATACGAGGCAGCTCCAGGTGATAACCGGCCAGGTCCAGATAGTGATGATCCTGAACCTTTCCAACCACATCAATCGGAATATCCTTCGACTCTTCTTCGGAATGCTGTTCCTGGTAGGCCCTGAGAGAGGAAGTAGCAAACAATAAAATCAGTACAGTTAGCAGGGGGCGATGCAGGCTCTGTATCATCTAGTTTTCGTGTCGATTTTCCAGAATTTTATTAATAAAAATGATCTCGATTACAGAATGGAGAATATAAGAAATAATGAAACTAATGGTAAATAAAATTTGATCAATTTTTAGGTATGCCAAAACAAGGGCAAAACATACCAGCACCAGCATAAAGCGGAGGGTAATGGAACCGAAAAAAAGGGTGAGAAATTTTTTCTGATCGTCCAGGTTAATCTTCCGAACCAACAGAAAGTTGCTTGCCACAAAGGTAAAACTCAGCAGGTAGCCTGCGACCAGGGCGAGCGCCGAGGGAGCCGGGAGAGCCCAAAAAAAGAACGCCAGAAGCACTACGCCCGCCGCCCCGATGGACAGCAGTCTCCTGAGGTAATTGTCAACGAGTGTATCGAGCAAGACTATTTCTGATTATTTAATCGATCCGCCAAACGAAAAATAACGATCATTACATTGACAATCCCAATTAAACATCCTGCGAGTACCAGCCACGGTGAACTGTTAAAATAGTCATCCAGCCAGTACCCGAGGACGATTGGTAAAAGAATAGCGGCAGCTATTTCAGCTCCCAGCGAAATATATTGAGTATATTTGGAAAATGTATTGTTTTGACTCAATATGATTATGAACAGAGGTGATAGCTTATCGCGTTTCTACCGCTTTCAAGTTGGACTCAGGATAACTTCGCTCCTCCAGGTCAATGGAAATGGTCGTTGCCTGCTCCCCCATGCGGCACGCCCCGTTGATCTTGGCTCCTTCTTCCACCAGCAGGCTCTTGGCATAAATATCACCGTTGATTACCGCTGACTTCCGAAGGATAAGTTTATCGGTGACCCGAATCTCCCCATCCAGGGTGCCTGCAATGTCGGCATCCACGGCCTTGATATCTCCGTCAATGCTTCCGCTGGAGGAGATAATCAGTTTTCCTTTTGCCTTGACGCCCCCCTCCAGGGTCCCGGCAATTCGTATATCATTTTTGGTTTTTAACGTACCTTTTAAATGTGTGCCCTCGCTGATCATATTTACCGAAGGCATCTTATTACCGGTTGAGTTGGTTTTCATGGTCCTTGCCGTTGATTTTTTTCGTCCGTTACTGCTAAACATAGATATTTCAGCTCTTTAATGCAGTTAATATTTTTATGATTTGACAAGATAGATCATGGGATTCTGCGGAACGCCGTTTTTCCATATTTCTATGTGCAAATGAGGTCCGGTACTTAATGTTCCGACGTTACCCACAGTTCCAAGGATATCACCCTTAAGGACGATATCACCAACCTCCTTAGACAGGCTTGATACATGTTTGAAAATACTGACGATGCCGTTTTCGTGCTGAACGTGAACCACATACCCGTAATTCATTGTCCAGTAATAGTTGATCACGGTTCCATCGGCCAGTACCTGAAATGGAGCATCCTCACTCGTGGCTATATCGATTCCGAAATGACCCGTTGCCTGGTCAAAGCCGCGCGTGAGCGTGCCCTGTACCGGGAACGGAGCCGGGAAGCTGGGGCTTTGTTTTAAGAGCCCTGAAAAAATAATCTCCTGACGGGAGAATATTTCGCTGTTTACCGCTGGACCTGAAGGATCAGAAGAGGCCCACATCTCTGGTTCATTTCGAGAGACGGTAGATGGAATACTTCCCTCTATATTAAAGGTCGTATCCTCCCCTTCAGCCAAGACCTGCTGTATTTCCCGAAGTTGCCGGTCGCGGGCACGTAGTGAATCCTGTAAAGATGATATTCTTTTTGATATTTCGATGACAGAACTTCGCAGTTCTTCATCTTGCTTGTCATGTATAAGAGAACCCAAAGGGGTAAACATTACAAAAAAAATTAAAATAACTGAAAAAAGGGCCAGAGACAGGTAATACAGCCCAAATAATTTGGTGGGACGGAACTCAAAACTGTTTGAGCTCTCCGGTTCATCATCATCGAGGAGTATAACCGTAAGAGCCTTTTTCCTGAACTGAAACAGCTTTTTTATAAAATCTAGCATACCCATCTACTTTTAGTATTTCGTGAATAATCCGGGCTAAGTCAATTTAGACGACTCCATTAATCAGTCATCCCTGCTTCAAGGAAGCGCCGGTTAACCTGCATTCTCACCAAGATATTGGTTTGTACGCAAGGCGACGGGGAAATCGGGAACCGAAACGTATCGTCATACGTAGAGTGAGCGATTTCCATCATCAACGCAGCATACGAAACAATTTCGCAGCTGGCTACACACTGTTATATTATTTTTAACGTAAGTTGGTTATAGCTTCCAGCTTTAACATCGTTTCTTAACTTCCTGGAGCAGGCCTTTAATCTCCCCGTGGGGGAGCCCCGCCGAAGGCGGGAGGGATATTATTCTATGTTAGGCCTGCACCTCCCGACCCAATCGCCAGACCCATGCGATTGGCCACCCTCCTCGGGGAGGGACTGTTTTCTTGCCATTCCAAGGCAAACAGGCACCCGGGTGAGACAATTATGTCGAACTCAGGTTATTTTTGATTCTATAAATAAATGTAATCCACTGTATATCAAAGCTTTACAAGAAATATTAAATTAACCTCGTGAGAAATTCAGGTTAGGCCTCCGGGGTGGGGCCACGGTAATTAAACGGTACATCAAATTGATCTTCCGATGAAATCGTGCCGTGTTCCTTTTCGTAACGACTCACATTTTCGGCCAGTGCGTTGGAAAGGCGTTTGGCGTGATCGGGCGTCAGCACCATCCGCTTTACCACTTTGGCCTTGGGCACTCCCGGCATGACTGATATGAAATCCAGGATAAATTCGGAATTGGAGTGAGTGATCATTACCAAGTTTGAGTAGGTCCCGGATGCTTCTTCCTCCGGAAGCTCAATTTGCATCTGCTCTTTGTTAAACTCGTTGGTTTGATCTGACATTGTATCAACTTTATGTTCTGAGATTAAAGAATTTTTCCGTTTTGACGACTACTCCTCTTCCAGGAAACCATGCTTTTTCATCCACTCGTCATTATAAATTTTTGAAACATACTGCGAACCACTGTCGGGAAGAATAATCACCATCAGGTCGTCTTCCCCGAACGGGTTTTCCCGAATATATTCCAGCGCACCATAAACCGCCGCCCCGCACGACCCGCCGACAAACAGCCCCTCCTGCCGGGCCAGTGTTCGGGTAAAGGTCAGGGCGTTCTCATCATTGACCTGCACGACCTCGTCCAACAAGTCGAAATCCATGTTCCCGGGAATGATATCTTCCCCGATGCCCTCCGTCAAGTAGGAGTGGATCACGCTCTTGTCAAATTCACCGGTTTCAAAATAATGTTTGTAGACCGACCCGACGCTGTCAACCCCGATCACCTGGATATCAGGGTTCTGTTCCTTCAGGTATTTAGCCGCACCGCAGATCGTTCCCCCGGTGCCCATACCGGCTACATAGTGTGTCACTTTCCCCCCGGTCTGATCCCATATTTCCGGTCCCGTGGTCTCGTAATGGGCCTGGGTGTTGCTCATATTGTCATACTGGTTGGGATAGAACGAGTTGGGAATCTCTTCATTCAGCCGTTTGGCCACCGAATAGTAGCTCTTGGGATCATCGGGCTCGACATCGGTGGGACACATCCGAACCTCGGCTCCCAGTGCGCGAAGCTTGTCGATCTTTTCCTTGCTCTGCTTGTCCTGCGTGGTAAAAATGCACTTGTACCCTTTAACAGCCGCCGCCAGGGCCAGCCCCATCCCCGTATTCCCGGATGTTCCCTCAATGATGGTGCCACCCGGTTTCAACAGTCCGTTTTCTTCCGCATCTTCAATCATTTTTACCGCTATCCGGTCCTTGACGCTCAATCCCGGATTCAGATATTCAACTTTGGTCAGCACCGTTCCCAAAACGCCTTCTGTCACCTTGTTAAGTTTCACCAGCGGGGTATTGCCGATTGTTTCTAGAATGGAATTATAGTACATATTCAAGATTTAATAGATGTTGCTTCTGTTTTAACTGATAGAAAGGGAATATAGGAAAATTGCCTTACCAACTCGAATATCAAATAAGGGATTAATCAGAGATCCGATTTTATGGATAGACAAAAATGTTTTACTTTTGAGATTCAACGCAGAGACCGATACCAAACGAAGCAACCATTACATGTTTATTGAACAAAGCAAGCCAAAAGATTATGATTGCGGTTACAACCTGGACCTGATGATCGCGGCCCTTCCCCGCATCAAAGATGAGGATGAGCGGCTGGAGTACGCCAAGCGGGCGGTGGGCTTAATCAAACAAAGTCATCCCAGCTGGGTGGATGACAACGGGAATAGCGAGGCTGCGTGGGAGCATTTTTTTCACCTGGCAGAATACGACCCGGAGGAATACGGCATCTACAACCCCTACACCTCGGGAAGTAACGATGATGCGCAGTAGGTACAGAAACCACTTTCATTTGTGCGGGAGAGCCTGATGTTATTAAATATGCAATGCAATCAGCCGACTACTGACCATTTTCAGGCCTCGGGTCAACAACTTAAAACTGTACCGCACGAATAAACAGGTCATAACATACATTACCCGGCATGCTGGTTTACAGGATGAAGTTCAGTCTCCTGCTGGGCCTGTTCAAATTCCTGGTCCAGCAGCCCGAAGACGAGCTTGTCACAATATCCATCATCCCTGCGAAGATGCTCACGTAGTTTGCCTTCCTGCCTGAACCCCAGCTTTTGTACTTCCTCAATCCACGTGGTATTAAAATCGAAGGCCGCCGTGCACACCTTGTGCATCTCAAGTTCATTAAAGCAGTAGGCCAGTGTTTTCCGAAGGGCTTCCACTTCATACTTTTTACCTGTGTATTTTCGATCTCCTATGGAGCATTTCACATAGCAGCGCCGGTTCTGCGGATCAATTTCGTGCAGATCCACAATGCCGATCAGCTTGCCATTCCCGGATAGATGTATTTCAAAAAGATCTGCCGTCGCATTTTTTTCATCGACCACCGATTTGATATGCCGTAAAAAGGATTCGAAGCTTTCAACCTTGTGGATATCCTCAGAATCAAAGTAGTTCAACTCCTCATCATTGCTCCACTTGTAGTGAAGGGCCACATTCTGCTGGTCGAAAGGCTTTATAGTAACCATAAAAGATCCTTTTTTCTTACCCCTGTTAACGTGTTTTCAAACTAGTTAGCCAAATTAATTCCTCTAATTGTCCCAAACTTCAATGTTTTTTGCAAGCCGAAATTTGTTAAAAATTAGCGGTTGCGTTATGGAATCTTCAATTTTCAATTTATATTGAAAGTAATGAATGTCAAAACGTCAATTTTCTCGAACCACATGAGCGATTCTGCTTCAGTTTCCGATACAGACGGCCAGCTGATGCTATCCGAGTATTTGGAAAGATCTGATCTTCAACATTTCATACAACAGGTTACAGCTCCAGATGCGAACAAACAATTTATCTCGTTTACGTTCCCCGTACCCCGGTTTGATCCCCTGGCCTGCCTCGAAATCCTGTCTGAGTCCACCAGCGAGTTCAATTTTTACTGGGAAAAACCGGATCAGGAACTAGCGCTTTCGGCGGGAGGTGAGCTGGAAACCATTCGCGACGAGGGGGGAGATCGCTTCAGGGATATCGCCCGGCGGGTTGCTCAAATTGAACAGTCATCGGCCAGTTTTACCCTTTGTAACCACTCCCTGTCCGGGATCCATTTTCTGGGAGGATTTTCATTCTTTGACAATGTTAAAAGCCGCTGGTGGAAGCCGTTTGGGTCGGGATCCCTGACGGTTCCAAGATGGCAGCTGATACGGGAGGGAAAGCTGGGGCTTTTGACGATTAATATGAAACTTGATGACGGAGAGGACCAGGCGGCTGCCAGCAAAAAACTGGCATCGCAGTTACACAGGTTTGAACAGCTCTTCCGTCTGAATATGAAACCGCCTCCATTCACGTCCAACACTATTAATCTGGAAGAGCATACCGTACCCGCCGATCAACCGGAAGCGGAATGGACCAAAATCGTTGAGGAGGCCAAAGAGCTCATCAACAACAATGCATTCGACAAGATTGTCCTTGCCCGCGAAGTTGTCAGGACAACCCGGCAGCCGATCAGTCCCACACAGGTGCTGAATACGTTGCGCGGGCAGTACCCCGCCTGCTACAATTTTCTCATCCAGAACAGCGAAGGGAAATCTTTTCTGGGATGTTCCCCGGAACGGCTGGTATCGTTCCAAAAAAACTACCTGCTGACCGATAGCCTGGCCGGGAGTGTCTCTCGCGGGAAAACGGCCACTGAGGATATCCACCTGGAAAAATTCCTGTTGAACAGCTCAAAGAACAGGAGCGAACACCAGTTTGTGACCGATGCCATTGAAAAACACCTTGCGCCATTTATCCGAAAAATTGAACGTGCAGATCAGCCGGACGTAAAAAAGCTGAAGAATGTTCAGCACCTCCATACGCCGGTGCGGGCCTGGCTCAAGCAGGATACCGACCGCTATTCCATCCTGGAAAAACTGCATCCCACTCCCGCAGTTGGCGGCCATCCGCGAGACCGGGCTGTCCCTTACATAAGCAAGCTGGAAAATTTTGACCGCGGCTGGTATGCGGGTCCGGTTGGCTGGTTTAACCTCAACGGGGGCGGGGAGTTTGCGGTGGCTATTCGCAGCAGCCTTGTCGACGGCAACAAAGCACGCTTGTTTGCAGGATGTGGAATTGTCAAAGACTCCGATCCCCGGACCGAATGGGAGGAGACGAACCTGAAGCTCATGCCAATTCTTGCAGCACTGGAAAGTAATGGAGACAGACAAGCAGAATAAAGCCTTTTTCTGGGCTACCATTTTTTTGCGGGAACTGTATGCCGACGGCGTATCTCAGGTTGTTATATCCCCGGGATCGCGATCTACACCACTTACTATGGCGGCCGCTGTGCACCCGGGATTCACCACGCGCACCGTACTGGATGAACGCTCAGCAGCCTACATGGCACTTGGCATGGCCAAAAGCGCCGGGGTTCCCGCCGTCCTGATCTGCACCTCGGGCACGGCCGCAGCCAACTATTTTCCCGCCATCATCGAGGCGCGCCACTCGGGAGTCCCGCTGCTGGTACTCACTGCCGACCGACCGCCCCACCTCCGGAATGCAGGAGCTTCCCAGGCGATCGATCAACTCAAAATTTATGGTGACTACCCGGTCTTTTTTCATGAGGCGGGAGAACCGGTTATGGAGCCGGAAGATATCAAACGCCTGAAAATGGCTGCCTCGCAAAGTGTCACCCTCTCGTTACGCCGGGGTGGACCCGCTCATGTCAATTTCCCCTTCCGGAAGCCGCTGGAGCCCACTCCCTCGTTTGTAGAAAAGATCGAGGCAGAAAACCGTCTGCTCATTGACCAATCCCCTGCTCCCCAGACCTCCGTTTTCCGGACAACAGGCTCCCCTTCGGTTCCTGACGAGATCAGATCACTTATTTCAGCATCTGCCCGCCCTGTTATTGTCAAAGGTCCGGGCGGCGTGCAGCCAGATCTGGATCCGGCTGTCTCCCTGGCGGAAGCGTTGTCGGCCCCGCTGCTGGCGGAATTCCCGGCAACAGGTCATCCCAACATAATCTCCGGATTTGACGGATTTTTAAGGAATCGCTCGCTGCGCCAGAAACTAAAACCCGATCTTGTCCTGCGATTCGGCATGCAGCCGGTAAGCAAAGCCCTGGAGATCTACCTGTCGGCGTTTGATGATATTCCTCATCTTTATTTCGGGGAACTGGAAGAATGGCAGGACGCTACGCACGCAGTCAGTCACCGACTGGAAGGACCGGGAAAACAGGTGGGCAAATCGCGGGATTATACAAAAGCGGATCCAGGGTGGATACATTCCTGGAAAACAGCAGAGCGAACGTTCAATGCATTCCGGCAAGAGCAGCTGGAACCCGTGAATAAACTGGGTGACGGTCACGTCTTTTACTACCTGAGCCGGCAGATTCCCCGTTCATGGAATGTATTCCTGTCCAACTCGTTCCCCGTGCGCGACTGGATGCTGTTTGCGGGATCTCCCCCCCATCCCACCTTCGTAAATCGGGGCGCCAGCGGCATCGACGGGATTATATCAACATCCACAGGTGCCACGCTAGCCGGCAAAAAGCCGGGCGTTCTTTTTATCGGGGACCTGGCTGCACTGCATGACAGCAATGCGCTCCTGAGTGCAGCCGAACTGGAGGAACCGCTGGTGATTGTATTATTGAATAATAAGGGGGGGAATATTTTTCGCATGCTGCCTGTATATGAACATAAAAAGCTGTACCTCCCCTATTTTGAGACGCCTCAAAACGTTAATTTCCGAGGCCTTGCCACTGCTCACAACCTCCCGTTTTCAGTAATCAGAACCGTGGACCAATTGAATCAAATTCAGTTAACCCATTTCACAACTCCCGGAATACACCTTCTGGAGTGTAAAACCGATTCGAAATGTTCGATGGAGCTGAGACATAAACTCTGGAATTTTTCTTCGTAACGCCATGAAAGTGATTATCAACCGTATTTCCTATCATCTGGTAAAGCATCAGCAGGATCCCTCCCTGCCCTGCCTGCTTTTACTGCATGGATTTATGGGCAGTGGCAGAGTCTTTGACCATCTCATCAAGCCGCTATCCCGATTCGTCAATCCCGTTACTCTTGATCTGCTAGGCCATGGCCGTACCCCGGGGGCCGATTCGGCAGAGCGGTACCACGTTGACTATCAACTTGAGGATCTCCACTCCATCGTAAGCTGCCTGAACAAAGAAAAAATATTTATACACGGCTACAGCATGGGCGGGCGACTGGCATTGCGTTATGCCCTGCAACATCCCGAGACGGTCGCCGGACTGATACTGGAAAGTACCAACTACGGTATTACGGATCCCTCGGAAAGAGACCGCCGCCTGAAACTTGATGAGCAACGGGCGGCGGCCATAGAATCGGACTTCAGCCATTTTCTTTCCGACTGGCAGCAACTCCCGCTTTTCAGGCACCAAGCCGACATTCCCGAAGAGATGGTGTCGTCATACAAAGCGATCCAGCAGCGCCAGGATCCCGTTAACATGGCCCGCAGCCTGCGCGGATTTGGGACGGCACGCATGCCACCGGTGAAACACAGCCTGTTCCAGCTTTGCATGCCTGTTCTGCTGCTGGCAGGGGAGAATGATAAAAAGTACCGTAACATCCTCAATGAGATGGATCAGGATATTCCCAAGAGTAAATTTCATATTATAAGAAAGGCCGGGCACCGTATTCACCTGGAACACCCCCGGGCATTTATTGACCAGGTAAAGGCGTTTGTCTTTTCTTCTGCCTGCAACAGCTGACAAAACCCGGTCCCCAAAAAAAAGACCAGCATGAAATACATTTTTTTAACGTCACATTAAGCAACTGATCCCCAAATTAAGTGTTACCGGCAGCGCCTAATCCGGATTATTCACCAAGAAATTTGGGCTATATATGATTTTCGATATATCAAACAATACCAAAGGGGTAACCTTTTTTTATAATTTCGTGAGAAATCCGGGCTAACTCTTCAAAATTACAGCATTGACATTATGAGTACAGAATGGAATACCGTAAAAAATTATGATGACATCACCTTCAAGAAAAAGAAGGGCATCGCACGCATTGCGATTAACCGGCCGGAGGTACGCAACGCCTTTCGCCCGAAAACACTTTTTGAACTGCAGGAAGCATTTCTGAATGTCCGGGAAGACACCAGCATCGGGGTGGTGCTGTTGACAGGTGAAGGACCCTCCGCCAAGGATGGCAAATGGGCGTTTTGTTCGGGAGGCGACCAGCGCGTGCGCGATAAACTCGGGTACAAGGATGATGAGGGCACCCCCCGCCTCAACGTGCTGGACCTGCAGCGCCTGATCCGGTTTATGGGGAAGGTCGTTATTTGTGTAGTTCCGGGCTGGGCTGTCGGGGGCGGACACAGCCTGCACGTGGTGTGTGACCTAACCATTGCGAGCAAGGAGCACGCCATTTTCAAGCAGACCGATGCCGACGTAGCCAGTTTTGACGGGGGATACGGCTCCGCCCTGCTTGCGCGACAGGTGGGACAAAAAAGGGCGCGGGAAATTTTCTTTTTGGGGCGAAGCTACTCCGCGCAGGAAGCCTACGAGATGGGCATGGTCAACGCGGTCGTTCCGCATGAAAAGCTGGAAGAGACGGCCTGCCAGTGGGCTCAGGAGATCCTTGCAAAGAGTCCCACGGCTATCCGCATGATCAAATACGCGTTTAACCTGTTGGATGACGGCATGGTGGGCCAGCAGGTCTTCTCCGGCGAAGCCACCCGCCTGGCCTACATGACCGATGAAGCCAAAGAGGGCCGCGATGCGTTCCTTGAAAAGCGCAAACCCAACTGGGATGATACTCCCTGGATTGGATAATCTACTTAATAAAAAAGCCCCGTGCTTTTATCCACGGGGCTTGCAAATCGAGTTTATCGGTTCTTAGCCGGTAGCAAGCTTGGTCGTTTTGATAATACGAGCAGCTACCTTGTAAGGATCGGCGTTGGAAGCCGGGCGGCGATCTTCCAGTCGTCCTTTCCAGCCCTCTTCTACAGTAGGGACCGGGATACGAATGGAAGCACCGCGGTCAGAAACGCCGTAACTAAACTTGTCGATAGACTGCGTTTCGTGCTTGCCGGTCAGGCGCTTGTCGTTGTCGGCACCATACACGGCAATGTGCTCTTGAATATGATTACCAAACTCTTCGCAGACCTTGGTCATCAGTTCTTTACCGCCTTTGTCACGCATTGCGCCATTAGAGAAGTTTGCGTGCATTCCGGAACCATTCCAGTCGGTATCACCCAGCGGCTTGGGATGCCAGTCGATAACGATACTGTACTTTTCGGCCGTCCGTTCAAGCAAGTATCGCCCAACCCAGATTTCATCTCCTGTTTTGGCCGCACCTTTTCCAAAAATCTGAAACTCCCACTGGCCGGCAGCTACCTCGGCGTTCGTACCTTCCACGTTCAAGCCTGCTTCAAGGCACAAGTCCAGGTGCTCGTCCTTCAGTTCGCGGCCGAACGCGGCATCAGCGCCCACGCCACAGTAGTACGGTCCCTGCGGGGCGGGATATCCACCTTCAGGGAAACCCAGCGGAAGGCCGGTATCGGGATCAATCATAAAGTATTCCTGCTCAAATCCGAACCAGAAATCTTCGTCCTCGTCGTCGATGTGAGCACGCCCGTTGGTCTCGTGAGGAGTCCCATCCGCATTGAGTACTTCTGTCATTACAAGATAGCCATGCTTTACGGCAGGATCTGGATAGATGGCAACCGGTTTTAAGATGCAATCAGAAGCCTCGCCGGTAGCCTGCTCAGTTGAGCTTCCGTCAAATGACCAGTTAGGTACATCCTCGAGATCTCCGCTGAAATCATGCAAAATACGGGTCTTGCTTCTCAGAGTTTGCGTTGGTTTGTAACCATCAAGCCAGATGTATTCAAGTTTAGAATATGCCATGTGAGTTTCAGTAATTAGTTGTTGTTTGGATGTTATGCTTATAATTAAACATTCAGAATGAGAAGTGCCTTGTCAGCAACTAATTATTATTGCATAATTAATCAGTCGAATGTTTCTGCCATCTACATATGAATGTTCAGGCAGAATGACAATCTGCAACTGAATTTAGTTTCCGTCGGTTCAACCATTCGTTGCCGAGCACTTCAAATTCGTTTCCAATAAAAAACTTTTTATTCATATAATCAACAAATATTTAGCTTCTTTTTCTTTTTTGCATAATTCATTAATGCTATGCAAACTATTGAGCCTAATTTTTTAATACTCTAGTCCGAATCGCACGGATTCAACGGATACCCCGTTTCACCGGAATTTCGTTTAAAAACAACTCCTTAAAGCCTTAACTTCCGCTAACCGAAATTTCAACTGTCAGACGAATATTTGTGAGTAACAACAACTTCAAGATCTGGATTGCGGCGGCCCGCCCCCAAACGCTTGCAGCTGCTTTTGTCCCGGTTTTTGTGGGTGTGGCGCTTGCGTTGAACGATCGGGTTTTTGATGCGCTTCCCAGCATGGTGGCACTGGTCTGTGCACTTCTGATCCAGGTCGGTACCAACTTTGCCAACGATTATTTCGATTTTAAAAAGGGTGCTGATACGGATACACGCATAGGATTTGAGCGTGCCACCGCCTCGGGACTGGTCTCCGCTCGCCAGATGCTTTTTGCCACCGTTATTACCATGGGACTTGCGTTCCTGCTAGGGCTGTACCTTGTGTGGCACGCCGGATGGATTATTCTCCTGATCGGTGTGTTATCGCTGATCTGCGGCGTGCTTTACACGGGCGGACCTTTCCCGCTTGGTTACAATGGGCTTGGGGATATTTTCGTATTTATCTTTTTCGGAATTGTTGCGGTTATGGGCACTTATTATGTAAATGCCCTGCAGTGGTCCGTCTCTTCTTTCTGGGCCTCACTGGCGGTTGGCGCTCTTTCCACCAATATTTTGGTAGTGAATAATCTTCGGGATATTGAGCAGGACCGCCCCGCCGGCAAGAATACCATCGGGGTCCTGTTCGGGGAAAACGCCCTCCGGTTCGAGTACCTTTTTATGCTGCTGATCTCGCTGGCCATTCCCCCCCACTTTTTCTTCCGGCTGGAGTATGGATGGCCTGCCTTCCTCCCGTACCTGACAATACCCGCCGCGCTGCTGCTGCTCAAACAGATATGGACGGAAACCGACAAGCGCAAGCTCAATGACACGCTCGAACGCACCGCACAGTTTATGACGATATTCGGTCTCCTGTTTGGTATTGGAATTATTCTCGGATAGCCATGAATATTCAGCTTTACCAATATCGGTTCCCGTTCAAGCAAACCTTTGTCACCGCTTCTGACTCCTATACCGAACGGGAAGGGATCATTTTTATACTGCGTCACAAGGGGATCGAAGCATATGGAGAGGCAGCCCCCCTGCCCGGTTTTTCAGGAGAATCGCTCCATGAGGTGCGGCGCTACCTGGCTGTTCACAACAGCAGCTTTCATGCATACATCCGGGAAGCGGTGCAAAAATACGAAACCGGGATGCACCACCTGCTGCCGGTACTCCCCTCCTCCCTGGCTTTCGGGCTCGACACGCTGCTGGCTGACTACTGGTCAAAAGCCAAACAGGTTCCCCTGCCGAAAATGCTTTTCAAAAAATCGCGATCCCAAATTACAGTCAATGCCACACTGCCGATCGACAAGAAAGAGGCGCTGCTTGCCCGGGCCCTGGCATACCGGGAGGCGGGATACCGAACCATAAAACTCAAAGTCGGTGCCGATTTCAGCCACGAGCTTGCAGTAATAAAAGCAT
Source organism: Halalkalibaculum sp. DA3122 (assembly GCF_043951865.1). NCBI lineage: Bacteria > Pseudomonadati > Balneolota > Balneolia > Balneolales > Balneolaceae > Halalkalibaculum > Halalkalibaculum sp. DA3122. The sequence continues at coordinate 67,754 of NZ_JBINJF010000013.1, forward strand.
TAAGGAGTCGATTTCCTGATCTCAATATCAGGATAGACGCCAACCAGGGCTGGAGCCCGGAGGAGGCGGCCAACCAACTCGATAAGCTGACCCCGCTGCGGATCGAGTATTGCGAAGAGCCGCTGAAGCAGCCAACCCCGGCCGGCCTGGCAAAGCTCCGGCAAAGCGTCACCATCCCGATTGCGCTCGACGAGTCGTTATACTGCAATAAAGATGTCGACGACTGGATTAAAAGCCGTTGTGCTGACATCCTGGTGGTTAAACCGATGGTCCTGGGAGGATTCAAAAGTTTTTTTGAAACATTTCGCCTTGCTGACAATCATGATTACAAACTCGTCGTTACGACATCGCTGGAAGGCGGCATCGGCCGGATGATGACGGCTATTTTGGCAGCCGGTGCCGGTTCTACAGCACTTGCACAGGGACTGGCTACAGGAAACCGCCTGGCCCTGGATGTCTGGAATGATCAACCATACATTAAAAACGGGACCATGCATCTACCTGAAAAAGAAGGCCTCGGCATGCAGTTTAACCCGGAAAAGCTTGCACCTGCAGTTAAAAAGATAGAGCTGTAATCGTGGATAAAGATACTGCTTCCATCCCCTCATTTGGCACACCGGACCCCGAAAACCTGTTTTTAGCGTCTGCAGAGGGCCTGTATTCCTATCACCAGCTCAACCGCTATAGAACCTATCTCATGCACCGGCTCCAGGATTTCGATATCAGCGGCAGCCGCCCCGTGGGCTTTGTGGCCAATTCGTGTGACGAGCTGGTTATGGCTGTCGCCTCCTGCTGGAAAAGCGGCTTGCCATTTGCCTGTTTTAACCCCTCTTCTCCTGCACAGGAGCTGGAGGCACAAATTACGGAGCTGAATCCCGCCCTGCTTATAACGCAGGGAGATCTGCCACTCTCACCAGAAAAATTGCCGCCGGTTCTTTCGATTCAAGAACTCAGCCTGGAAAACGCATTCAGAAACGAACCGGGCGACTCCACAGTATCACCGGGTTTCAGCTTTGACCCCGATCCTGATCAAGTATTTGGATACTTTTTTACTTCCGGAACCTCCTCTTCAGCCAAGATTGTCCCTCTCAGGCGCCGGCAGATGCTTTTCGCCGCCCGCGCCTCAGCCCGGAACTTCCGTCCCGATTCCAACCATTTCTGGCTTCTTTGTCTCCCCCTAAACCATGTGGGAGGAATTTCCATCATCATCCGATCGCTCCTGTACGGGTCCGGTATTTACCGGATGAAAAAGTTCGATGAGCAGATGGTTGGCACATTTCTCTCGGAAAACAAGCTGTTCCAGGCTGCTTCTCTTGTCCCCACCATGTTGAAGAGACTGATCGACATCCCCGCTTTCCGGACGCACCCGACATTCAAGGCGATATTACTTGGCGGGGGACCTATTTCCACCGCGCTGCTGGAGCGGGCCGTCGCCAAGGGCGTGCCGGTAGTGGCCAGCTACGGCATGACTGAAACCTGTGCGCAGATTGCGGCAAATCCCCTGTTGAAACCGAGTGGCACCTATATTCCAAGGAAAAGTGTGGGACCCATTTTTGAACCCAATGATATTCAAATTCGGGATGAGGGCGGCACTGCCGTGAAGGGAAATACCCCGGGACTGATCTGGCTTAAAGGGCCGCAGGTGTTTGACGGCTACCTGAACAAAGACCTGACCCGGCAGAGATTTGATGAGCAAGGCTGGTTTAATACCGGAGATTTTGGATATTTAAACGGCAACAGGCATCTTTTTATCGAATCGCGCCGATCTGACCTGATTATCACGGGCGGCGAAAATGTATCGCCCTACGAGGTGGAAGAGCAACTGGAAAGGCTGGAGACGATCCGGCGAGCAGCTGTTACCGGTATTCCTGACGAAGAGTGGGGCGAGCGGGTGGTGGCTGCCGTAGTCGTTGAAAAGGGAGCCCCCTTTGATCCGGAAGCGATCCGTGAGAAGCTTGAACAACGGTTGATTGCCTATAAAATCCCCAAACAGATTTTAGCCGTCGGGGAACTGCCCACCAACAGAACCGGCAAAGTTATTCGATCAGAGCTTCCCAGTTTATTCAAATAATTTTACTTAAAAATATTTGCAACTCCCGACAATACTTAATAGATAGTGGAGCGAAAGCTTAACCCGGATTATTCGCTAAACAGTACAGGTAAGGTTAAGCCATTGATGTCCTTGCACGTAAGAAAAACTGCCTGTTGCTTTAAATTTGAGTATTGCCGAAAATAGCCGCGAAATTCAGTCGTGGCACTTCTCAGAAGGGAAAGTGATGTGCTGAAGGTGCAAAAAAGTACCTTCCAGCCCTCATTTTTCCTTTGCCTCGCACATAACTAAATTTTCTGGTGAATAGAATAATTCGGGTTTAGAAACGGGAGCCGGGATACAAGGTACAGCTAGCGCAGCCACATGAACACACTATGACGGCTGAACTATGTCGTTCTCCGGGGACTATCATCTCCTTTTTCTTGATTGACAGCTATTACAATACAGATGCTCAAAGAACGCGTGTTACCAGTACGATGAGACAAATACATAACGCAAACAACTATTTTTTTAGCTGCGACTGGGGAACCACCTCCTTCCGCTTATCCCTGGTGGACTCCAACACCCGGAACGTGATTTATCAACACGATACTTCGGGCGGCGTCAAGAACCTGTTCGGCCGATGGTCCCGGGATCCCGGGCATCCGGATCGAGAAACTTTTTTCCTGAATTACCTGGAAGATCAGATTCGGCAGGTTGCGGATCAGGTCAGTCCAACTCTTAAAAATATCCCTGTTCTCATTTCGGGGATGGCCTCCTCAAGTATCGGGATTGTTGAACTGCCGTACGCCCGGGTGCCCTTCTCTCTCGCCGATGCTTCTGTGTCATCAAGGCTGATTCCCCGTTCCGACCACAATACCCGCGATATTTTACTCATTTCCGGGGTCCGGAGTTCCAGTGACGTGATGCGCGGGGAAGAGGTTCAACTGTTGGGGCTGGCGGCCGGATTTTCCCTGGAAAATGCTGTCGCCGTCATGCCCGGCACCCATAGCAAGCATGTCTTTATCAGGCAACAGCAAGTCACAGATTTTAAAACCTACATGACTGGAGAAGTTTTCGAACTCCTTTCATCCCGGAGCGTGTTGTCTGATTCCGTTTCTTCCGGCGACATACTGCATACCGATGCCTTCCTGGAGGGGGTTAAAAAGGGCTGCGAAGAGAACCTGCTGCACGCACTGTTTGAGGTCAGGACCCGGGATCTGCTTGCGGGAGTGGAGCCGGCACCAAATTTTGATTTTTTGAGCGGTTTGATCATCGGAAGTGAGGTAGGGGATCTCCTAAGCATATCTCCGGGTGATCTATACATTATCGGGAGCGATCCGCTCAACACGCGATATAAAACCGCACTCGAATATCTGGATTTTAATCCCGAAACGGTGCCAAATCCCGGTGACCTGATCATACAGGGACACCTTAAAATCATAAACCGGAATACTTAACTCACGCAATCTATGGACCAATCGATCTATCTTCTGCTAGTCACGCTATGCTCTATCGCACTACTGCTCGTGATGGTAACCCGCCTGAAAATCCACGCGTTTGTGTCTCTGCTGCTGACCAGCGCCTTTGTGGGTCTGGCCGCGGGTATGGGCTTTGATGAAGTTCTGGTCAGTATTGAAGAGGGAATGGGAGGTATTCTCGGTTTTATCGCCATCATCGTAGGACTCGGATCGATTTTGGGCAAACTTCTTGAAGTATCCGGGGGAGCAGAAACACTGGCGCGAACCATTGTACAGACATTCGGCAGCGACCGAACCTCCTGGGGACTAACTCTTACCGGATTTATCATCTCCATCCCGGTATTCCTGGATGTGGGATTCATTATCCTGGTCCCTATCGTCTATGCGCTGGCCCGGAAAACAAAAAAATCCACCCTGTTCTATGCGATCCCCTTATTGGCGGGCATGGGAGTTACGCACGCCTTTATTCCTCCCACTCCCGGACCCATTGCAGTAGCAGACATCCTTTCCGTTCCACTCGGCTGGGTGATTTTATTCGGGGCTATCACCGGCATTCCCGCGGCTATTCTCGCAGGCCCTGTCTTTGGTCACTATATCGGTAACAAGATTCACGTTGATCCCCCCGACTTCAGTGAAACGGCCGAAGAATCGGTCACCGAAACCAACAAGAGCGACTTTTTTATGATTTTGACGGTGATCCTGCTCCCGCTCGTCTTAATTGTGCTGGCAACACTACTGGACCTGCTGGTAGAGGAGGGAACCATAGCAGAGGGCATTCTTATTATTGAAATTCTTCAGTTTATCGGCCATCCCTTCAGTGCCTTGACCATCGCAACCTTGATGGCGGCCTATTTCCTGGGATACAAGAAGGGTTTTACCGGGAAAGAGGTCCTCAAATTCACGGACAAAGCGCTAGCCCCGGCCGGCCTTATCATCCTGGTGACGGGTGCGGGAGGCGTGTTCAAGCAGATACTGATTGACAGCGGTGTGGGCGAAGCGCTTGCAGAGCTGCTGCTCGCATACAACATCACCCCGATTATTCTGGCCTACATCATGGCGGTCGTTATCAGAGTCACCCAGGGATCCGCTACCGTGGCGATGGTAACTTCCGCTGGAATGGTGGCCCCCATTATGAGTGAATTTACCCTGAGCTCCCCGGAAAAAGCCCTGGTCGTGGTGGCCATAGCTGCCGGTTCCAGTATCCTGTCGCACGTCAACGACAGCGGCTTCTGGCTGGTCAACAAGTACCTTGGACTTACGGAGAAACAGACCCTTAAATCGTGGACTGTGATGATGACCATCATTTCATTAACCGGCTTTGCCATGGCCCTGACCATGTCATACCTGTTTTTCTGAGCAAAACATCCCACACTCCAGGTCAGGGAGCAAAAGTGGCAGCCCGGCATAATAGTGTAAATATTCAAAAAATAATCTGACATGAGGCTGATTCAGTTCAAAAAAGAAGATTCAAACCGGTGTGTCGGTGTTGTTGAAGATGGTGAGGTTTACGAACTTCACACGGTTTCATCCACATACGACCTCTTTCATCATTCGGCAGGGAATCAGGTATCCCTTCGGGAGGCTGCGCAAGAGCTAATGTCCAGTATCCGGCACCCTTATACTCAGTTGGTGGAAGAGGGTAGAATTTTGCTGCCCCTCGACCACCCGGACCCCTACCACATCTGGATTACCGGTACCGGCTTGACACATACGGGCAGCGCCGAGTCTCGCGATAAAATGCACAGGGAGCTGAAAGAGAGCGACGAAAGCGAGCTGACCGACTCTATGCGCATGTACCGAATGGGATGGAAGAACGGTGTTATGGAGGGCGAAAAGCCGGCTTCACAGCCTGAGTGGTTCTACAAGGGCAATGGGCTTATGGCAACGCCTCCATACGAACCCATTCGGTCACCCGGTTTTGCCCTCGACGGTGGAGAAGAACCCGAAATCGCCGGTCTGTACATCATAGATCCGGACGGCAAGCCACAGAGGCTCGGCTTTGCCCTGTCAAATGACTTTTCGGATCATAAAATGGAGCAGATCAACTACCTGTATCTTGCCCACTCCAAGCTTCGTCCCTGTTCTTACGGACCGGAACTGCTGACTGGACCCCTGCCAAAACATATTACCGGGAGAAGCCGGATTTACAGAAATGATGAAGTTCTCTGGGAACGTGAGTTTTTGACTGGAGAGGATAACATGACCCACAACATCGCCAATATTGAGCATCACCACTTCAAATACGATCTGTTTTGCCAGCCGGGCGATGTCCATATCCATCTGTTTGGCACGTCCGTTTTAAGCTTTGGAGATGGTATCGAAACAAAAGACGGAGACCTTTTTGAAATTGAGGCCGACTGTTTCGCTCACCCGTTGCGAAATAGATTGGAGACAGGGTCCTGACTTTATTTCGTACTGCGTATTGGTGGAGATATATTTAAAAGAAGAGTTACCATCTGAAATTCCACTTCGCAGGCTGTTCTGCCAGGGCCACACTGGGAAATGGGCTAATGTCCACAAAGTTTTACGCCTAATCCAAGCTACGAGGCACTTTGTACCACCTCTGGGTCAAAAGAAAGCAAAAATATAGAATGTCAATTCGCTATCCAGACTAATTGCCTGACAATTCACTATGCCTTGTTAACACTATGGTACGCTGCGTCTGTGTAGTGTTAACCCGAATTATTCACAATCATACTAAAATAGATATATAAGTCATTGATATTGTTTGATATATCGGAAATCATCTATAGCTCAAATTTGGGTGCCGTAGCAACGGGCTGCAAAATTTGTCCGTGCACGTCGTTGTCCCGACGAATGGCTCCTCGACGTATCTTAACACGCCTGCTGGTGCCATTGTCGGGACGCCTCGTGCACAACCAAATTTCTTGGTGAATAATCCGGGTTAGCAAGACCTGATCAATTATCAGCTTTTTTCAATGATTCTCTCACAATATCAACAATACTGCCAAAGTCGCCTTCCCTGATCTTGTCTTTGGGAGCAAGCCACGACCCGCCTACTGCCACAACGCTCGAACAGTCCAGATAGTCGCTCATATTGCGGGCACTAACGCCCCCCATCGGGATCAGCTGGAGTCCTTTATGCAGGTACGGGCCTTCCAGGTTGCGGATATAGTCCGTTCCTCCCGCCGTCTCTGCAGGAAACAGCTTCAGGAGTTCAGATCCTGCATTCCACGCTGCTTCAATTTCAGAGGGAGTCATTATCCCGGGAATAAACGGCAATTTATTATCGCGGGCGGCCCTGACCACGCGCTCGCTAAATCCCGGGGAGAGTCCAAAAGCAGCACCGGCATCCTTTGCTGAACGAACCTGACGCGCATGAAGAATCGTACCCGCGCCCACCTTCAGTTCGGGAAAACAACGGGCAATCGCTTCGATGGCTGCTAATGTAGCATCGGTCCGGAAGGTTACCTCCATAACATTCAGGCCCGCTTCCAGGTAGGCTTCTGCCAGGCGTTTAGCTGAATCTTCATCGGCGAGGGTGACGGCGGGGAGGATCTTTTTATCAAACAAATGCTTCATAAACCGGTCCTCTAATTACAGGATTGAACCATCATATCGGTATTAGTAGCGCAAACTAAGAAATCGTTATGAATCGTTCACCTAAGCCTCCAGGTGAGCCAGACCCTTTACCCCGATATCGCTGCGATAATAGGCGTTTTCAAAATTTATTTTCTCTATTTCGGCATAGGTAGATTTGATCGCTTCCTGCAGCGTGTCTCCTGAACCCACGACATTGAGCACGCGCCCACCGTCGGTAACCAACTGCCCATTTTTGATCGCCGTGCCTGCGTGAAATACAAGCACATCTTCAGACACCTCACCGATGCCCGTAATAGGCTTGCCCTTTTCATAGGCTTTGGGATAACCGCCCGATGCCATCACCACGCAGCAACGGTACCGGTCATCGATCTTAATCTGCTTCTCTGCCAGCTCGCCAGAAGCCGCTGCATCCAGCAGTTCCAGCAGGTCAGACTGAAGGGAAGGAAGTATCGCCTGGCATTCGGGATCTCCGAAACGGCAGTTATACTCCACTACTTTAGGCCCTTCATCCGTAATCATCAGTCCACAGTAAAGAATGCCCTTGTAAGGCGTTTCATCCAGCAACATGGCAGATATCGTGGGCAGCACAATCTCTTTTTCCACCTTCATAAGCAGGTCTCGGGTCATCACCGGAGCGGGACAGTAAGCCCCCATTCCTCCCGTGTTGAGGCCGGTATCCCCCTCTCCTATTCGCTTGTGATCCTGTGCATTGTGGATAATTTTGGCCGTTTCGCCGTCCGAGATAACAAAAACGGAGGCCTCTTCTCCCTCCAAAAACTCTTCAATAACCAGTGTTTCGGCAGCATCGCTCAGCTTGGCATCCTCTTTCAGCTGCCTCAGCCGTTTCTTCACTTCATCCTCGGTCTCGCAGATAAAGACTCCTTTTCCGCCGGCAAGTCCGTCAGCCTTAAGTACCACCGGGTATTCATCGCGACGTTGAACGTAGCTCAATGCCTCATCAAACTCATCCTTTTCAAAACTTACATAGTCCGCGGTGGGAATACGATTTTTCTCCATGAAGTTATTGGCAAATTTTTTGCTTCCCTCCAGCTGGGCGGCCGATTTGGACGGACCAAAGACCTTGTGTCCCTTCTCTTCCAGGAGATCGGTGATTCCCTCTACGAGAGGTTTTTCGGGACCGACAACCGTCAAATCCACATCGTTATCTTCAATAAACGCCAGGATCTGTTCATGGTTAGAGAGGGAGAGATCCACATTTTTACCCACTTGCGCCGTACCGGGATTTCCGGGTGCGATGTAAAGGGCATCAAGTTTGGGAGACTGTTTAATCTTCCATGCCAGGGCATGTTCGCGGCCGCCACTTCCGAGTAGTAATACGTTCATCTGTTTGTTTTGAACAATTACGAAGTTTGAGGTTAAATGTGCTGGGAATCAGTTGTCAGTTGTCAGTTGTCAGAAGCTGCTGATTTCTAAAGGCTGTGTCAAGAAATAACCAAAATACTGCATATTTAGCACTATTTATGAAACAACGGCTCAACCAGTACGCAATACCACGGTGCAACTTCACGGAATGCCGGCACCAATTCCCAATGAAACAATATTCACCGACACTCTGATCACTGATCACTGGTCACGGACAGCTGTTCCGCTATCCGGATGATATCGGCAAAACTTTCGGCCTGGAGGCTGGCACCGCCGATCAGTCCCCCATCCACATCCGGTTGGCTCAGCAGCTCTTCTGCGTTATGCGGCTTCATGCTGCCGCCGTAGAGGATGCGAATCTGCGCACCGATCTCTTCATTATAAAGCTCCTTCAATTCTCCCCGGATCATATCATGCATCTCCTGGGCCTGTTCCGGGGTCGCCGTTTCCCCGGTCCCGATAGCCCACAGCGGTTCATAGGCGACGACCACCTCTCCGGCTTCGGAAGTCTCCACCTCGTTGAATGCGGCCTGCACCTGTTTTTTTACCAGGTGGACATGCTCACCCGCTTTCCGCTGTTTAAGAGATTCTCCCACGCATACAATCGGTTTCAATCCTTCCTCAACCGCTTTCTTAACTTTTAGGTTGACGGTTTTATCCGTTTCCCCAAAATACTCGCGCCGCTCTGAGTGTCCGACAATCACATACTCACAGCCCACTTCTTTCAGCATTCCGGCGGTTATTTCGCCGGTGTAAGCTCCTTCATCCTCGTAGTGCAGGTTTTGGGCACCGAGGTACAATCCAAAATGTTTGCGAACTTTGTCGGCAGCCGCCTCCAGCGAAATAAAAGGCGGGCACACCAACGCATCCAGGCTTTCCGGGATGTCGGGTATCTCTTCATTTAGCCCGGTCAACAGCGATCGCGTTGCGGCGGGTCCATTGTGCATTTTCCAGTTTCCGGCGATAAGAAATCGTCTCATGAGGCTGGTTCTTCGGTCTTAATTATGGTTTGAATTCCCTGTATTACATCCTGGTATTCCTCCCCGATATACTTGCGTACAATCTCACCGTTTCGATCAACGAGAAAACGGGTCGGTACCAGGCGAATATTAAATTTTTCAATTACTGACTGGCGGTCAAAGGCCTCCGCGGAGGCAACCGGCCAGGCTTTTTCACGCTCGCTAAAAAAGGCGTCAATCGTTACCTGGCTCTGGTCGAGCGGAATGGTTACCACTTCCAGTCCAAAGTTCTTGTAAATATTGTGAATCACAAATGTGCGATCGTACTGGTTTTGGTACAACCGGTTTGAAAGGAGGGTGATCTCCAGGATATAGGGGGTTCCCAGTAGCGAGTCGCGACTGATCAGCTTCCCGTTGTTTTTAAAGGCAAAGGGCGGAATCGTATCGCCCGGGGAAAGGTAATTCAGATCGTATTCGATGCCCTCCACCCAGCTTTTTACCGATCTGTTATCCCCAAACCGCTTCTTAAATTCAGCCAGTTGTGATTTCGCCTGGTCCACCCTCGCGCTGTCGTACAGCAGCTTTATCTGTTCTTGCTGAATATTCATGCTGGCAACCGAGTCCTCCGTGATCGTTTGCAGGCTGTCCAGGTACTGCAAGGTGTGGTTCAGCCCCTTGTTTTCGGCAAGATAGCTGGTACCGTAGCGGGCGGCCACCGCTGCCAGCTGATCATTGTCCTGCACCTCTCGGAGCTTCTGCATCATCTGCCGTCCATCGAGAGAGCCGTAGATATCTATTGCATCCACGGCAGCCATTCTGCTGGCCAGGGTTCCCGTTTTGTTTTCGTAAATCTCCCAGTACAGATCGGCAAATTTTTGCAGCTCGGTTCGGGCGCTATCTCCTTTCAGGACGCCACGCTGGATGAAACTTACAACACGCTGGTAGTTCTGGTTAACCCGCCGATACTGGCCAAGTGCCTCGTGCTCGGCAGAGTTAATAGTCAATGCCTGTTGGAATCCGGGAAGCTCTGCCTCAATACGGAGGGTATCTCCATCGGCAAGGATCACCGATGCCTGCCCGAGCTGCTGCTGGTTACGATCGATGCGGAGCGTATAAAACTGTTTTTCAGGGAACATGGCCACGCCCGAAAAATGTCCCGTAGAGTCGGTTACCTGGAAGAACAGCGTATCCGCATCCGCCTGGGCCGAATCTTTTTTGGTGATGGAGACTTCGATGCCGGAAAAGTCGCGGCTGCTGTCAACAGAATCTGCCACCGTTATAGTCCCCATCACCGGTGCAGAAGGCTGCACCTGCTGCTGGTCAAACGTGCAGGCGCTCAACAATAACGCCCCCGCTGTAACCAGGAGTACGGGAAATAAACCAGATTTTGACTGCATGCGCTGACGCAGGTTGAGATAGGTGTTTAAAATCAGTCTGCCAGTTTTTTAGTTATCATTTCGCGAACCAACTGAGGATTTGCCTTGCCCTGGGAGCGCTGCATGACCTGGCCGATAAAGAAGCCGACAAGCCCCTTTTTGCCATTTTTATAACGCTCAACCTCATCCGGGTGATCATCAATGACCTCTTCGACGATCGGTTCAATAAAGCTGCTGTCCGAAACCTGCAGCAGGTTCATCTCCTTGGCCAGGTCCTCAGCCTCTGTATCCTCTTTGAGCATCTCGTTAAATATTTCGGTCATCGCCGAAGAATTTATCTTGTCATCTTCCCGGATCTGTATCAACCCGGAAAGTCGTTCTGCAGAAATCGGAAAATCACCGATATCAATGCTTCTGTCATTTAATACACGCAACACTTCGGTAAGAACTACATTCGAAACCGATTTCGGATTTCCCACCTTTTCCACCACCTTCTCATAATAATCCGCCAGGTAGCGGTCATCGGTCAGGTTCCGGGCATCCTCTTCACTCATGTCAAACTCTTCCACGAAACGCCGCATTCGCACATCCGGCATCTCGGGGAGTTCCGCACGTACCTCATCCAGCATGGCGTCGGTCACCACTACGGGCGGCAGATCGGGTTCCGGGAAGTAGCGATAGTCATGGGCTTCTTCCTTGGTTCGCATCTGGCGCGTCTTCATCTCATTCGCATCCCACAACAGGGTTTGCTGAACGACCTCTCCTCCTCGTTCCACAAGACGGATCTGTCGTTTGATTTCGTACTCCAGCGCCCGTTCAACATTCCGGAACGAGTTCATGTTCTTCAATTCGGTTCTCGTGCTCAGCTCCTTTTGGCCTTTGGGTCGAATCGAAACGTTCGCGTCACACCGCAGGCTTCCCTCCTCCATGTTGCCGTCACAAATTTCAAGATACTGCACAATTTGCTTAATGCGCGTCAGGTAGGCGTACGCCTCCTGCGGACTGCGAATGTCGGGCTCGGAGACGATCTCAATGAGCGGGGTCCCCGCCCTGTTCAGATCGATAAGCGTATTGTAGGGATCCTGGTCGTGAATCGACTTCCCGGCATCCTCTTCCATGTGGATGCGGGTGATCCCGATCCGTTTTGTCTGCCCGTTGACTTGTACATCCAGGTGCCCCTCGCTGCAGATCGGTGTTTCAAACTGCGAGATCTGGTATCCCTTGGGCAGATCCGGGTAAAAATAATTTTTACGGGCAAATATCGATTTTTTGGCAATGTCGCAGTTGGTAGCCATTCCCATTTTGATGGTATAGCGCACCAGGTTTTCATTTAGCACAGGGAGCGTTCCGGGATGTCCCAGACAGAGCGGGGTTACCTGAGTATTGGGCGTTCCACCGAATTCAGTGGAAACCGGTGCAAAGGCTTTACTTTCCGTTAAGAGCTGGCAGTGTACCTCGAGCCCGATAACGGCCTCGTACTTTTCGTGCAATTCTTCAGTCATGTATAAAAGGCCAAATGCTGATTTGTTCTGGATGTGAACAGATTAAAAAGATATTAAAGATCAGGGACATTTATTAATATTTTTCCCTTCGTTTGAACAGGTTGAGTATAAAAATTGCCAGACGTTGAAGCCAATTGTTTTTAATTGCAATTTTTGCATTACATTAAGTAGAGGGCTTTGCAAAACCGCTGTTTTGGCCAATATCGGTATTTCCGCGAAGGGACAACTAAAAACCAAGGGGCATGAGTTCCACACTAACCATTTACGAGGAGGACACCAACCTGTTGTGGGGGGTGCTTGTAGTCGGCACTACCGCCCTGGCTACCTATCTTTTGGGAGATGCCTTTGTAGATGAGGCCCTTTTTATTATTGGATTCCGCCAGCTGATGTCCCTGGTTCTGTTTATGATCGCCTTCATCGGCATCCTCAAAATTACCGACCCGCTTTACCGGTTCGAGCTGTCTGCCGAAGGCGACATGCTCACGATTGAGACCTACAAGGGGGAGCAGCCGGTCAAAAATTTTTACTACAATATGCGTGAATTTGAGGAGCTCAGGTTCGCACCGGAAGACTCCGAGTTGAACGATCAGGCATTATTTAATTTTTCCCCCACTTACCACCTGATATTCAAATCACACATCACCGGCCGTTTTGAGAAGCTGATCGACCTGGGCGATATTTCATTCACCCTCCGCGTGCCCGATATCGCCCGAATCATTCAGTTTATTCGCCGTCAGCATGCCGATATCAGGCTGCCGGAAGAGCAAGAAGCTTTTCTTAATAATTGAGTGAGTAATTTGTTGAATTGTTGATTTATCGAATTACAGAACCAGTTTCACGACTTAGTTACGCATCAACATTTCTAAATGCCATAAAGCTGTTGGGTAATGCAGTGTATGGCACCCTGGCCCCACACCAGGTCGGCGCATGGGATGCCCACCACCTCCCTTTCGGTGAAATATTGACCAAACAGTTCCAGGGCCTGCCGATCGAGCTGTTCATCGTATGTCGGTACCAGCACGACCCCGTTGGCTATATAAAAGTTGGCATAGCTGGCGGGCACATAGCTCGACCCGTCTACAGTGGTACCTTCAATAGCGGTACGCGGCAGCGGCAGGGTCTCGATTTTAAACCTGTTACCGTGCTGATCGGTGGCCCGTCGCAGTATCTCCAGGTTCTGCTGCGTGGCCTCATAATTAATATCCCCGGGATCCTCCGCTGTAACGGCCAATATGGTGGATTGATTTAAAAAACGGGCCAGGTCGTCGATATGTCCGTCGGTATCGTCGCCCGCCAACCCTTTTTGAAGCCATATTATTTTTTCCACTCCCAGGTAATCGCGGAGCTGCTCCTCAATCTGCCGGCAACTCATATGCGGATTCCGGTTTCGATTCAAGAGTACGGACTCGGTTGTCATCAGCACCCCGTTACCATTGACCTCGATGGCGCCCCCCTCCAGCACCATGTCAGCTTCAAAACGCTCAATACCGTATTTCCCGGCAATGTATGCAGGAAGCCGGTTATCATCTTCATATGGCGGGTATTTGCCACCCCAGGCGTTGTACCTCCAATCGGTAATCGCAAACTCTTCGGCTCCCGCTTTTTCCCGGCAAATAAAAATAGGGCCACAATCCCGGGCCCATACATCATTGATCGGCTGGATGTGGAACGTTATACGCTGCAGGTCAATCTTCCGCTTTTGGAAAAGCGCCAACACATGATCCCGAATCGCCTCATTCTCCACAAAAAGATGGATCGGCTCGTATTTGAGAAGTACCTCGATAACCTCAAGGTAAACCTGTTCCACCCTTTGCAGCCGCTCACCCGGCCAGGTTTGGGGGTTGGATGGCCAGTGCAGCTGCGTGGCTGCATGTGGATACCATTCGGGGGGCATCGTATAGTTCAAGGCTGAAGGCTTCAGGTCCAGGCTGTCAGTCAAGATACTGTATTCTTGGATATTAACGGAGACCACTTCTTTCGGCAATAATATAATCTGATCTTTTGGTAAGAGAAACATGGCTATACCACTTTCAAAGAGCCAGTTATCCCTTATCATATAAATCACATTACTTATAATTCCAGTGCGGTGCCCGGTCGTTGCCCGTCGTATAGGGTGCCACAAGAATATCGTTAAATTCTACACTGTAAATGTAGATGTGAGTATATCCGTCCATATATTTTGAGAACACAATCTTTGAGCCGTCAGGCGACCAAGAGGGTGAGCGCTCATTGCCATTTGAAAGTGTCAATTCCTGAACGCCTGTTCCGTCACTATTCATGACATGAATCTTACGGCTTGCATCTGGCAGATTGACCACATATGCAATTTTATCGCCGGCTGGCGACCACTCCGGGTCATATTCAGAAACATCATTGTCTGTAATCTGCATTTTATTCGTTCCATCCGGATTGATAGTATAAATGTCATATTTCCCATCTATGTATTCCTCGTAAACAATACTCGTCCCATCGGGGGACCAATCGGGATTAAATTCCCGGGCAGTGGCAGTATTGGTGATATTTTGCAAATTACTGCCGTCACTGTTCATAATATAGATGTCTGAGGGCTCATCAGAACTTCCTGATCTGGCTAATAGTATTCTGCTCCCATCCGGACTCCAGGTCGGCGCAGTATTATATCCTGAACTGGTAACCTGTTCTATGTTACTTCCATCTGAATCCATAACCAATATGTGTTTACCACCGCCTTTATTATTGCTAAACAGAATTCGTAACCCATCGGGCGAAATGGCCGGTTCGGCTTCATAGTAGTCTGTCGATTCGGTGATCCTTTCAACGGCAGACCCATCGCCATTTTGCTTGTAAAGTTCCCCGTAGTTGTGCCGGTCGGTGGCAAACACAATCTTCCCTCTCAGATCGTAGGTGCAATCGAGAGCAAAAGCGGTGAATCCCGCATTATCAGAATTATTCAACGTGACCGTTCTGGGATTTTCCCCTCCAGTGCGGCAGTTGGCGGCTATTCCCGACAGTTCTATCTGGACCTCATCATCATAGATTTCACTGTACTGCGCGTTGTCATTGACCTTAACAAACCGGTCATCTCTGCCGGTGACGGACAAGGTATATCCGTCTCCGTCAATCTGGGTGCCTATGGTTTCAATCGTCACCTCCAGGGTTTTGGGCTGCTGAACCGTAAAGTCGGGTCCGCGAACGGTGTATCCATCTACTGTTACCTCTACCGGACCCGTTGTAGCACCCTCGGGGACGATGGCCATCAACTCCGTTTCGGAGGCGGTCTCCAGAGCGGCTTCAATCCCGTTAAAAGTGACGCTGTTCTCCGATCTGACGCTGCTAAAGCCGCTGCCGGAAATCGTTACTGCTGTGCCTACCGGACCGGATTCGGGAGAAATACCGGTAATTTCGGGCAGAGTTACGGTGATCTCCTCACTCCTGGAATCCGTTGCCCCATCATCGTCGGCAACCGTGAGCTGAACGGTGTAAGTACCCGGCAGTTCGTAGTTCTTGGTAACGCTTGATTCAGCGCCGCCGGTCCCGTCCCCGAATTGCCATTCATAGCTGACGATCGACCCATCACTGTCAGAAGAACCGGTGGCATCGAAGAGGCAGCTCAGGTTGGTACATTCAGCCGTAAAACTTGCCACAGGCGGCTCATTGGGATCGCTGCAGTTTATATTGAAATCGGTAAATGTAGTACTGCTTTCCGTAATATCCACTGTACGCGGGTTCGGCAGCTCTTCACTAAGCTGGCAATTCGATGCAATGTCGGAGAGCTCCACCTGGTAGCTGCCCACATCGAGTTTATCATATATTATCGTGTCGTTGGTTTTAACCGACCGGTCATTACTCCCCTCCAGGCTTAAGAGATAGCCATCCGGATCCAGGCTAGAACCAGTGGTTGATATGTTAACCTCTAGCGACCCTGCCACCTCAACAGTAAACAGGGGGCCTTCGGCCGTCTGATTACCTACCGTCACATTTACCGGCCCGGTCGTGGCATCGCCCGGTACAACTGCAGCAAGCTCGGTCTCGGAAGCACTGTTCAGCTCGGCTCTCACACCGTTGAAGGTGACAATATTTTCAGAAGCGGTCGGGCTGAAACCGGTTCCGGAGATGGTCACTTCAGTGCCCATCGGTCCTGATTCGGGCGAAATCCCGGTAATTGCAAGGCCAGGCCCGGAGCAGTTCACGGTAAAAATTGTAGAAGCATTATCTGTTTCAAACACCACATTCCGCGGATTCGGCCCGTCTACAGCACAATTTTGAGCTATTCCAGACAGTTCTACCTGCACCTCTCCGGTCTGTATATCGGTATACTGAACTTCATCATTCAGACCCGCAGAACGGTCATCCCTGCCACTCACCGAAAGCGTATACCCGTCTTCATCAAGCTGCTCTCCGGAAGTCCGAACATACACGTCGAGGGTCCTGGACTGCTGCTTCTCAATAGTAAATATCGGGCCGACAGCCGTATCCTGTTTTACTATTACTGTTACTGATACAGGACCGGTCTGAGCCTCAAGAGGTACCTCCGTGGTAATCACGGTATCGGTGGCACTGATCACCGAGGCGGAAACCTGATCAAAGAACATCTCATTCCGGGCCGGATTTTCGTCAAAGCCTGTACCCACAACATCCACTGTATCGCCCGGACGACCCTGGCTCGGATTTATCCTGTCGATAGCCAGAAATACGCTCCTTGTGGTATCGACCGTAAAAGAGGGCCCCACAAGCGTGTCTCCCCTGGTTACTATTTTTACCGGGCCGGATTGGGCATCGAGAGGTACCCGCGTTTGGAGGACCGTATCACTCAAAGCATCAATTTGTGCAGGGGTTTCATTGAATAATACCACCTGGTCTGTCAGTTCACTCCCAAAACCGGTTCCACCGATAGTCACTTCTCCCCCATAGGGTGCTTCAGCCGGAATCACCGATTTAACAGCGGGGATGGATTTATTTGGAGCAACATTCGTCAGATCCTTGCATCCCGTTTTTATAAAAAGGAAAGCTGCAAACCCTGCAATGATATAAACTGTAATCTTTTTCATAATACCGGTACTTTTACTGAATTCAGCCGTTCCTGATGATCCTGTTTGCCTCTTCCGTTCGGTCTGCCTTGTGCAGGGCTTCAATCAGGTGCTCTTTGAGGATGTTGTTATCATTGTTATTGCTGTAGCGTGCCAACCAGCGATTGCATAGTTCGTCCAGCAGTTCGTTTTCGCGGCTTATCCTTATCAACCGGTGGTAAACTTCTTTATACTCATTATCCAGTGTCAGGGCGCGTTCATATGAAAGAATAGCGGCTTGAACCTTGCCCAGCTGTGCGTAGGCATTACCCAGCGCCAGATGCACCCCGGCCTCCTGTGCTCCGAGGCGGACGGCCTCCTCGAGAGACTGCATGCCGCGGTCCGGATCACCGTAGTCAATGGCTGTTTGGCCCCGGAACAGATATAGTTTGGGGCTGGAGGAGTATTCTGAGATCACATTTTCCAATATCTGTAAACATTCCTCCGAAGAAAACGATAAGCGCAGATAGGCATACCAGTCATCGATATAGTGCTCCAGGCGATCCAGGTCTCTTCGGATTTGAAGCACGGGCGGCATCCCCGCATGACCGCTGTTAAAAGTGCCGGCTGACAATTCCCGGGCTTCCTGCTGCTCGTTCTCATAGAGTCGGAGCATTTCAACGACGGCCTGTTCTGCTTTCTCGGCCCGTTCATCTTCTTCCATCTCCCCGGATCGGTATTTCAACTCGTAGAATTTCCCAATTCCCGAGTAGCCGCTTTCCTCAAGTTCCTCCAAGTATGCAAAGGCTTCCTCATTCTTTTTATCCTGAAGTAACAATTCGATCAATTTTACAACGGTCAGGGGCTCCCCGGCAAAATTATACGCTCGCCTGTACAGCTTCTGTGCCCGCTCGGTGTCTCCCGCTTCTTCAAACACAACCGCCGCTTCCGCCAGCAGATCCGCATCATCGGGCCACTGGTCTGTCATTTTTTGATAGACTTCAGCCGCAATTGCATAATTCTCGTCATACAGCCAGGTTCGCGCGGCCTGGATGGCATATTCCGGGTCCAGGGTTGCCGTGGCCAGCGAATCGTAAATTTGCCGGGCTTCCGGGTACTCCTGTATCAACAGGTGCGTCCGGGCCAGGTCTTCTGCCACGGCACGATCCTGCGGGAACGCCTGTCGCTGAAGCTTTAACACATTACGGCGGGCACCGAAATCATAGCGCTGTTCATTCATTTTCTTCAGCACTTCGTATAGCCTTTTTTCCCGGGGATGCCGGTCTATAAGCTTCTGCATAAAAAGGTTTCCCCGCCGCGCCTGGTTGGCCGCCATCAACGACTGGCCGTATATGACGGCATAGTTCAGATTTTCCGGGTCTGCCTGGTAAAGCTGTTGATAAGCCTCCACCATCTCGTCCAGCTCTCCCGCCCCCCTGTGGGCCTGTCCTTTCATAAACAGGGTGCGTTCGGCACCGGGGAATAATGTTGCAGTCTCCTCAAGCAGCTCAACGGCTTCTCCCCACCGTTCCTCTTGAAGTAAAATGTACGCCAGGTTGTTGTGAATATTCAGGCTGTCGGGGGAATATTGCCGGGCCTGTTCATAATCCTGCACAGCCTTATTGATCTGCCCCAATCCGTACGATTCATTAGCGCGGCGGTGGTAAAGATGTCCGAGGTACGCTCGTATCCGTTCCAGATGCAACCCATCTTTTTGCCGATCCAGATTCCGCTCCAAAATAGTTGCAATTTCACGGTAGACGGGGATCGCCTTCCGGTAATCGCTCCGGTAATATCCTTCTGCTTTCAACAGTAGCAGACGCAGGTGTTTGGGGGCCACTTTCAATCCCTCACGGGCCGTTTGTATTGTCTGATCAAATTGTTCGGCTCCCAGGTAGGCTGAGGCAAGATAGATATATGCATCAACTAACCTGGGGTTCTCATCAACAGCTCTCTTCAGCGGTCCGATGGCGTTCTCATAATCTCCATGTTCATAGTAGGACACCCCGTCGGAGAAACCCGCTCCTGCATACTGTGCCCGGGGAGCAGAAACGCATATAAACAGCAGTATCCAGGCCACAGCACCCAAAAAGGCAGGTTTCAATATCAATTTCGTACGTTTACCGGGGATTATAGTCATATCAAATTTACCTGGAGTTATTCTGGACTGCCTGGGTCGGTTTTGCCGTTCTGGCTTCGCGCCCCGAACGATCTACCGGGAACACCTTGTACCAGGTGCCGGCACTCCCATCTTGATCCACCCACTCAACGGTGTTACCGGCTGTTTCGCCGATCGTCTCATAGATACCGGTCGCCAAAGAAGACTTGTAGATGCGGTACCCGACCACCTGCTCATCGGTGGATTGCTCCCAGCGAAGCTGTACGCCCTCCTCCATCTCCATCGCCTGCAGGTTGCGGGCCGGCACCGGCGGTTGTAAGCGGCGTGCGTGCAGGGTGTCAACCGGGGCATCGATACTTTCATTGTCCATTGAATCCACAGCCGTAACCGAATACAGGTAGGTGTTCCCAAAATCAACCTCTTCATCCCTGAAGTACCGCTTTCCGCGCGGCAGCTCGGCCAGAAGAGTATCTGCCCTGGATTCCAGCGAGCGATATACACGGTAACGATTCACATCCGTGGAAGACGAGGCATTCCACCGGAGCCCCACCCGCCGCCCCTCTTCCATTTCGGCTTCTGCAAATGTGGGTGATTCCGGCGGGGTAAGGTCGGGGATCTGAAGTTCTGCATAAACCGTATCACTCGCATTTCCATTACTGCTGATGACGGAGATGCCGTACTGATAGACCGCGCCCTCCACAAATCGCTCACCTCCGACACCGTTGTCCAGCAATGTAGTATCGGATAACTGCTTCTTGTTTACCTGCGAAAAACTCTCTCCGCTGCGGGGATGGGTCTGGCGGCGCATTACGAAGTAGGTCCTCAGGTTTCCGGGAACGGCTCCGTGACTCCAGCTAAGCTGAACAGCACCTTCGTTGAATTCGGCCTCAAAGGTCTTTACCGGGTCTGGAACGCGATAATCGGTAATCAGCAGGTGGCCCGGGTTACTCCGGGGACCCTCGTTGCCGGCCGTATCGACAGCCGTTACCGAATACCGGTACTGGTTTCCCGGCTCAACCGTGGTATCCAGGTAGGCTGTTTCAAGTGCAGGGAGCAGCTCCCTGGTCAATCGCGTGTAGCTTTCCTGGTCGCCACGGGCGCGGTACAGGTGATAGCCCGCAAGATCCAGCTCGGTACTCACCGGCCAGGTTATATGGCTGTGGTAGTCGTCGGTGGCCTGCACCTTTACGTTCCGCACGATCGCCGGCGGACGGTTTTCAGATATCCGAATATTTACTCCATCGCTTGGCTCCGACATCCGGCCGGTAAAATCGACAGCGTGGATCGTAAAAGTATAGGTTTTGCCCAGCTCCGGGACCCGGAAGTTGTACTGAAACTCGGTATCTCCGCTTGTGCGTGCAATGAACTCATCATTCGCCCGCTGCAGGTTACCACGCCCCTCCTCACGGTAATAGATCTGAAACCGGATCACGTTCTTCGCTTCTTCGGTTCCGGAGGGAAGATAGTTCCACGTAAGCGCCACTTCGTCTGCATCATTGGCAACTGCAAGCTCCGAAGGCGGCGGGGGCACAACGGGCTGCAGCTCGGCACGTCCCTCGATCTGTTCGCCCGTGGGACGTTCCAGGTCGTCCACAATCTCAAAACGGTAGTACACCGTATCGCCGACCGGGGCCTCCTCATCGATGAATAACCGACCGACCGATTCGGCTACTTCCGGGATCGCAAAACTGGTAATAAGCCCGATATCAGAACTGTTGTGCAGGCGCAGGAATACGGCCTGTGGATCATCACGGCGGACCATTTCCCGGACTCGCGGGTACAGCGCACCCAGCCTCTTCTGAAATTCATAGCCGTCGGTCGCGGGAAAGCGGGGACTCTCGGTCAGTTTCTGCCAGTCCTGCCCGTCCACACTTCGATAAACATTGAACCCGTGAGAAAGCGGGATGGTCTGCCCGTGATAAACAAAGGCGCGACCGTCTTCGCGGGTAACGACATGAACATCTCCGCCGGGAGCGTTCTGTCCCTTCACTGAATCGACCCCCGTGGCAATTACCAGAAAAGGTATTAGTAGGAAATGAAGTTTTGAAAACATCGTAAGCTGGATATCTGGTTGAATCAATTAATAGGTTATCAGGAACCCGTTATATTGCTGCTGGACCGCCTGAATTAAATTTTGATACATATCGCTGAAGGTAACACTTTTTTGAGCGGTACGTTGCAGTCCCGCCCCGTTGGTTATCCGCACATGAACTGTAATGTAAGTGGGATCATCGACCTGGTCCCCGGACAGCGAAACAGACCCGGAAAGATCAAAGCTCCCCTGTTTGTTACCTGCATGTTCGTGCATATCGGTCCACCCCACCAGCGTATTCCATGAGAGATACCGGACGGAATACTCGACGGAAGCGATGCCCGATTCGGGATCTTCGAGATTCTCCAGGTCGATCTGCAGTTCTGAGTTCGATTGATTGTAGCTCAGGTCGATTGAAGGTGTCAACGGCCTGCTCCCGTCCAGGTTGATGGGTCCGGTAGCCCGGGTACCGGATTTTTTGCCTACCCCGTTGACGACCCGGTAACTGATATAGAATGTATCTCCCTCGGGAAGCTGGCTCCGGGGAATTGAGACGAACCGCTCCTGGTTGGTATGCGATATTCCCGACCAATAGAGTTCCCCGTTCTGTTCGGAGCTCCATGCAAAGTCAACGTTGCTGCCATCCGGCCAGCTCCTCAGGTCGGTTGCCCCGGGAGAGGTGCCCAGGGCATACTGGATGCCTTCCAGGTCGGTTTCGGGATCATAAGGCAGTTCCACCAGGTAGAGCTTGACGTCGAAAGGATCAACCTTTGCCTGCATCTTGCCGCCGACGGGTGAGGTGGGATCTTTGGCTATGTTGGGACCGAGCGTGCGCACCTCGCTGGCATTGCCTGCATAATCTTTTGCGCGGACGTGTATATAGATTCCGGTTTCAAAATCCTCCAGCAGTGAACCCGGAAGATCGCCCGAGTATTCAAGATGGGTCCCCTCGGTTGTTTTGACCCGAACATCTTCAAAATCCTCAAGCGGTACCTCCTCCGATGTGGAAACGACATATTCATAATGGGAAACCCCGGACTGATCATCCGATGAAGCCGTCCAGCTTCGCTCAATTTCGGGTGTTGCCGAGTAGGTCCAGTCATTAAGCAGTTCCGGATCAGTATCAAGAGCAGGCACCGATTCCAGGACCGGATCGACCGGCGTTGAGTACCCCATCGCATAGGACATCTGCTGCATGGGCACAGCCACGTAGGCCAGCCCCGGTTTACCCGGCGCTTCCCCGTCATAGATTACGGGAGTGCTGCTCTCCATAACCCGACTGGTCATTCCAGCCCCGTTCGTCACCCGAACGCTCACATAGTATTCCTGTCCAGGCGTCATATTAATCATCCTGGTCTGCCCGATCATTTCCGATGTTGGCACATATGAAAGGAAATTGCGGGTGCCCTGCAGTTCGGTCCACGCAATAACATCGGTGCCCCCTTTGCTGCTGCCCACCGCGTACTCGTAAGTGGCAATCCCGCTCTCCGGATCATGGGCCTGGATGTGGAGATCGATGGCAGTTGGTTCATTCGTCCAGTATTCATCGACCTCAACGGGAGCCGTCATATTTATGGGACCGAATTGCGTTTGGGTGGTGACCTGCTGATACCGCGTAGTGGTATTCTTCTCGTAAAACGAACTCAGCCAGAGTACGGGTCTGTCCGGCGAACTCACACTGTTGGAAAGTACAGAACTTCCCGGGCTTACCGATTGTCCGCCCGGTCCCACATCCACGTAAAAGGTGGCCCGCCGGATAGCCGTGTTGCCGGCCAGTCCCCGCACCCGTACTCCGACATTCATCCTCCTCGTGTTGGACATCTGTAGCTCCGCCGGTGATGGATTGCTTCCCCTGGGATGCGTCCGCTTGTATGGATATTGTGTGATCGAGGTATTACTTCCAACCGACAGGTAATCGTGATACCCGACCGAAATATCGGTGTCTTCCTCAAACTCTTTCACATCGATACTGTTTTCGACGATGCCCGCCGGATGGGTGGCATTCCAGCTTATGTCCGTCTCATTAAAGAATGTGTTCACGCCGGAATAAGAAGGTCGTTCCGGGTCGGCTGTAATGCCCGTTATCTGGGGCGGTACCAGTTCATCAGAGAGCCCCTGCAAGCGCTGCTGGTAGTCAACGGACGATGTCGTATCCTGCACGGCCCCCTCTGTTACAACCTCTACACTTTGGCGCCATCCCAGGTAGTTGTCAATCATATTGTAAAGGATGGAAGTGAGGTTCGCCTTGTTGCTGTAAAATTGATCGGCCAGGTCGGTGACCTGTTTCAACGGGTCAAGCAGGCTGTTTTCCAGCTGGCTATGGGCGGGCACCACATCGTTGATCACTCTCCTGGATGTCTGATTGGTGTAATCCTGCAATCCCAGGTCGTGCATATCATACCAGAAACGATTATTCATCACGGCCACCGAATCTCTGACACAATCCAGGGAGCCATCAGTACAGCTGGGATTCTCAAGTTCATTGAAAACAGTCAGCATCTCCTGTGGTGCTACATATGGATCATTCACAGCAGGAATTGACGATGTAAAAGTCGAATCCTTAAAACGGGAGATGGCATGGGCCCGCTGTACAGTCCGATAAACTTCGTTCATGTAAGCATTCGTATTACTATTCCGATTAGCCAGTGCACTGTTGAAGCCGTTGTTCAGCTGCTGGATGCCGCTCTGGATCTGGCCGCTCTGCTGCTGCACTGTTGAATGAAGGTTGCTTGCCCAGTCCCACTCCAGCCAGTGCTTGTTGGCCTCCATCGCGTAGTACTCCTGAAGCAACCTGATGACATGAGCATACTCTTGCGTCAGCCTGTTTACCCCGGGGGTAACCGTCAAATTATTCTCAGCAATTGACCCCTCCACCCTGGTATCCAACAGGGAGTGCATCTCCTGCAGGCTGGCCTCGACGTCGGCGATGCTTGCACGAAACTGGTTATCCATCTCCTCAATCTGATTCCTCAACTCCTCTGTACTCTGCGCCTGTTCTGATGCGACAGTTTCATCAACCCGGAAGGAGGGCGATTCGGATACATTTGCAGACGGAACGGGCTTGTAAACATTGGACACCGGGGACTGGGTCATGGTGGTCATCATACTGTCAAAAGCACTTTCTGCCATCTCGCGGTACTCAATGGATGTTTGCAACCCCTCATCCAGTAAACCGGTCACATCATCAGACATATCTTCCACATCGGCAAAATAATTGACCAGTACAAACCGGGAGTCTTCCGGAGACAAGATGTATTCAACCAGGCCATTATGTGTACGGTCTGCCTTCATTACCGTGTTCATCATTTGCTGGAGCTGTGAAGGCGGAGAATAAGAACGACTGCTGCTTCCATAAGGACTGGTCTCCACATCATTCAGTATTCTTGTCACTGCGATGTCTCGCACGGCTTTACTCTGGGAATAAAAATTTCTCCCGGCGTCACGCACATCAGAGGTACTCACGCCTAAGCCGGCAAATCCCGGCGGCTCCTGGAGAGCGGCCTTGGCGGCAGCGATCTGGTTTTTCATATCCTCAATCTTCTGGCGGAACCGGTCCCGCTGATCCTGGGCCTGGGCTATCAGATCATTATGGCTGCCTTTTCCGAATCCCGCATCTATCCCATTATCCGCGACTGATGCCCATGCTGATACACAGGCTTCATCGACCAACAGATCTACACATCCTTTGACAGCGGCATAAATTTCAAAACCTGATGGAGATTTCGTCACAAAAGCACCTTTTGCATCTGCGGTAATACAGACGCCCAGGCAAGCCTCGGCACTGAACACCACATACGCCCCGAACGGCAGGCTGAAGTCGGGGTCATCGAGCAGCCAGACAGAACCGGTCACATCACTTTTGACAGAGATAAGCGGCACACCGACGTTAAACCCTACCCCAACTTCCAGAAGGAAGCCCTGCTGGGCAGCCAGGAACTCCCCGTCGCCCTCCAGCATATCACCCAAGATGCCAAACTCAGCATTCCCGATAATGCCCCAGACCACCTCATCATCCGTCTCCCGCAGGAAGTACTCGATATTTCCCTCCCCGGAAACAGTTCCAGGTACCTCCAATGCTATTCCGATATCTCCCAGTATATAAAACGGATCTCTCTGCATCGATATATACATCTCTCCCTGGACAAGCGCGCTGGCAGTCCCCTCGCCGTCCATCTGCAGCACATTGCCACGTGCATCCATGTAGAAGCCCTGGTTCGTAATCTGGAAAAAAGTTTGTCCCTCTACCACATACTGGTTGCCACTGCCGGCGATGCCGATATCGGCATAGAGCATGACTGCAAAGTCCACGTCATCGGCCGCGGGCATCGCATTTTCGTTGACCAGCTCATGACCAAAGCCGCCTATGGCCGTACTGACCAGGTCCAGGTCGGCCTGGTCGGGTTTCCAGAAGAATCCGCCTCCCGCGCCGTTCAGATCGATAATGCCGGGAACAATAGGGATTCCTACGTCAGCCTGTACAGCAACGAAAAGACCGTAGCTGGTTTCCCCGTCGATGTTAGCAAACTTGCCGGCTACGGCAGCCCCGGCGGTACTCCCCCCGATATCGAAGGTACCAGTGGCGGCGGCACGCAGCAGAAAGTCGTTGCCGTCCTGCAGGTAGTTGAGGCTGGCGTTCATCGTAAAGAAATCATCGATGCTGACGTTAAAATCTTCAATGTAGAGCTCGCGTTCGCCGCCAACCGTTTCATAGAAATAGATACTGTGCACGCCCCCGGTGAACCCACCCGATTCGCTATTGGCATTGGCGCTGATCGACAATTCCAGGGCCGGGTTGGCACTCTGGCTTCCGGTATCTGCCGGACAGGGACCGAAGCAGAGCAGTTCGACTACATTTTTTGTGGTCGTTTGTACATCCTGGGCCCCGCCGTCCAGCTCGTCCGGACTTTTGGGAGACGCGTCGGCCATCGTAATTTCTTTGCCGTTGGGCGTGGACTCATACAGGAACTGGCCTATCGTCAGCGTGCCGATTCCCTCCATGTCGATAGAGCCGGAACCATCCAGGTTGCCGACATCCTCTACCCCGTTGTGGCTGACGGTAAACCCGCTGTAGCCCAGGTTGGCCGACATCTGGTCGAGGTTGATATCCGCCTGCCCGTTCAGGGTGATTTCAAAACCATCCTGTGTGGATGCGATCTGATCGAAGGCGATGTTGACGGAAAAAAAGCTGAAATCGAATGCAAAGGATACGTTGCCGGTCGCATTGTACTGCACCATGGGCAACTGTCCCGGAGAGAAACCGAGCCCGGGATTATTTGGAAAATTACCGCTCTCACCGAAATAGATGATCGGATCCACCTCGTCAGCCTCGTACAGCTCCCCGTTGGCATATACCCCGGACTGCTGCCAGTCGTACGGATCGATATCGGCAGCGACCTGTGTCAGCTTAAAATGCCCAAAATCACCGAGTGCGAACTCTTCATCCAGGCTAAACGCCGGTTCAGATGCCTCAACCTGTACCTGGCCCTGCCCGTCGCGGTAGATACTGATGGTTGATGTGGAGGTCTGATCCACGGGAGCCGGAAGCGTAATGGCCAACTCGGTATCGAGCCGCAGCCCGGCGCTGTTGGAAAGCGTCATTGAGTTTATGACCAGGTGATCGTCGATAAGCGTTATCGCATCCGACTGTATCTGCCCGAAGTCGAACTGCCCGTCAGTATCGATCACAAGGTTTTGATAATCGATATCCTTTTCCAGGAAGGTGAGTGTCCCGGATGAAGAACTCAGCGCCACTGCCCGGCCTGTGATTGTTACCGAGGGAGCGATGATATTCCCGGACAGCGCTCCTTCGAACAATGTAAACTGCTGATCTGCAAGCGTTCCCACCGACTGACCCAGCGCAAAATGCAGCGAGGGACTGGAACTCCAGTCGTTGACCCCCACTTCCAGGTCCTGCACGCTCACATCGAGCGGTTCGCCGAGTACATCTTCCAGGGAGACCGTCCCGTTCAGCACCAGGTAAAATGAGTCCTCATCGGTCTCAAGCCCTATCCCATCGTGCGCATTGGGCGAAAGCGTAACGGCTCCCATCGTCATCTCCCGGATGGTATTGCCCGGATCCAGGTAAAAATCCCATCCGGCACTCGACCAAGAGGCGTTGAAGAACACCGGCTCATCGCCGGCATTAAGATCCATGATCAAACTGCTGCTCAGCGTTCCCGACAGGGCTACACTGTTTGAACTTCCAAATGTAGCTTCCACACCCAGCAAGGAGGCCTCAAAAACATCGGACTCATTGCTGCCGGAGACCGAACCGGAATGCGAATAGGTGTACAGTGGTGTAAGCCCGCCCTGATAGGAGGTCCGGTAGTCGCCCAGGCTCACAGATCCCGATTCGATTCCACCGGAATTTATCGTGGCATTGACGAGGGCCTCATGTTCCTGCAGCACGCCGGGCAGTTCCAGTGCCAGGCCGGCCTTCAGCTCGGGACCGTTTCCGTCATCCGTTATTTCGAGTTCCCGGAGGCTCAACGGAAGATCCAGGCTGGATGCCAGCGAAGTTTCGCTCTGAAGCGTCAGGGCTCCGCCGGTGATATGATAAGCATCATCAGTTGTGAGACTGAATTCGACGTTCACCTCGGTGGGATTGTCAGATTGATCAGGGAGAGCAGGAATCACGACCGGCAGCGGCTGGCCGTTGGTACTGATGGTATATCCGCCGCTTTGGTTGGACGTGAGATCTACCAGAAGACTGTCGTTTTGGTCTTTGATATCCACATAGGCGATATCCTCGGTGGGCAGCGGGATGCGTGAGGGCAACAAGGCCAACACTTGTGACCCGAGGTTGAAGCCTGAATCATCCAGGATAGCCAGCGGATCAACCGCCTGCCCCTGGTCCGAGTCATCATAAAATTCGGCACTTCCGCTGTTTACGGAAAACCCGCCGACGTTAAGGGTGAACCCGTTCACCAGCTCGGCCCGAAGCGAAGCGTATTCCTGTCCGCTGAAGAGAATCGTAGCTATAGAGGTCCCGGAAAAGGTCAGCCCGGCCGGATTCAGTTCCATATCGGCATTCAGGTCCATGCGGATGGCGTTGTCGGCCGGCAGCTGGGAAGTGGTATCCACCAAACTAAATGAGAACGGTGAGAGGCCGATCTCTGCCGCAAAATCGGAATCGATAGTGGCGGAGCCTCCCTCGACAACAAACGGATCAAATCCCATCAGCAAGTTGTTGAACTGCACATTGGCCTGGACGCCGTCCGAAGTAAGGTTACCGCCGCCCTGAATGCTAAGTCCGTTGGCATCCAGTGTGGCCTGGTTGACGGTGAAATTCAACATCGGATCATCTGAGGCGAAAGGCAGGTTCAATGCAAACGGCTGTGTGATATCGACCGAGCCGCCGCTGATTTCACCGGTAATAAGGTCAAGAGTGAGAAGTCCACTCGCGGTGATCGGGGAGCCATCGTTCGGGGCGGGTAGCGTAAGATCCACGCCGCCGTCCAGTTCCGCCCGCTGGGAATTCGCGGACACAGAGAATATGAGATCAGCCGTCGAAACCGAAAGCTTTGCCGGACCGATCTCCACGTATCCACAGGGCTGTACGCCGCTGATGGTTCCTTCAAAATACTTGCTTTCCACCAGGGCCAGCGTAAATGAGGGATCCTCAACACAGGCGTCCGGATCGTCCCCGGTAAACGCCGGCAGATTCCCCAGCTCGGCATCCACCCGGATATCGACGAGCTGCTGGTCCTGGTCCCGGCTGAGCGAGCCGAAAATTTCGCTGATCATCAGCGTGGGTGAGTCGGGCATCCCTCCTATCAATGGGATTTCCGCCCCGCCTAACGGCTGGAAGGGCGCCACCGAACCGGTAAAAAATCCGTCATCCATGGAAACGCCCGTGAACGTAAGGCCGTCCGGTGGATTCAGTCCCGTGCCCTCAAACTCCGGCAGTTCCACTTCGAAGTCCATACTCACATCAGGATTGAATGCAACGCCCTGGCTCCAGTCGAAGGTAAAGGTGGAAGCCGTTTCAAATCCGAGCGGCTTGAAGCTGAAGCCGGCCAGTGAAATTGCAGGGAGATCCAGCCCCGGGATGCTGCTCTCATCGATATCCTGCGGCGGCAGGTGAATACCGGTATTGCGGAGCTCCAGGCCCAGCAGGGGAAATACAAACTCGTCCCCGGTGGCGGGCTGAATGCGCAGTCCGGCATCCAGGGCAATGGCAAACTCAAATCCGTTGGCCCGGGTGTACCCAAATTGCGGCAGTGACTCGATCGAGTCGAGCTGCAGGCCGAATACCCCGAAATCGAGCTCTGCATCCGCTCCAAAGTCATCGGGCACAAAATTGGTGACATTAAAGGTCCCGGGCGTCAGGCGGATACCAATATCCGCGCCGGTGCTAAATCCGGACTCGGTATCTATTTCCAGGCCTCCAGTCAGATCCAGGTCATAGGCCGGCGAAGTAGCCCCCTCCTGCAGTGAGAAGGTCCCGCTCACCGCATCCACCATCAGCATTGCCTGGCCGCCAGGCAGCAGCGGTACCTGTGCTCCCATGCCCGACAGGTTCAGACTGGCCTGCAGGGCTCCATCACTTTGGATATAAAAGGCTGCCTGCTGGTCGTGCGGCAGATCACTTTCAAACAGGTGCAGATCGCCGAGCAGGTAGAGGGCGGTCAACGGACTGCCATCCACTACCCGGCTGCCGAAATAGAGTTGTCGCAGGGTCAGTGGAACGTTCCGGTTCTTCATCTGCAGGTTCGGATCCCCCACAGGTACATCAGCGATAATAGCCCCTTCCAAAACTTCGGGATTGGTCGGGTCGGCGGAAATAACCACGTTGTCAAGCGTAATATTCGACAACACGGGGGGATTGGCGTTATTCAAGAACGGGGCCACGAGTGAAAGCGGTGTATTGGGTTTGGTGGAAAGAACGTAGTTCCCTTCACTGTTTTCCACGGCATCAACCAGCAGGCTGTCACCCTCCCTGAGCCGGAGGTAGGCGATATCTTCCGTAGGCAGCGGAAGGAGGTCGGGAATGATCATATCGGCGAAAAACCCGGGAACGGGATGAAAACCGTCGGGGTCTGCGTAGGCGAATCGGCTGCCGTCCACCATGAAATCGGCACGGCCGCTGCCGACTTTGAAAGGATACAGCTGAAATGCGAACTCATCCGAAAATTCAACCGTAGCCAGTTCATCATACTGCCGACCGTCAAAAATGACCGCCGCATTTGCCGTACCCGTAGCATGGACCCCGGCCGAATCCAGCGTTACCTGCCCGCCCAGCTCCATAAACAGGCCCGGATCTTCCGTTAAAGCAGTATCAGCATCAACCGCCCTGAAATTCAGTGACTGCGTACCGGCATCGATTCCCGCAATCATCCCGAACGATTCATCAAAAATTACCCGTCCCCCGGTGAGCCTCAGGGTCTCCAGATCGATCAGCAGATTATCAAAGGTGGTCCCAATCCGGGTTCCCGATTCAAGCAGAAACTGCTGGCGGCCGTCTATTAAAAAACCATTTTCATCGATCCGGGCGCTGTTGACCAGGAATGTAAGGACAGGATCTTCGCCCGGTATCTGCCATTCGAAGGGATCATTGATGTTAAAGGACACCGATTCAAACTCACCGGTCAACAGGTTGAGACCAAACGAACCCTGTACCCGCTGGCCGCCGGGTAATTCCAGTTCCGCCGAGGCTTGCATGGTCGCCTCCCTGTCAGCCCCAGGTGTGTGGGAGAAAGTAATATCGGAGTCGGTAACCCGGGCCGTAAATGGACCGATGGCGACATCACATCCGGGAATAACATTTTCCAGCGTGCCGTTGAATCCTGTTGTGAATGAGAACTTTTGTTCTCCAAGCGGAGTAGAATCACCGGTATCACAGGTAAACGGGCGTCCCAGGCTGATACTCCCGCCCAAATCCAGCCGGCCTATCGGTTCAAAACTGTCGTCTTCATGATATTCTACGCCAAAGCGCCCTGAGAGCTCATCGATATTCAGCGCGTGGCCAGTGCCGAAATCTGCCGAACAGCCCGAAAAACTATTTACACCGACTTCCCCGAAGACCAGCATATCCTGCACGTGTCCCCCGGTCAGTTCCATCGTTTCTCCCCGGATGCACTCGGGATACCTGCTGTCATTGGGCACTGAAACCTCCCCGCTGAATGCAAGCTCCCAGGGGCCGGGCCCGGTTTTATCCCACTCAAACAGTGGAAACGTAAATTCGCGCATCAGTAACGACTGCAGCCTTACCCGGTAGTCGTGGATATCGTATTCCGGCAGTGAAAACGGCCCGTCTTCAAATGCATACTTGTTAAAATGGATCCCCTCGTTATCAACCCTAATATCTTCCAATTCAGTTGATTTCCAGGCATCAAATGCGGGTATTTCAACTTTGGCACCCAGCAGAAGTTCGAAATCCCAGTCCTGGTTTGCCGGGTCGTATGAAAGATGTTCCAGTTCGGTTTGTGTCAGCTCAAGCTGAATGAACCCAAGGTCGATACGCGGCTGAACGGCACTGCACTTCCGCTGCCCGGGAATGATGGCAAGGCCCGTTTCTGAATCTGCGGTGATGATGGCATCGGTTCCGCAGGTCTCACCACCTTCAGTAAGCAACCCCGCCGTGGCGTCCAGTTTGAGGTGGTAGTCCAGCTCATCATCCTGGGGACGGGCATCAACCGTGCCCGATATCCTGTTTACATCCAGGCTGACGGCGTCACTTGCACGGGCCAGCGGAACGGCGAAAGGGGTTTCGCAGCGGAACATCGTGGAGATCCTGTCATCCAGGAAAGCAAAGTTGTTGATTTCGCAGCCCGTATCCTGTCCAAATACGCGCAATGCCCCTTTACCCGAAACGGTACCCTCCGGGAATGCCGCTGTCATCTCGGTAATCTCAATTTCCGCCAAGTCCTCATTGACTGTAAACAGCGGCTCTCCCGATGCGCGAACGGTACCGCTGGCCCGGGTTGCCGTCAGATTGAGTGTACCTTGCGCCCGGTAGCTTTGCCCACTATAGTCGGACAGCGTGGCAGTAGCGGTGACTCCTTCCCCAAATCTCCATATGATTTCATCCAGTTCGGTGAGCTCGCTGGAGTTGCCGGGAATGGACGCAACCTGTCCGGCATCTCCCCGCAGCGACCCGCCCATAAGCACCGGGTTGGAAAGGGATTGTTTCTGCAGGCGCAGGTTATCGACCTGTACCCGGAGCTGCCCTGCTTCAGAATTAATAAAATTGAGCTCCAGAGTCGCCCTGCCGTTAAGCACGTAGGAGTCGGCTGCCTCGGTCACCTCCAGCTGGCCCAGGTTGACCAGTCGTGCAAATTCCGGCACCAGCGGAACCTGGTCAAGCTGCCGAATATCAGAAATCAACTCATCTCCGGCATCTTTTTTATAAGTGAAAGTTTGGAATTCGCTTTGCCCGTCATTTTTAATCGGAAGTGTGCCGTCGACAGTGTTCGCTGTTACCTGCCAGGCATATTCACTGCCCTCTTCAAGCGGCAGATATTCGGGGGTATAGATCAACGTATTCTGATCTATTACTGATTGCCGGGCATGTGCCCTGTTGCTGTTCAGCGCCTGTAGCGGCGTCTGACTCTCCAGCACCTCAACGAGCAGAAAATCATACTGTACCGCGTATTGCCGGAGCCCCTGCAGGGATGTCCAGTTGAATACCGGTGTTTCCAGCGTCAAATTGGATTCGTTGGATGGATTAATGAGCATAGGCGGCTGCGGGTAGCGAACCATAAATGGCGTCATGGACTGTGGAGAACTGATCATGCCCGCACCCTCTTCCGGTACCGCCTCCACATACAAGACATAGTTGCCTTCGGGGATGGTCCCCTCCTGGAGGACCTGCTGCTTCAGCCGGCTGTCCACCTGTTCCATTGTTTTATTAAACGACTGGGGGAAAGGAAGCTCGTCAAATACAGATGTAAACACATATGCCCCGGGCCGAAAACTTTCGGGCTCGGATGTGACCTCCAGGATCTCATCTCCCCCTTTGGTTACCCTGAATTTAAACCGGAAGTCAACAGCAACAGAATTGTTGTTATTGTAGGTAAAAACAAGCTGGTAGCGTCCGTTGCGAAAATTTTGTTCAAACTGGTCGGTAAACGGTGCGTCCACCACGCTGGGAATACCCGTCACATTAATATTCACCATGCCCTGACCCGCGGCCGACCCGAACAGGCCTCCAAGCCCCAGGATAAACACGGCTATAACAGCTATACCTGCGAAACATCTCAACTTTATAAATCTTGTTTGGTCCATGTGCAAATGGGGATTGGATAAACTGGTTAAAATCGATGCTGATATTTAAAATTACCTTCCAGCTCGGCGTATCTGCTGCTGCCGCCCTGGAGGACATTGTTGCTGCGGTTTCGTACCGAGAGTGAGAACGTATCTTTACTGGTCAGCCGATAGTTTGCCGTCATGTTCAACATCAACTGGCGGGCCTTTACAGTGAGATCATCCTGGTTTGGGCCTGCTCGATTGATCTCGTTCCGGTTTTGGTTAATGCCCGCGTTCAAACTCAGTGTCATTTTGCGCTCAAACAGTGAATACACCGCTCCAAAATTCGCTCCTGTTGAGATATTTTCCGAGCGGTTGGAACGGTTGATTAAGAAGTTACTCATGGTGTTTACAGAAAATCCGGAGGGGAATGTAAGGCTGTAGGTAACCGAGCTGGAATAGGTATCGGACGCGAAGTTGCCGGAGGTCGAGGAACCCGGTCCTTCAAACTCATTGGTCAGTGTAAAGTAGGAACCGGAAATTGAGACGTTATGGGTATGCTCGTCTCTTTGAAAGGTGGCGGCAGGCTGCAGCATAAAAGTATTTGAAACCTGCACCTGATCGATACCACCTCCCTGTTGCGGAGTACCCGACTTTGTATTAGAGGAGATATCGTTGACCATCAGGTTGTAGTTTCCATTGATCGAAATCCGGTCGGTAAGCTGCAACTGGGCCGTTGTACCAATGGTGGTATTTTGCTGGGTATGAAGACGAGTATTCAACAGGTTATCCCGGCCCAGCACAATATTTCCCTGCAGAGACAGCTTATTGTCAAACAGTTGCACCGAGGGGCTAATCCGTACTTTCTGCTGGTCATCGCGCGTCCGTCCAACACCCAGTGAAATAAACCCCGGCTGTACCCGCTCGTAGCCGAGCTGCAATCCAAACTGATCCAGGTCCAGGTCTGCCGACGCCTGACCCGCGTAGTTTATGCGTGAGCTCGTATGAGCCGACATAATGTTAGTTAAAAAGGCAGGAACCCCGATCCCACCAAGGGGTATGAGCGGGCTGTTCAGGTCACGCGTGTAGGCCGAAAATGTTACCTGGCTGGCCAGGCTGATCGCTCCATCGAAGATCAATAGTTGAGCGTCGGGGGTAATCGTAAGATTTTCCTGCGGTGTGATTGTTCCCGGATTATCCACCGAATGCTTTTTGTCAATTGAATAATGGGAACTCAAAAAGAAATGGCTGTCATCGTCAGATCCATACCCGATCTTGCCGGCCACTGCCCACCGTTCGTAGGCCGGCTCTCGTAATTCCGCACGGGGCTGAAAATCGACCTTGCGCCTGGACCGCCCGCCGGAGAGTTCCACCAGCCAGTTGCCGGGACTAACCTGCAGGTAGCCGCCCCTGATTGTGGTCCCGTTCAGCCCGTATTCCGAGAAGGCCGGACTCACGTCCCCTGCCTGGACAGTCAGCCATTTCCAGCTGGCATCAAAACTTAGGTTATTCATATTCTGTCGCAGGCGTGACTGATCTGTGGAATACAGTAGATTCAGACCTGAACTGAATCCAAATACGGAAAAGTTCAGATTGGCGTTGGTCTGAAGACTGGCTGGAGCACGCCGATTTTGAATACCTGAGGCTGTGTAGGCACTCGCAGAGAGACCAATACTTCCCGATGCGGTAAACGGTCGTATGTCTGAGCCGTCAATAAACGGGTCGGTCTGTGCAAAACCGACGGAGCAGAAAACAAATACAGCTATAGCCCCGGCAATAAAGCTTGCTTTTTTCTTAACCGTAATAACCATCCTGTAGTGAATTATTTTGTTACTCATATTGGAATACGTGAAATAATTGCAGGATGGCTCAAAAAATATTCATGTCTTCGCTTCCGCAGTTTTTAAAACACTCTTTAACAATGATGATTAAAGAGTGTCTAAAATCACATCTTCCCATATCTCGTGGGGCAACACATTTTGAAAAGAATTGCCGTGCTGAAAGAGCATTTTAAGTTACCCGGGTTTGCCACTGGTTTTAGATTTTACTACCGGATATTGCCCATTTTGGGTATCCGGAGAATGGCTTTTATAATTTCCCTAATCAAAATAAAACCTTGATGTTAGCCTTAAACCCACATAAACTCCTGACTATTCTCTTTGACACTCTAGGGGGTGTTCATTTTGGGGTGATCCAAGACGAACCAAATCTTCTTGATTAACTCCTCGAATACCGAAAACTCAAGAATAATTTAATCCTTCAGGGGTGTTATAGAAGTGGCGTTGGTTTGACAGGTAGCCAGCCGCTCGTCAAACAGGAATTTTTCCATGTATTGGTCCTCATTCCAGTTGTTGAACGACACGATCAGGCTCACCCGCCGGGGCCCGGGCAGAAAAGCGTAAAAGAATGCCCATGGTATCACAAAAGTCTAACCTGGTACATCCCAATAACGACTAAGGTATCGCCATGATCACCGATAGGGAGTATTTGATCTGAATCCAATACAGATTCCCTCATAATGTCCCTTGTTCTCTGTAAATGACTGATTGAAACGTTGTGGAATCTTATTCCCTGCCTACCATACGTGTACCAGCACACCGTTTGTTGTTTATAATGCCAGGGATATAAGACTTTATTCGTACAGCATCGTATGGTGTTTTATTGATCAGCCCGAGAGAATAATTTGCTGGCGTCATAAACTCTCTTACACTCTTCATCGTAGCTATTTACAATATTTTTTAGTCGCTTTCTGGCTGGTTTTGGAATTCTTTTATCGGAACCTTGCAACAACTTTTTTGCTGCAACCAAAAGAGTTTCAAATTCATGTAATTGAAGCGTAACAGTCCATGTCGAGGAATCGGTGTATTGCAGTTCCATATTCAACCTCCGTGCTACTTTTAATTTTTACACTCTTATGAGGTGGGCCTTCTACAGATGACATCGCACTCTCGAGGCAAAACTTACTGCTAACAATAAGTTATGTAAATATTTAAGGGCGTTCAATCCCAACTGGTTATATAGGGCTTGCTCAAAAAGCCAAAATCGTTGCTTTCCGATGGTAGAGTAGTTCCTTTTTGTGTGAACAAAAACGAATCCCAAGAAATCACCGCCTATGGATTTATTCGCCTGGATACACTTCGCTGCGGCTAAAAGAAACCCAGATTCTTGCGTTAGCAGATCTATTCCCAAAAAGGAAATTTTCCTCGCTTATGGACTTTCTTGGTATCCACTGCAGGGTTTCTTTCTTAACGGCTGCGCTGCGTTTGCCCGAGACGGCTCACAAATCCATACGCCGGAGGGGTAAGCTCATTTTCAGCGAGCACCCGTAAAGTCCAGAAAATCCCGGCAAAACCACGTGGTGTGGATAAGCAATGTGTTGGTTGGAGGTGCCAATAGAACAATATCCGGGGATCTTTTGGTGACTGTTGTAGGTTTGTTTTTAGTCAGACAAAAAATGAACACTCCTTACCAGACAATGATAAAATATTTTGTACAACCAAGGTCCAAACTGGCACGATGGGACCGCAAAAATGCAAGATTGTTGGGTACAATTAGCCACATTCCTTACATTAATTTACAATACTAATGGCTATACCTTATTGATAGCCAACGTGTTAATATGGGTGTGAGGATGTCTTATATAATAAAAAGATTTTGTACTCTGCTAAATTGATCTGCCTTGTAATAAGTTATTTGCATACCTGGTAGTTTGGGAAGGTCTTATCCGCCACCAAAGCCTGACCCGGTTAGAAACCACAGTTTATGCCACCTGACTGGAGATATCGAATTATCAAAAAAATCGATACTGGTCCGAACAACCGTTTTTGCTAAACCATTACAAAATAAGAAAAGGGCAACTGTGTCAAATGCTCAGATATCTTTCAGTCAGAGAGGAGTGGCACCAGGGAATTAAAATTTAATCAATATATCGCTTTAGAATTGGTTTGTAGGTATCGATACGCCGATCGCGGAAGAACGGCCAGATTTGACGTTGTTTTTCAATTTTGGCCAGATCGATCGTTGCCAGCAGTATCTCCTCTTCCCCACCCGCCTGGCTGAGCATTTGTCCAAATGGGCCTGCTACAAACGACCGCCCCCAAAACGTAAGATCTCCTTCCTGTCCCACCCGGTTGATGCTGGCTACAAAACAGCCGTTGGCGATGGCATGACTGCGCTGAATCGTCTGCCAGGCATCTACAAATTCATTTGCCATTTGTTCATCCTCATCCGGCAGCGTGCCGATGGCGGTCGGGTACACCAGGATCTCTGCTCCCTTCAGAGCGGTGATGCGCGCCGCTTCCGGGTACCACTGGTCCCAGCAGATAAGCGGACCGATCTTGGCGTAACGCGTTTCAAACACCTGGTAGGCATCCTCACCCGGGGTAAAATAATACTTTTCGTAAAACCCCGGATCATCGGGAATGTGTTTTTTCCGGTAGGTTCCCATCAGCGAGCCGTCGGCATCGATTACAACCAGTGAATTGTGATACAATCCCGCTGCCCTGCGCTCAAAAAAAGGGGCTGTAATTACCACCCCCAGTTCTTTAGCCAGCTCAGTCAACTTGTCAGTTACGGGACCTGGAATCGACTCTGCCCAATCAAAATAGGTATCATCCGGCACCTGCGGAAAATACGTGGTATTGAACAGCTCCTGGAGCAATATGATTTGTGCACCCGCGGAGGCGGCCTCCCTAATATTAGCGATTGTTTTACTGAAGTTTTCATCCGGATTATTCGTTGAGCTCCGTTGAATCAATCCCAGAGTAGTGTGCTGAGCAGCCATATCGCAGTCCCGTTGTTTCTTCCGAATTTACCACTTCCCGGATGAGAATCCTATTGCGGAGCCCAGGCGGGGGAGTTGGCCCAAAATTCAGCTTCCGCATCTGAATCGGGGGCTACATTCATCCATGCGTCATTATCCGCTGGAATCCACCGGATGTAATCGCTGATCGGGATCATGCGCCGCGATGTGTACACAATTTCCCCGCCACTCGGCGACCATGCGGGCTGGGTCTGGGCGTGATCCGGCCAGTTTCTCCTGCGGTCATTGGACCCGTCCACCGCCATAATCCGCAGCCGATCCACGGCAGACCGCCTGCTGGTAAAAAGGATGCCACCACCCGACGGCTCCCAGGCGGGACTCCGGTTCGGGGCATCTTGATCCGTAAGTTGTGTCACATTCCCGCCGTCAGACTCCATCACCCAGATGTGGGTCTCATAGGTTTCCTCTTCCGTCAGATCAAACGCAATTTTTGTGCCATCCGGCGACCACGCAGGTGATGAAGCATAGGCATATCCCCCGCCAGCGGCAAATATCTCCCTGTCTCCGCCCTCCAGGTCCATAACGCGAATATTGCCCTGATGCACATAGGCGATGCTGCTGCCGTCCGGTGACCACGCGGGCTGGGTTCCCTCAATGCCGGTATTCGTCAACTCTCCACTGTCCAGGTCGATGATCCAGATTTGGTATGTGTCGGAATCGCTGCCTCGGTTTGAATAAAAAGCAATTTTTGACGCATCGGGTGACCAGGTCGGCCCGTGGTCGGAGGCCGACTCATCGGTCAACTGCTCCTTGTTGAGCCCGTTTGAATCCATCAGCCACAACGAAAACGGCTTGTCGCAGTACGTTCCCTGGGAACACCCCTCCCGGTACTGGTAGGCGATGCGGGTACCGGTGGGCGGAGAATAGCTTTGTTGGGCAGTAAAATCCAGTTCCTGTTCCGGACCGAGAACCAGTTTGGTGTGGATCGGGAAATCCCACTCTTCCGCACTCGCCGTAACAGCTATCGGCGCCTGAACCTCACTGGCTGACCATTTGCCCTGCCCATCTGTATAGACCGGCCCGATATCGCTGGAAAAAGAGATTTCGACGCCTTCAATTCCCTGTCCTGTTGATCCGTCAACAACAGTGCCGCTGATGGCAAAAGCGGAGGGTTCCGCTTGCGTCACTGTAAACGTGGGACCTGCTGCCGTTTCTCCGCCGGCCGTTATTTGTACGGGACCCGTATCAGCTCCCTCCGGCACCTGGGTAACAATTTCTGTGTCCGTGGCTTCCGATACCGGTGCCTCGGTGCCCGCAAAATAGACTTCGATGTCCTGGAGATTCGTCCCAAAATTTTTTCCCTTTATTACCACTTCTGTTCCCGGGTTCCCGCTGTCGGGTTCCACACTTTCAATGCTCATCGCCTCTTCATTAACCGTAAATGTCGGTCCCGTGACCTGTTGCCCCCGCACCGAAACTTCTACCGGGCCTGTCTCGGCCCCTTCAGGAACCGCTGCCTTGAGCTCCGATTCGGTTGCCTCCTGCACCTCGGCTTCAGTGCCGTTAAACGTGACCATATTTTCCTGCTCAGAAGAACTAAAACCATTTCCGGAAATCGTCACGATAATGCCAACAGGCCCTTCATCCGGTTGTATACCGGTAATCTCCGGTCCTCCCTCATCTTCAACGCTATCGCCCGGGCCTTCGGGCGTTTCGGTACAAGCGACCAGCATGATGCTCAGGCTTAACAGGATAAATGGGAGAATGTAATTCTTCATAAACTGGCAGTTCTTATTTAACGGATAACTGTTCTAAATGAATTTCAAAAACAGTGCATTTTTTTGAAAAGATCAAATCAAATTGCTGATTCTAATATTTTTTGTTTATACAAAAAGAGATGGCACCGGTTAAAACGGTGCCATCTCTGCTCACATGGTATGCAAGAGTGTAAATGGGATAAAATATCGGTAAATAATCCGGGATTATATTTTAAAGATTATTCCACCGTTGGTCCCCAACTCGGGAAATTAACCATCCAGTTCCCTTCTCCTTCAACCAGCAGGAACTGGTTCTCACCACTTGCCCCTACGGTCCAGATCTGATCGGGCGATTCCCCGTCTCTGAGTGACATAAATGAGATATAATTCCCGTCAGGCGACCAGGATGGTTGTCGGGCCGCCACATTATCGGAGGTTATGTAACCTGCATTTCCTCCATCTGCATCGGCGACAAATATCCGGGAATTCCCCAGTCGGGTGAACCCCTGGTAGGCAATTTTTGATCCGTCCGGGGACCATGCCGGATCGTACAAGTTAATGCCGTTGTCCTGTGTCGGCTCCATCAACAGGGTTGCCTCTCCGCTTTCAACATCGATACTGTGGATTTCTGTGTAGTCGTCACCATCCCGATCGCTGCTGAAAATAATGCTATTTCCATCCGGAGACCACGACGGCCGTTCATCACTGGCTTCATGAACAGTTAATCGTTGCTCACTTTCCCCATTGAGATCCATGATATAAATATCGTGATTGTCATTCCGCGTGGAGCCGTATGCAATTTCAGATCCGTCGGGCGACCAGGCGGCATGGAAGTTACCTGCCGCATTGGTGGTCAACCTTGTTTGGTTGGACCCATCAATATCCGCAATCCAGATATCCGATTCATGGGTATACGCGACCTTTGATCCATCGGGGGATACGGCAGGAAAACTGGCTTCGATTCCATCTCCCAGCCGCTGCTGGTCCGATCCGTCGGCATTCATCCGAAACAATTCGATAGTGGACTGATCTACCTGCTTCATAAACACGATTGTTCCATCCGCCTCGGACTGAGACTGCTCGCAGGTCACGTCAAAGGATACGCTGGCTGTCTCTCCGGCCGTAACCTCTGCTGAAACGGGGTTATCGCCGTCGACGGTACAGTATGACTCCAATCCACTTAGTTCCACGCTGTAGGTCTCCTCTTCGAGGTCTGTAAAAGTTACGCTGCCATCGGGCTCAACAGACTCCGATTCCCCGCTACCAAGCGTTATCGTGTATCCGTCCTCGTCAGTACTACTGCCCGATGTAGAGACGCTGACCTCCAGCGACCCGGTCGTTTCGGTTGGTTCCTCCTGGTCGGGCTCACTATTATCGGTATCAGATCCCGGTCCCGTGGTGCTTTCCCCACAGGCTGCAATTACTGCTATCAACAGGATAAATGTCAAAACGTTCTTCATCATGCCAAATCCATTTTTTTGTTATCAGGTATGTCAGGATTAATATGTAAACAAGTCATCGTTGTCGTTGCCGGAATAACTCACTCCCGCCGCATTTAGCTGGGCATCACGGCCTTCTCGTACGATAATGCCGTAATTGGCACTGTTTTCGATCTCGGCATTGGAGAGGTTCAGGTAGCCATCATTGTATATGCCCAGGTTGCCCGCATCCATATAGGTGGCCAGGTCGGCTCCTCCGCCGTATTCGATCTTTACATAGTCCATCTCATTTTCAACTGATCCGGATGATATGAGGATCCCCGCCCATGCGCCTTTCGCTTTTGATCTGCCGGTAAATGTAATCAGGTCGTCGCTGCTGCCCAGGGCTTTGATTACGCCGGGACTGGAACCGCCGGAAACGATCAGTTTTACATCCGTGCCCATCTCAAACATCGCACCGGGTTCGACAGAAACGGTATTCTCGATCGTAAGAGAACCAGTGACGTGGTAGACCCCGTTGTTTAAATTACTCCAG
The DNA here is from genome assembly GCF_043951865.1 of Halalkalibaculum sp. DA3122. Lineage (NCBI taxonomy): Bacteria > Pseudomonadati > Balneolota > Balneolia > Balneolales > Balneolaceae > Halalkalibaculum > Halalkalibaculum sp. DA3122. The sequence continues at coordinate 109,866 of NZ_JBINJF010000013.1, forward strand.
GTTTCGGACCCGGTTGATTCCGTATCGCCCCGGTACACTTCGACATCGCCGCCGTTAAAATTGGTCTGACTGTCGACAGAGGAGATTTGGGTGGGATGAATCAGCATGTCCGAGTTGGCATTATTGTCAAAAAAGCAGTTTTCCAGCGCAAAATCTGAGCCGTCTCTTCGCGTCTGGATACCGTAGCCGGCACTTCCGGTAAGGGAAACATTCCGCATGGTGATTTTGGCCCGATCTATCACCATGTTGGTTTTGTCAAAGTACGTAGCCATGTTGGTGCTGCCTCCATAACGGATATCGACATGCTCCATGATATTGTCTACCGACGAAGAGCCGATGAAGATACCGCGCCAGGCTCCCGGTACGCTGCTAGTACCAGTGAATACAATTTTATTGTCGGAGGTGCCCACCGCCTCGATAACCGCATCTGAGCGGACCACGAACCCGGCATCGGCGGCAAACTCAAATTCAGCCCCTTCCGCAATGGAAATGTGGTGCTCAAAATCGACATTATTTGTTATTTGGAATTTCGCGCCGTTCAGTGCGGGAATCGTCATATCCCCGGTTGTTCCGCCGCCAAATGCCGTTACATATCCCCCGTCAAAACTGCTGGCGGCGTCAAAATTCCCGAGCTGGCTGATGTGGACATAGGCGTGATCCAGCTCATTTCCTGAAAAAGTCATGTTCTGCATCGGAAATTCGGATCCTGATCGGCGCGTCTGAATGCCGTATCCCCCGCTGTTGGCAACAGTCACATGCTCCAGTTGCACTTTGGCCTGGTCTACCGTTAGTGCAGCCGCTTCAAAATAGGTTCCGGCCGAGACGCTGCCGGCGTACAGGATGCTCGTATGACTAATTTCGTTTTCCACCGTATTGGAATTAATGCGGATACCCCGCCAGTAGCCGTTGACTTCCTGCATGCCGGTAAGTACAATCGGGTTTTCTGCCGTACCCGCAGACACAAGCACGGAGTTGTCGGAACGCACATTGATACCGGCATCCGTTGCAAATTCTACCGTTACACCCGGTTCAATGGTGAGCGTTGCACCGGAGCGTACATCTATATATTCGGTCACCCGGTACAACGTATCGTCCGTCCAGGTTTGATCCTCGGTTATGTCACTGTTTATTTCAGTTACATCTGATTCGGCTGTTACCGTAACCTCATCCTGGTCGGTTTCGCCGTTGCCGTCGTCTACCGTTAACCTTGCTATATAATCGCCGGTAACATCCGGGGTAAAAGTCGGGCTTTCGGCCTGCGGGTCGGATAGCTGTGAACTGCTCCCGTTGGGTCCGTCAAGCTGCCAGCTGTAGGTCAGCGCATCGCCGTCGGGATCAGTGGATCCGGAAGCGTCCAGGGTAACCTTCTCCCCTGTGGATATCGTGTCCACATCGGCAGTGGCAGCAGCCTGGGGCGCTTCATTATCATTGTTATTGGATCCTCCCGGATTGCCGGTACTGGTGGGACTGCTGCTGCAGGCGGCAAAAAGCAGCATTGCCATCAGCATGGAGATATAAGAAAGCGAATTTAGCGTTCTGGTCAGTTTCATAGTCTTAAATAATTTTTGGTTGATTTAACAGGTCGCAGATGATTGTTCAGTTTGCAGGAAAAATTTTCCATGAGATTTTTAATAAAATCTCACAGCTCTCTTTGTACAATCACACTAGTAATACGACAAGGACGGCTAAAACAGGTCAACTTAAATTATTTGTTTTTACTCATCCGCCTTCGGACCCGGAATGCGGATGAGAAGAGGTGGAATATCCTTATCCAAAAAACGGATTTGTCATCTAATAAGTAGAAAGGCCAGCACTTGAACATAACGGTCCTGAATGCACTAGCCGGCTGTTTTCACAAGATCATAAATTAATGCTCAATGTCGGGGAAGGCTCTTGACAAAATGAGGTTTACTTCTATTTTTCCATTTGGCTTTACCCCTTTATAGAGATACGTTAAGCCAACCGATATCAGTTCATTTTATAAAAATATCATCTTCAATTATTAACGATGGGCAAAAAGTCTGAGGTTACGAGATTACTGTTAAAACTGAAGGAAGAGGGGGGAAAAGAGATATACGACCGGCTGTATCCTTACATCTACGATGAATTGAGGAGATTAGCCTATTCTCACATGAGCCGACAGTCGGATCACACCCTTTCAAAAACCGAGCTGGTTCATGAAGCTTACCTGAAAATGATAGACCAGACCAAGATCAATTTTAATGACCGGGGACATTTCCTGGCGATTGCCTCTAAATGCATGCGACAAATACTAATTGATTATGCACGCAAAAAAAATGCCCGGAAGCGGGGTGGAGAACAAAAAGATCTGACCTATATCGACCACCTGTTTAGCGTCCAGCAGAAAAAAGCTAACGAATTGATCGGTATTGACAGCGCTCTTGACCGACTTTCGAAGCTAAACCCGCGGTTGACCGAAGTGGTGGAGATGCGCTTCTTCGGCCAGATGACTATAGAAGATACTGCTGAAGCGCTGGATATTTCGGAGAGCACCGTGAAAAGAGACTGGGCTAAAGCCCGGGGATGGCTCCATAAAGAACTTAAAGAGCGGTTTGAAATTTAGGTTCAATACCGGGTGAACAGTATTTTGAATCGGGTGGTACCCCGGGACGAATAGCTACCGCATTTTTAAAAATGCGATAGTTGTTCTGCAGTTGCAAAGTATAACATTGAAAACAACAGTTATAAAAACCTCTCCTGTTAGTATGAAAAAACATCTCCTGCCACGCTCAATTTAGACTTCCCTTTTACCCAATCATTCCTATTTTAAGTGAAATAACAGATCATCTATTCCATTTTGCAGATCAAACACAAACCGAGAATGCTGAAAACACTGCTTCCCGTTACTCCGGTAACTGAAGTACTCCGGGCCTGATGGCTGCGTTTTATCTTTTCTCAAAAACCACCATTAATTTACAATATTGGGTCACCACTACAGAATCTACAGCGAAATACCTACAGCTTTTTATGGATAACAACCGTTGGCAAGAGATTGAACATATCGTGGATACGGCGTTAACCCTGTCCGATGAAGAACGAACCGAATTTATCAGGGAAGTTTGTACCGGCAACCCGGAACTGTTCAGGTCGGTCACAGAGCTGCTGGAATCGATCGAGGAGTCGGAGGGATTCCTGGAGGATCCGGACCTGTTTAAAGAGGCCCTGCTGCCCGGTTTGCCAGAAGAGTTTCCGGACCAAGAGCGCAGCTCCACCATGATCGGTCAACAGGTCGGCTCCTATTGTATAACCGAGCTGATCAGCCACGGGGGGATGGGATCGGTTTTCCTGGCTGAACGCGCCGACCATCAATTTGAGCATCAGGTAGCTCTAAAATTGATCAGGCGCGGTATGGATACCCCCGACAACAGGGCGCGATTCCAGCGCGAACGGGCCATCCTGGCCAACCTCACGCATTCCAACATAGCCCGGATGTACGACGGCGGTATCACCGACGAGGGACTTCCCTATTTTATTATGGAATATGTAGATGGCGTTCCGATTGACGCTTATTGCCGTCAGCATGAACTTAGCCTCAATGAACGGCTGGAGCTCTTCGAGTCGGTTTGCAGCGCCGTACAGCATGCGCATGCCAACCTTGTTATCCATCGCGACCTCAAACCGGCAAACATCCTGGTTGACAGCGAGGGATCGGTTAAAATCCTGGATTTCGGTATCGCCAGGCTGCTCGATCAAGACAAATCCGATCAAACAATTTTTCAGACCCGCGCCGGGGCCCAGGTTCTGACCCTGGGATATGCCGCTCCCGAGCAACTCTCCGATGCGCCCGTAACCACGGCCAGTGACATTTACGCGCTTGGCACGCTTTTTTATAAGCTCGTAACCGGCTCCGCTCCGTTCGACCTAAAGAAGAAAAGCATCGGTGAGATTGAGGAGATTATTAAGCAGCAGTCCCCGGAACCGCCTTCCATAAAAAACCCAGAGTGGGAACGAATGCTCAAGGAGGACCTGGATGCCATTATCCTGAAAACACTACGCAAAGAGGCGGAACGGCGTTACAACTCAGCCGGTGAACTGCTGGAAGATCTCAGGCGTTACCAGCGGGGCCTGCCGGTTGCCGCCCACGCCGATACCTTCCGATATAACGTTTCAAAGTTCATTAAACGTCACAAGGCCACGCTTTCGGCGGCGGCGTTAATCCTGGCGCTCATTACCGGAATTTCAATCGCTTACACCTATCAAATTGCCGAACAGCGAAACCGGGCCCGGCTGGAGAGTGAACGAGCCACCAAAATGACCGATTTCCTGCTTTCCCTGTTTGAAGCCAATAATCCGCGTGTCAGTGTCGGTCAGGACTTTCCCGTCAGCGAAATTATTTCGCGGGGACTGGATGAACTCAACAACAAATCAATTACCACCAGTAACCGGGCGCTGCTGCTCGGTGCCATCGGCCAGATACAGCTTAACATCGGCCAGACGGGGGAAGCTCAAAAAACGATCAACCAGGCCTATACACTGGCCATGGACTCCCTGGATCTGCAAGACGCATCCATTGCCGACATCGTTACCGTCTACGGAAACTGGCACCGGGCGGCGGCCAATGTCGATTCGGCAATATACTTTTTCCGAAAAGCGGATTCCCTGTACCGTTCGTGGGAGGTTACCGGATCCGAAGCCTACAGGGTAAACATGCTCAACCTGGGTGATGCCTATATCGAAGAGGGAAGGTATCAAGAAGCGCTGGAGATACTAACCGCCACGGGAGATTTTCCCGAAGATACCATCGAATCGATGCACAACAAGTCTTACCAGCTGAATAACCTCGCGATTGTTCATTCCCGGCTGGGGGATTACTCGAAAGCCCTGGATTATTATGAGCGATCCCTGGAGCTAAAGGAAAAAATATATGAACCCGATAATCCCGAACTGGCGCTCTCCTACCACAATATTGCCATTGTGTATATGCGGAGAGACCTGTCCCGAAAAGCCTACCAGCTGTTTCAAAAAGCCTATCAAATTCGCAAAAAAACCCTGGGACCAGACCACTCGCTGGTGGGCTCAACGTTGAGCGGTCTGGCCACCGTTGCAAATGATATCGGTAAATCGGAAGAGGCGGCCACCTATCACAGGGAATCGGTCCGTATACTCAAGGAAAAATTCGGAGACGGTCACTATAGGCCTGCGATGGCCATGCGAAACTACGGCAGCTACCTGATCGATTCAGAAGAATATACGCAGGCCGGTGAGATCCTCAACACCGCACACAATATAATTTCAGAGAACTATGGAGCTGACCACGTCTACAACGCCTACATTCTGAATATCAAAGCCAAGTTGTACAGTCACTGGAATAAGCCGGAACTGGCCGATTCCAGCTACAATGCCACCGCCGAAATCTTCAGGAATACCTACGGTTCGGAAAACGCATCGCTGGGCAGAGTACTGAGTGGACATGCCATTTTTAAATTTGAACAGGAGGAATACCGGGCGGCCGTCCGCCTGCTAAACGAATCGAAACAGGTACTGGAAGCTGCCAATGAAGCTCAATCGTTCGTATACGGGAAAGCGCAGTACTACCTGGGCAGGTGCATGCTAGAGTTGGAGAACAAGGAAGAAGCCCGAAAAACACTCGAAAAGGCGTATCAGACCATCAGTTCCGCAAAAAGCGACACGGTGACGATAGCAAAGGAGATCCGCGTGCTCATGCAGCAGCAGTATCAGAACCTGGAATCTTGAATAGCGGATAAGCAGGATCGCGCATTCGAAGCCATCAATTGCGGGACATAAAGAGCAGTATTTAAAATGCTCATACTTGTATTCCCGGTAACCCCTGTTTGGTGGTTTTCACATAACACTCCGCCTATCGGCTATGGCTATGCATATTGTCACTGAGTGCAACCTTTACAGGGGATATCGTCTGTTCTTAGCTATATGAATAATGTAACCAAATACCGCATCACGGTAGATGGGATATATTTCCTGAATAAAATTCAACACCCAAGAATATTACCGTTTCTTTTTTGTAAAGAACCATACACCTTTTTTGTATAGATTAACAGGGAAATATTGGTATGGGACCCTGTGCAGAACCTCCTGTTTTGTTGGGAGGTGGTTGTATTATTGACTTTTTAAACGGGTGTACAACTCCCTTAGAACGAGAAATTGAGGGAGTTGCAAAACCCTCAGTATAAAAAAATGAGATTGAAAAAGATTTGTATAATCGGTGCCTCCGGGAAACTTGGACAATACATGGTTCAGCATGCACTGGACCGAAATTATGAAATTGTCGGCGTTTGCAGGGAACAAAGCGTCAGCAAGCTGGACCCGGTTAAAGACCAAATAACAGTGGTACCGGGAATGACGAATGACCGGGAAGTAATCAAAAAAGCGGTAAACGGATGCGACGGGGTGCTCACCGTCTTGGCCCCCTGGGGAGTGAACAACTATTCCTCTGGAACGGCACGGGCGGTACTCGATTTTGCCGAGCCCGGTGCGCGCCTGATTTTTTCCTGCGGCTGGCACATCACCAAAGACGGAAAGGATAAATACTCCTGGAAGCTGAAGGCGTTTTTAAATGTTGCCGGGTGGATCGCCAAAATGCTGCGACTCGTTGACATTCAAGACCAGGTGAGAGCCTGTGATTTGGTATTTTCCAGTGACAAGAAATGGACCGTTGTACGGGGCAGTGACCTGGAGGAGGGAGAAAGCCAGGGACTTCCGGTTTGGAGTGAGCATGTGGGTGATCCTGTCCTGGAAAGCAACCTGACCCGCCGAACCGATTTTGCGCTTTTTATGGTGGAGGCTCTTGAAAATGATGAACTTATCCACAAAGCACCCGCTATTGTAGGTTGTCAAACTCCATCCGCACGGGCTCACAGATCGGACTAAAATACATAGATTATAAAAGGGAAAGGTTATAAGGCAACCCCAATAAATAAGGGAAAAGGCTTTCGTAGCTTTTTGAGGATCTCCTACTCACCAACAGGCAGGCCGGCTACTCTCCCATAATGGCGTTCAGCTTCTCCAGATTGTCTTCCACGCGGAGTGCTTCGATGACCTCGTCGATGTCGCCCTTCATGATATCCTCCAGGTTGTAGAGCGTCAGGTTGATGCGGTGGTCGGTCAGCCTGCTTTGCGGGAAGTTATAGGTTCGGATCTTGGCGCTGCGGTCACCGGTCGACACCTGGCTTTTGCGTTCCGCGGCCCGTTCCTGGCGCTGTTCCTCCACCTTGGATTCGTAGAGTTTGGTTCGCAGCATCTTCATCGCCTTCTCCTTGTTCTGGTGCTGGGAGCGTTCCTCCTGGCACTCCACCACCACGCCGCTGGGTTCATGGGTAATCCGTATTGCGGAGTCTGTTTTATTGACGTGCTGTCCCCCTGCCCCGCTGGCCCTGAACGTATCGATGCGCAAGTCAGCCGTATTGACCTCCACATCCACCTCTTCGGCCTCAGGCAGCACGGCCACGGTAGCCGCCGACGTATGCACCCGGCCCTGTGTTTCGGTTTGTGGCACCCGCTGCACGCGGTGGACACCGCTCTCATATTTCATTTTGCTATAGACCTCATCGCCTTCCAGCCCGAAAATAATCTCCTTGAATCCGCCCTGCGTTGATTCACTCAGGTTCATGATATTCAGCTTCCAGCCCATCTTGTCGGCATACCGGCGGTACATGTCGAACAGATCGCCGGCAAAAATGGCGGCCTCGTCTCCCCCGGTTCCCGAGCGGATCTCCACAATCACGTTCTTGGAATCGTCGGGATCTTTGGGAATAAGCTTGAACTTGATCTCCTCCTCCAGCTTTTCGAGGCGCGGCTTCAACTCTTCAATTTCCGCCTTGGCCATCTCTGTTATTTCGGGATCGTCTCCCTCTTCAATAAGCTCGGTATTCCCTTCGATCTGGTTATTAATATCAACCCACTCGTCGTAGTATTCTACCAGCTCCTTCAGGTCGCTGTGCTCTTTGGTCAGTTCCGTGTAACGGTCCGGGTCGTCATACACGGAAGGATCACTCATTGCGGTCTGTACTTCTTCAAACCGTTCTTTAACCTGCTGTAGCTTTGCTTCTATATCCATAAATACGTATTAAATCAAAAACAACATATTGGGATTCAGAAAAATTGAATCATTCTTCTGCCAAAATCCGGGCATCTTGAATATTTCCGGCATATGCGCCGATTATTTCCGGAACCAGCCTGTTCCAGATCAATCGATAAAATAAGATATTAATGGCATTCTTCTAAAGATCCCACAAAATATTATGGCAACCGGGGATAGTCGGCCGTACTTTTTCTAATCCTGTAAATTGCGGCCGCCCGATTTCCTTCTGTTCTAAACTTCTGTACTCTATACCTTAATATTCTTATACTCATTCCCGAAAAATGTAAATCCCAAGAACAACCACTACTGTGTCTGAATCCAACAATCCTCTCTCCGCCAACTTCAGAATCGGATTTCTGGGCGCCGGGCAGCTCGCGCGCATGTCGGCCCTGCAAGCTTTTCGATATGGAATACAGGTCGGGGTATTTTCTGATCGACCGGAAAACGAACCGGTACAGTTCATGACTCCCTACTCCTCGACTGGCTCATTCGACAGCGTTGACGATATGGCTGTATTTGCCGCGAAAACGAATGTGCTTACGCTTGAAAACGAATTTATCAGTTCCGACATTCTGCAGGCGGTACAGGATCAAAGCGGCGTACCGATCTGGCCCTCTCCCTCCTCTTTTTCTCTTATTGAAAATAAACTTGTTGAGAAGCAGACATTTGAAAATGCGGGCATCCCCGTGACCCCATACGCTCTGATTGAATCGGAAGAGGACCTGCAGGCGTTTGGAGAACGGCATGGCTGGCCATACCTGCTCAAATCCTCAAAAGGGGGATATGACGGGTACGGCAATGAAACGGTTGATAATGCAGAGGAAGCCCGACAATCTTTTAAGAATCTTGGCGGAACAGATGGACACGATATCATTGCCGAGGCGTTTGTCGATTTTACGCATGAGCTGGCAGTGCAGGTGGCCCGCAATGAAACCGGCACACAGGTGTACCCCTGTTGTCAAACCGTACAGCAAGACCATATCTGCGTGGCCGTGCTCTCTCCTGCACCGGTTGACCCCGAGATACAGAACAAGGCGCAGCAGCTGGCGGTACAGGCAACGGAGGCGATCGACGGGAAAGGCATTTTTGCCTATGAATTTTTCCTGAAAAAAGATGGGAGCCTGCTGCTTAATGAATCGGCCCCGCGCCCCCACAACTCTGGCCATTATACGATTGAAGGGGCGGTTACATCCCAGTTTGAAAACCACATGCGGGCCGTGCTTGGCTTACCGCTGGGCAGTACCAGCCTGCGGGCCCCCGCCGTGGCGATGATCAATCTGCTGGGAACCGACAGGCGTGACGCGCAGGTCGACTTTGTGCTGAACGCCCTGGAGGCAAGCGATGGACATCTCCATGTGTACGGAAAACTGGACAGCCGCCCCGGTCGCAAGATGGGACACTACACTCTGCTGGGAGATAATCTTGATGCGACCTATGAAAAAGCCGGGAAGCTGACGGCTCCGATCCGGATCTAACAACATTGAAAGCGAAGGCGTAGGGTCAGAGGTGGAAAATATGTTGGCATGTTGACGGCGCTAATATTCATTTTCAGAGTAACGCTCTAGCGTTACGTTTCGCCCGGCGGCCCCGGCATATTTTCTATAGGGATCCTTTGCAGAACCTGTTATTTTGTTGGGAGTTGGTTATACCACCAACCTTATTGATTGTTTAAACGGGAGTAGAACTCTCTAAATACGAGGTATGGGGGGCAAAACCCTCAATATTTTATTCAACACGTAAACCAAAATTCAAGCAATTACATTATGAGCCAAGCCAATCCCGAAGTCGGTGTTATCATGGGAAGCGACAGCGACTGGCCCACCATGCGCGAAGCGTGCGATATCCTGGATGCATTCGGAATTGATTATGAAAAAAAGGTGGTTTCTGCCCATCGCACTCCCGATATGATGGCGGAGTACGGTAAAACCGCCCGTGACCGGGGCCTCAAGGTTATTATTGCCGGTGCGGGGGGAGCTGCCCACCTGCCCGGAATGACGGCCGCTTATACCACGCTACCCGTCATCGGGGTTCCGGTAAAAACGAGCACACTCAGCGGACTTGACAGCCTCTACTCCATCGTTCAGATGCCCAACGGGGTGCCGGTGGCAACCGTGGCGATCGGAAAAGCGTCCAATGCCGGATTGTTGGCGGCCCGAATATTGAGTACCCACAATAAAAACCTGGCCACGCGGCTGAAAGAATACCACGAGCAGATGGCGGAAGAATCGCGCCAAAAAACCGAAAACCTCAACTGAGATTATCGTAGTTGACATATCGAGGGGCTGCATTTGTATTTTACAAATCCCCTGTTTACTGAACGGTTTTGCGGGATCCAAATTCTCACTCTTGCCGGCAAAAGGTGCCGGATTCTGATCTCTGCCATATATACTTATTTGACTCCGGCATCAGGAATTCCAGAATTTTTGGCACTTTGGTGAGCGGATTGATACAATTTCCATATTGATTACCTCAACAATCGCTGGTGAATCGAACCCACATTATAGCACTCAGTTTTTTTATCCTGGCTGCAGGAGGAGGTATCACCCTGTTCAGCTCAGGAGGTTCTGCTACTCAACAAACGCCTTCCTCAACTCCCTGCCGGGCTCCTGTTACGTACCGTCTCGGGGATATCGATTCGCGTTTCAATATTGCCCGGCCAACCCTTGAGAAAATCATGCGGGAGGTAGAGGCGCTCTGGTCAATTCCCGGAGAAGGTGATCTGGTATACTATCATGAACAGGGAGAAGTGACCATCAATTTTATCTACAGTTCGGAGCAGCAGTTCACAGAAAATGAAAAACAGCTTTCGAACCGAATTGCCCGGACTCGTGAGCGTTTTAAAGCCCTGAAACAGGAGTATGCAAAACACTCAGAAACCTATCAGCAGCGGTTGGATACATTCAATCAAAAGGTGGACCTCTACCACCAGGAGTTGGATAGTTTCAATACCAAAATATCGGAATGGAATCAATCGGGCGGGATTCCCGAAAGCGAAAAACCCCGCATAAAGGAGCAGCAGCAGGAACTCCAGGTACACAAACGGGAGCTGGATCGGGATCGCCGCGAGCTGACTGCGCTCGGGGAACAAGTAAATCGCCTGTCCGAGCAGCTTAATAGTATTGCAGACCGGCAGAACACGCTGGTCTACCACTACAATGAACGATACAGCCACATGAACGAGTTCAACCAAGGCAGCTATATGCAGACTGGCCAGCAAAAAAAGATCAATATCTACCAGTTTGATGATATCGACAATCTCCGGCTGGTGCTCGCTCACGAAGTGGGCCACGCACTGGGACTCCCACATGTTGAAAACCCCCGCTCCGTGATGTATTACCTGATGGACCGGCAGGATGTCTCCGGCCTACAGTTGTCGGCCGAAGACAGGGAAGCGTTGCGAACCGTCTGCGGTTCCTGATTTCCCGGCCTTGCCGGGCTCATGGTACAGACACCTGTCCGACAGAAATATTTCCAAAAATAACGCTTTCCCATCAATCCCTGTAGGGGTCGATCGTCTGTATCGTCCCATCCGGATTATGGGTCAATTCAGTCATCTTGATATTCCGCAGGTGGGTTTGCCCGCCGGAAAGCTCTGCATCATGATAAAAAAGATACCACTGCCCACTAGTGTCCGGTTAAAAAGAAGATAATTCCGCGTAACTCTTTGTACAACAATGACATATAGATATTTTATTTTTAATCGATTTGAAATAAAAT
>NZ_JBINJF010000014.1:0-110645 GCF_043951865.1 Halalkalibaculum sp. DA3122
TCCGGCGATCACCTACCTAAACTGGCACAATGACCTCCGAAACGGATGGCACAACATGGCCGAAATGGGTGGCACAATGATCTCCGAAATAGCCATTAATATTTTCGTGAAAAGATATTTTTGTTTCTTCTATCTTCTATAAAAACCTTTCTTAAGAGAAATAATTTAAAATGCAACCCCTTAAGAGGTTGCCTTCCTATTCATAGATAAGTTGAAGGATTTAAAACTAAGTTAATAGAAACTTATCCCTCTGTTTTTTGGTCATGAATGAATGCGTATAAACTGATTTTGATCTAATACCACAAGATCGAGACGGGCTAAACATATCCAGAAACTACTATGTTTTTTGGCAAAAACCCCGTTATATCGTTCGATTGAAATGTTAAGATTCCATCCGTAAAGGACGTTTGAAAAGTCTCCTACTATAACTTACACCTGTTGGAAGTGCTGAATTTATAAAACTTTCAACGTCTTTCAGACTTTCAGGAACTTGCTGATAACGGTTATTATCGTCTGTTTCTAAAGCAAGTGATACATGATTTACAGGGGAATGTATAACACTTCTGTTGTCTTCTGCTACATTTGCATTGTACAGTTGTGTATCTGTTTTAATTAATTCGTTGTAAGAAACAGAACCGCTATAAGTTTCTGTTTGTGTTACTTTTTATTTTAAACCAGTTGGCTGATTTGAATCACTTTTAAGAAAAGAGGCGTTGATTATTTCCTCGTTCATTGAGGACCATTAAGGCCGGAACCCAATCCATACATCAAAAAGTGTAATTTTTAATGTATGGTACCTGTAAAACCCTTATGTTGAGGTCGGAATTAAACTCATGCCTTAAATGACAGGTATTTTAATGTCTCAACAGCCGATATACCGCGTTAATCCCGATCGCAATACACCCTGGAATGACCTGCCGCTGCTGCCGATCGATGAAGAACTGTATAAAAATGTTGAGATCTACGAACAGCTGGGCCGGGCCAAGGAGGCGATGGGGCTGCTGGCCGGACGCAGCGTGGCCATCCCCAACCAGGCGCTCCTGATCAACAGTATTACCCTGCAGGAGGCGAAGGATTCGAGCGCCATCGAGAACGTCTTTACCACCACCGACGATCTCTACCAGGCGTTCAGCGACAGCCGGTTCGATGATAATGTATCCGCCCCCACGAAAGAGGTGCTTCGTTATCGGGAGGCGATATGGGAGGGACATAAATATTTACAAGAACACGGTGCGTTTGATCTGGATTACTTTGTGAACTTGTACCAGGAGATCAAAGAAGCCCGCGATGCCATTCGTCCGCCTTTTGCCACGACCTATATTCGCCAGGGGGGCAGTGGACCCAATGCCGGCAAACGAGTGTACACGCCGCCCAAGGGAAAGGAGGTGCTGCGGGAGAAGCTGGAGAACCTGACGGAGTTTTTGAATGACGATTCCATCCCGCCCCACGAGCCGCTGCTAAAGATGGCGATTGCTCACTTTCAATTTGAGGCGATCCACCCCTTTCGCGATGGCAATGGACGCGTGGGACGCATCCTGAATATTCATTACCTGACAAAGGCGGGACTTTTGGAGCTGCCCATTCTTTATCTCAGTCGCTATGTCATCGATCACAAGCAGGAGTATTACGATACGCTGGCGGGGGTGTCGCAGCGCGGGGACTGGGAGGCCTGGATACTGTATATGCTTCGGGCGGTGGATTCTACGGCACGGCTGACCTACCGGAAGGTCAATGATATCCTGGAGGCCAAAGAAGCCATTTTGGAGGCCGTGGAACGTGAGCAGAATTTTCAGCGCCCGGGCCAGCTTATCGATGCCATTTTCACCCAGCCGTTTACGAAGGTGAGTCACCTGACCGATGCGGGGCTGTATGCGGAAAATACGGCCCGCAGCTACCTGAATACGCTGGATGAGATGGGGGTGCTGGAGAAACGGGAGATCAAGGGGCGTCACTATTATCGTAATCGTGAACTGGAACAGATCCTGACGTTTTAACCCGAATTATTCACAATCATATTAAAAAGACGCACAACCAAATTTCTTGGTGAGAAATTCGAGTTAGGTTTTCTCCTCACGGCCTATGAATTTGTCTCCCGCTCCCGGCAAACACAAAGAAGGCGGAGTGCGTTATTGATTGACTGGTTATCAGTTGGCAGGATTGGGCGGTAGCAAGGGGCGTGGCCAGCTTCATCCGAATATTTCTAAAACCCTACGCCAAAATATTCTCATTGCCCGAATCCGCTACAAATACGCAGGCAGACTGGGTCTGCTCTACATAGCTGCGGAGCTCATCCAGGTCCGGGTCTTCCGGCAGGCCAAACAGGTCGACATCTGCCTGGGGCGCCTCCCGCATCACCGTCTTAAAATCGCCGATCTCCACATGGGGCTTCACATCGGGCAGGCGGGCCACATCCCGCAGATTTTCAAGATATTGATACGCATTCTCCACCTCCGGCTCCTCCACCACGGTGATGATGCGCATCTCGGCACCCCAGTTGACCTTCAGCTTGTACGCGGTCAGCATCGCCAGGTCTACGTTGCCGAGCTCCATGCTCAGATCCCAATCGGGGCTCTGCTCATGGACCCACACATTTACCAGCGCACTGCGTCCGAGCTGGGCAATCGTATCCTCAACATATAGTTGAATGCCCATATTGTTGAGGCGCGCCTGCCGGATGATCGACAAAATTTCATCATCATACTGCTTGTGGGCGGGGAGTCTCAAAAACAAAATGTTGGGCCTGAAAAATGTGCCTTGCAGGGTTTGCAGCGAATTGAGCACGGCATCTTCAAAATTATTGGAATCGATGACGCTCCACCGGGCATAAATATTTTCTCGCTGAAATGACATTGAAAAATCCATCAGTGAATCCCTGAACGTTCCCTCATCTTCCTCCCCCGAGACTCCCACCAGCTTGACCGATCCCTTGGGATACACCAGGTTCCTGATAAGGCTGAAGTTGCCGCGCAGCTCGCGGGAGCTCCGGACCGGCACCAAGAGATTGGCTTTCCAGGCCCGCTCGTTATTTTCGGGCAATAGGGATACCCGCTTGGCCGCCCACTCGGCCAGTGACACAAACAGGCCGCTTCGCATATCGCCGTAGGGGACCTGAAGCTTTCGGTTGGACAGGTACAGGTACGTGATTATGACGAAGCCCAGGGCGATGAGCCCGAAGGTGGAGTTGATGACAAACATGGTAAACAGGCAGCCCACCGTGCCCAGGAACGGCACAAATTTGGGAATCGAAAACGTCGGCCGAAAGCTGATCATGTCCATCTGCTGCTCAATAAAGACCACCATGTTGATCATCATGTAGGTGATCAGGAAAAACATGGTGATCAGCGGGGCGATGGTATTCAAATCCCGCAGCAGCAGGGTGCCCAGCACCAGGCCGCCGGTCAGCAGGATGGCATTACGCGGTTCGCCGTTGTCCGCCAGCTTCGAGAACACCTCGCCGCCCGGAAATATCCTGTGATCCCCCAGTGCCTGCAGGATACGGGGCGCCCCCACGATAGAGGCCAGCGCCGATGAAAAGGTCGCCCCCAGCAGTCCGCCCAGCACCGCCGGCGACCAGAACGCGTAATCGATCATCACGTTGTAGTTGCTCACCAGCTCATCTACCGGGGCCACTTTGGCCATCCAGTATCCACTGGACATATAAATAAGGTAGCTGATACCGATGGCCGACAGCGTGCCCAGCGGTATGCTCTTCTTGGGATTTTTAAGCTCTCCCGACATGTTGGCCCCGGCCATAATACCGGTGGCGGCGGGAAAAAGAACGGCAAAGACAACCCAGAAGCTGACACCCTGGAAATTATCCTCCGGCGCACCCGGGAACTCTCCCCACCACTGGATGCTGTGTTCCATCGCCCCGGTAAACACGCTGGCGCCCACCGATACCAGGGCCGCGATGATAACCGCCAGTATGATGTACTGGATACGAAAAGCCAGCCTTGCGCTTAAATAGGCGACGATGAAGAGCAGGCTGAATACGACCATATCGACGGCAATGGCATAATGGTCGGGGAAGATATAGAGCCAGCCTTCCCTAAAACCGAAAATGTACATGGTGATGGCAAACGTCTGTGCCAGGTACAGCGGCACGCCCACACTGCCGCCGACTTCCAGTCCCAGCGACTGCGAGATAATGGAATACGCCCCGCCGGCCTTAATGCGGATATTGGTGGTGATGCACGACATTGACAGCGCCGTAAAAGTGACGATCAGGAAGGCAAGGGTGATGATCAGCCATCCGCCCAGCAGTCCGGCATTCCCGATCACCCAGCCCTGTCGCAAAAACAGGATGACTCCCAGGATAGTCAGCAGGGTGGGAACAAACACGCCGCCAAAAGTGCCGTACTTCTGCTTTTTTTTGGAAGCATGTTCCTCAACTTGTTCCTGCAGCGTGGATTCTTCTGCGGGTTGTTTATTCATGGAGATTCATGGTAACGGGTTTACCGGTCAATATGACAAGCAAACTATAAAATCACTTTTAATGAACAAACTTGTTTATGGAGATCTTCGAACTGCTTGTCGGACGGCGGGTGTTGTCGTCCGGTGAATGATCTCGGACTTTTTACTTCGCCGTATTTCTACAGAGGTATGGCTTTCCAATGGTGTGTGCCCTGGAGGGAAATTTTTATGGTTATTGCACTCCCAAATACACTCACTTCAACAGATGAAAGTTTAATCACTGAAATTGGCAAAACAACGGCTTTGCAAAGTCCCCATTTAACAGATGTTTCTCGGTACAATGTTCTGCATTGGAATTCACGGACTATGTATCGCTTTCGAGATATAATCAAATCCTATACTCCTGATCGATAATTTCTAACAGCCGGGTGGAATGGTTGGGGAGTCTTCGCGGTTGTAACAGTCAATA
This sequence comes from Halalkalibaculum sp. DA3122, assembly GCF_043951865.1. Lineage (NCBI taxonomy): Bacteria > Pseudomonadati > Balneolota > Balneolia > Balneolales > Balneolaceae > Halalkalibaculum > Halalkalibaculum sp. DA3122. Next base: position 4,883 of record NZ_JBINJF010000014.1, read on the forward strand.
TAGTTCAATGTTAAACTAAGAGGATTACAAATGTCCACCCCCAAGATTTTTGACACTATTGACGTGGGAACCCAAACCCTGAAAAACCGGCTGGCGATGGCGCCGATGACCCGCAACCGGGCTCATAACGAGGCCAATGCTCCCACGGAGCTGCATGCCGAGTATTACAGCCAGCGCGCCTCAGCTGGACTCATCCTCTCGGAGGGATCGCAGATATCCCGGCAGGGGATGGGCTATATCGACACTGCCGGTATCCACAGCCAGGAGCAGATCGAGGGATGGAAGAAGGTGCTGGAGGCCGTCCACCAGAACGAGGGTGTGATGTACAGCCAGCTCTGGCACGTGGGACGGGTTTCCCACACCTGGTTCCACGATGGGGAGCCGCCGGTGTCCTCCACAAATAAAAATGCCAACACCCAGGTATTCACGCCCGAGGGCTTCCAGCCGACCTCCACGCCCCGTGCCCTCTCTACGGAAGAGGTGGAAGCCGTGGTGCAGGATTTTCGGCAGGCCGCGCGCAACGCCATCGAGGCCGGGTTCGACGGCGTACAGATCCACGGCGCCAACGGCTACCTGGTGGAGCAGTTCCTCCATGACAGCATCAACGACCGCACGGACCGCTATGGCGGCTCTGTCAAAAATCGGGCCCGTTTTCTCTTTGAGGTGCTGGATGCGGTGATTGAGGAGGTGGGATCTGATAAAACATCGCTGCGCCTCTCCCCCAGTAATCTGATGGCTACTGAAAATGACTCTGAATCGAAAGCCCTGTATGAGTATGTGATCCGCAAACTGAATGAGGAGTATGAGCTCGCTTTCCTTGAGCTGGTGGAACCGCTGGCCGACCTGTCGGACCACCCGCAACTGGCAGAGAATGTGTTGGCCTACTATGGTCCTTTTTATGACGGCGTGCTGATGACTAATGGCAACTATGACCGTATAGCGGCCATCAACGTGGTAGAAGAGGGGAAAGCAGATATGGTTTCTTTCGCCCGCGAATTCCTGGCCAACCCGGACCTTCCGAAGCGCTTCGCGCAGAACGCCCCCCTCAATGAACCGGATCGCGACACCTTCTACGGCGGCGACGCGGAAGGCTATACGGATTACCCGTTTCTGGAGGAAATGGAAATCAAGGGTTAGCCTGCATTTTTCCCCAAGAAATTGGTTTGTATGCAAGGCGAAGTGGTAATCGCAAGCGAGACGTATGCTGGTACGTTGAGCGAGCGATTCCCACATTCAACGCAGCACAGCAGATGAACCAATTTCGCAGTCCGCTACACTCTGTCATAGTATTTTCAGTAATAAAATCAATCTAAATCATTGTAATTCATAGTATTACAATGATTCAAAATTATTCTCGTGAGAAATGCAGGTTAGCGGGGTCTGCTGAATTCAGCCGGAACAGGTGGGTTTCCAGCAACGCTGAAAAGTCAGGGTACCAGAATGACTTTGCCGATATTCTGGCGCTCCTCAATGTAGCGGTGAGCGTCGGCCACCTCGCTGAACGGGAAGGTTTTGTCTACATGCGGGGATACCCATCCTTCACCGACGCCCTCCAGGAGTTGGCGCATCCAGTGTTGCGCCTTCTCCTTTTCATGCCACAGGTGTCCCAGGTTGACTCCAAAGACGCCCCGGTTTTTGTCGAGCAGCGGCAGAGGGTGGAAAAAAGGCATGGTAACGACAGTTGCCAGCAGCTTGAGCTTGGCCCACCATCCACCAGAAACCCCTTCGCTGGCACTGGAGACCCCAAACATGCCGAGTCGCCCGGTTGTCCGAAGGGCTTTATAGCTCCGTTTCCACTCCTTTCCGCCCAGCGGATCGATGATTAACTCTACCCCCCGGTTGTCCGTCATTTTCATGAGCTGCTTGTACCAGTCGTTGTTCCGGTAGTCGATCGGGTGGTCAAGCCCGCGTGCTACCAGGAATTCGTGTTTTCGGGGGCTGGCCGTGCCGTAGGTGGTAGCCCCGATGTGCTGGGCGATCTGCAGTGCGGCAAGTCCCACGCCCCCGCCAGCGTTATGGATCAGGATCGACTCCGCGGGCTGCAGCGAGCCCATGACCCGTATCAGCACCCAGGCGGTGAGGTAATTTACCGGCAGCGCAGCCGCCTCTTCGAAGGAGAGGGCTTCAGGCTTTTCAAATAGTTGATGGGGCTTCACCAAAACTTTTTCGGCTTGTCCCCCGAAACGGGTGGTGGCAATGACCTCTTTTCCTTTCCATTTCGGATCCGCCTGCGCCCCGGCTGCCTCCACGATCCCTGAAACTTCGTAGCCCATGACGCACGGCTTGGGCGGGGCATCCTGGTAGGTGCCTTTGCGGGCCAGGATATCGGCAAAATTGATGCCCGCCGCCCGAACGTCAATCAGCAGCTCCTCCCCGTCAGGCACAGGGTCTTCCGCTTCCGATATGGTGAGTACGTCGTAACTGCCGTCGGCGCTGTTTACAATCTCTCGCATAATACCCTGTTAGTTGCTTGCATATTTTTCCACCCCGGCAAGGGCCACCATCATCTCAAAAAGATCGGTATTCCGGGTAAAATTATCCATCTGTTCAATGCCGGGTCCAAGCACCGCCAGCTCCACGTAGTCGGAAGTGTGCACGGTGCCCAGCCAGTTGATGGAAAGGTAGTTGGCCAATATGGAGCCGAGCGCCGCCTTGGGACTGTTTTTGGCCTCGTAGACGGTGGTGAGTTCACCATTCAGCGATTTAAGGAGCATGATGGCTTGCTGCCGGGTAATGCCCAGGTTAGTTGCCGTTTTCACACGGTCCCGAATGTCTTCAACGGAACTATTGGCGTCCAGACCGGAAAGGATCCAGTCGTTGCTGTGGGTGAACTGCTGGATGTTGTCGAGGTTGCTGCCGGAATCGGTATAGCGGTCTCCGGTCCCGTTGACAGCGGGATTCGCGTTCCCGTGATCGGTCGTGATGATCAGCAGGGTATCCTCTCTGCCGGAGGCAAAGTCGAGGGCCACACCCACCGCCTCGTCAAACTCAATCTGGTCGTAAATCAGTCCGGCGGCATCGTTGCCGTGGGCCGCGTGATCCACACGTCCGCCTTCTACCTGCAGCAGAAACCCGTTCTGAGCCCCCTTGAACTGTTTGAGAGCGGTTTGGGTCATCTCTGCAAGGGTCGGCACTGTCGACGCCAGGGCAGCGTTGTTTTGCCGGTCGATGGTGTAGGGCAGGTGCGAATCGGAAAAGACACCGAGCAGCTTATGCCGGCTGGCGTTTGGCAGGTTTGCCTTTTCGCGAATCACGTCGTATCCCTTGGCGCGGAATCCCGCAAAGAGATCCTTGCCGTCATCCCGGTTCGCCGGAGCAAAATGACGGGCTCCTCCACCCATCAGCAGGTCGAATTCCCGCTGCAGGTACTGCATAGCAATAGTGTCTTCCATGCCCCGGTCGGGCACGTTGGCGGCAAACCCGGCGGGTGTGGCGTGGGTAAGCCGCGTGGTTGTAACCAGGCCGGTTTTTTTGCCGGCATCGCGGAATATTTCGGCGATCGGCTTGTGGCGGCGCCCGTCGGGCGACATGTTGATCGCCCCGTTGTTGATTCGCTGGCCGGTTCCCCAGGAGGAAGCCGCTGCGGCGGAATCGGTCACCGGAGAATCGAGAGAGGCCATATCCATCAGCCCCCGGTGGTATGGGCGCTCGGTGGAATCGTAGAGCTCCAGCCAATTGGTGGCCTCTCCATACTGGCGCCGTTTGACAAGGTCGCCCAGCGTCAGGGTGCCACTGCTCATCCCGTCACTGACCATAAATATGATGTTCTTCGCTTCCCCCTTCGCCTGGGAAATCCTGTCCAGCAGGCTACTGGATTTTCCGGATAAAACAGAGGAACCGATTCCAAGAGATGCTAATGCGCTGCTTTTTAAAAAATCTTTCCGACTAAATGAAGACATAAAGGATCTGATTGTCTTGACAATGGTTTTGGTTAAGATAAGTGATATCAGGTAGAAGTGTGATTAACTCCTTGTTAAATGTTTTTATCCTTATTGTGTACGCGCACTGATTCGCGTAATCCAGGACGCGATTACCCTTTCAAAAGGTGTGCGGGATGTGTAGGTAAATAACACGGACTGATACCTATTTTCACATAAAATTCGTAGTATCCGGTATCGCTATTCACAAGAGGGCTTTGCAAAGCTCCCTTTTTTTCGGAGTCCTCAGAAATCCAATGTTATCTACATAAAGTGAGATGGAAAAACAGCACTATATTTTGTTGAGTATCGCAATTATTCTTGCAATGGCCGTACTGGGATATTTCATAAGGGAAACGGCGATCCGTTTTAAAGAGTACGAGCGCACGGTCACCGTCAAGGGCCTTGCCGAGCAGGAGCACCCGGCGGATATCGTAATCTGGCCGATCCAGTTTACCGAGGCGGGTAATAACCTCGAGGCGATCTACACCTCGGTTGAGAAGAGCGCAAATATCGTTAAAACGTTCCTTATGGAGCGCGGTATCGGTGAGGAGGCGATCTCGTTTTCGACGCCGGTTATGACTGACAGGTCGGCACAGCGGTATGGTGGAAATGAGAACGTGGAATTCCGGTATGTGGCCACCCAGAATGTGACGGTCTACTCGAGCGAGGTCGACAAGGTGCGCGAGGTGATGGGAGAGCTGGTGGAGCTGGGGAAGCGGGGCATCACGCTGAGTGGCGACGAGTACCAGGTGCGAACCGAATACCTGTTCACGCGGCTAAATGAGATCAAGCCGGAGATGATTGAGCAGGCCACAAAAGAGGCGCGGCAGGTAGCACAGAAATTCGCCGAAGATTCCAACAGCAGGCTGGGTAAGATCAAGACGGCTTCGCAGGGACAGTTTAGCATTGCCCCAAGAGATAACAATACCCCGTATATTAAAAACATCCGCGTGGTTTCTACGATCGAGTATTACCTGTCAGACTAGTCTCTGGATCTGACTGTCTCAAATTGAGGCAGTGAGGTTAACGGCGGAATCATCGATTCTATTCTCCCAGGATGCGGTTAAACAGTTGGCCGAACATCCCCTTTCGGGTGTCAAAGGAGGGTTCGAAATGCCGGATTCCCGTTACCTGTGTGCTGTCCCCGTTAAATTCCAGCTTGTAATTCCATACGTAGGCGGAAGAAGGGTTGGCACCCGATAACCAGAGGTCGGATCGCCCAAAACGGAGATCGGAGAAGATGAGTCCGTCCGGGCGCTTCTCGACGGTATAATAGCCGTTGGAGAACCAGAGCAGTCGCTGGACGGGCAGGTCATCCCGGTAGGGGGCTATCAGGTCAGACTGCCTGGGCAGCGTTATAAAATCGATCTCCTGATCGTTGTCAAAGATGGAGTAGAGTCCCACATGGATATCGTCGCCGCTTTCCAGGTAGCCGGTCCAGAGAAATATGGTCAGGGGAGCGGGGGTGGTCATGTACCGGTCCACCGCCATATTCTGCTGCCGGGAGTTATCCTCAAAGACCGTATTTACATGCCATTTTACTCCAAAGCCCATCAGCAGGTAGAAGGAGCTGATTCCCAGCCCGAGGTAGTTGGCCCACCGCCGTTTGTGCAGATTCCGGTTGAGGAAGAGCGCAACCAGGATGCCGCCGAGGAGAGGCACCGTATAAAACGGGTCGATAATAAAGATTGAGTTAAAACTGGCGGCATAATTGCTGAAAGGCTGGAATACCTGCGTACCGTAGCTGGTACACACGTCGATAAAGATATGGGTAGAAAAAACCCAGAACACCAGCCCGCTCCACTGCTTCCATCCGGCCTTTTGGTTCCATTTGAGTTGGGCCAGCAGCCAGCCAAACAGGGGCGGGGTCAGCAGGCAAAAAAGTATGGAGTGGGTAATTCCGCGGTGAGCAACAATCTGTTGAACTTCTGTCAGGAAGGGATTCGCCAGAATATCAAGGTCGGGAACCACCCCGAGTACAGCGCCCCATAGTGGAGCTTTATTTTCAATCCTGCGCCCGAGTACGGCCTCCCCGACGGCGGCTCCCAGCGTGATCTGTGTAATGGTGTCCATTCAGCAAATTTGTAAAAAAAATTAAAGATTTGTTTGTGCGGCCAAACCTGGTCGATTTCTCAATTTTCCTTCAGAATCATGTGCGTTATTTACACTAGACAAGTTTTTACATTTAGTGTTGAACTATTTCATATTTCATTCACTTTTTTTGGTTACTGAGACAAAAAAAGTCGGACGTAGACAATACAACAACAATTTTGAATAATTATCCAATGATATTTGCAGCCGGTTCATATATCCGTTCTACCACGGTCGCCCTGGTGGCGGTTTTTTTTGTGGTTTCCTGTTCAGATGAGGCCTCTCAGGGAAACAGCGATTCCCCTACTAATTCAGTTATTCCAGCAGTTGAAGCGGTAGAGGCACGTTACGGATCCCTGCCGTTAAGCGAGCGGCTCAGCGGTACAGTGATTGCCGAAAACCAGGTGGAGCTTTACCCCGAGATAAGCGGTCGCGTTGCCGAGGTGCTGGTAAGCAATGGAGATGAAGTTCAGGAAGGCGACCCGCTGGTCCGTCTCGATGACACCCAGTACCGGGAACAGGTCCAGCAGGCGGAGGCAAGCTATCGGATCAGTAACGCCCGCCTAAAGCAGGCCCGGGCCCGGTTGCGACAGCTGGAGGCGGAGTACAAGCGAACCAAAACGCTGGCCGACCGTAATCTTTCCAGCGAGCTGGAGATGGAAACGCTGGAGGCCCAGATGGCATCAGCCGAGGCGGATGTTGAACTGGCTGAAGCTGAGCTTGAGCGCGCGCAGTCAACGCTTGAAGAGCAAAAAGAGATGCTGCAACGGACCGTGATCAGGGCCCCGATCACGGGGTCCGTGGGGCAGCGCAATGCGGAGGTGGGTATGCAGGTAGGTACCGGCACCCACCTGTTTACGATCGGGAATCTTGGAGATTTACGGGTGGAAGTCGTATTGACCGAAGATATGCTGAACAGGATTGAGATCGGACAGACGGCCGAAATTATGGCACCGACAAGAGATGGGCAGACTGAAATTATACAAGCGGAGCTCTCCCGTATTTCTCCCTTTCTGAATCCTGTGGCCCGCAGTACCGAAGCAGAAATTGATGTATCGAATGAAAAGGGTCTGTTGAGACCCGGCATGTTTGTTCCGGTGGACATTTTGTACGGAGAAAGTGAGCAGGCTACGCTGCTGCCCACCAGTGCGCTGTACACCGACCCTCAAACCGGTGAAGAGGGAGTTTATGTGGCCACTACGCTTGGATCGGAGGTGGAACCGGTCGAAAGTACACCGGATGATTCCGGGAACCCGGCCCCGCTTACTGAACCTGTTGATGTCGAGTTCAAGGTGATTGATGTTATTGCGGAAGGACGTATGGAACTGGGAGTGGCCGGGGTGGAACCGGGTGACTGGGTCATTACCGTCGGGCAGCACCTGTTGACGGGCGGCCGCCGGCAGGCCCGGGTGCGCACCAGCTCCTGGGAGCGCATTTTGACGCTCCAGGGATACCAGCGTAACGACCTGTTGCAGGAGGTCCTCAACACCCAGCAACAGAGTCCTCAACAACCAACCATGTAACGTAAAAAGGATCTAACCATGCCGCTAACGAAAACTGCTGTAGACCGACCTATTGCCACCACGATGGTGTTTTTGATTGTCATCGTGCTGGGCGTCATCTCGTTCCGGTATCTGCCGGTAGACCTGCTGCCCCCGATTGAGTATCCCCAGCTTACGGTCAGTACCGATTACAACAATGTCGGGCCTGAGGAGATGGAAAAAATTATTACAAAGCCGGTTGAAAATGCCATTGCCGGCGTTCCGGGCGTGGAGCGCGTACGCTCAAGCTCCTCGGAGGGCCGAAGCCGGGTGACGCTTGAGTTTTCCCAGACCACGGATGTGGATGTGGCGGCCAATGATGTGCGGGCCGCGCTGGATCGCATCCGGGATGACCTGCCGCCCGAGGTGGAATCGCCCCGCATCTGGAAATTCGACCCCAATAATTTTCCCATTATTATTGTGGGAGCCAACTCCGAACGCCCGCTTCCCGACCTAACCCAGATACTGGAGCGGGAAATTACGCAGCGTTTTGAGCAGATAGACGGGGTCGGCTCTATCGATATCTGGGGCGGTATCTACCGAGAAGTGCATGTAGACCTGAAGAGAGATCGACTGATCGCAAGCGGACTCTCCTCGGCGCAGGTTCAGCAGGCGATCGCCAGCGAAAACGTGAACCTGCCGGGCGGGAATGTGAACTCCGGTACGCAGCAGCTCTATGTGCGGACTCTAGGGGAGTACGAGACGGTCGACGAGATCGCCAATACCATCATTACCGTGGTTGACGGGAAACCGATCCGCGTAAAAGATGTGGCCGAGGTAAAGTGGGACTATGAGGATCTGGACCGGCTGGTTACGATCAATGGTGAACCGATGGTTCGATTCGGCATTCGCAAACAGACGGGTGCCAACACGGTAGCGGTGGCTGAAGAGATCCGTGCAGAGGTTGAACGCGTCAACAGCGAGCGTTCGGATCTTGAACTGTTTGTCACCATTGACCAGAGTGATTTTATACAGAATTCCATAGACAACGTGCAGTCTTCGGCCATGTGGGGCGGACTGCTGGCGGTATTTATCCTGTACCTGTTCCTGAGAAACGGATCCTCAACATTTATTATCGCCCTTTCTATTCCTATTTCGATCATCGCCACTTTTGCACTGCTCTATTTTAACGGACTTACGTTAAACCAAATGAGTTTTGGAGGGCTCGCCCTGGGTGTCGGCCTCATTGTGGACAACGCTATCGTGGTGCTGGAGAATATCGTACGGCTAAGGGAGGAAAAAGGCGAGAATCTGCGAACCAGCTCGCTGGTCGGTACCAAAGAGGTGGGCGGCGCCATTATCGCCTCTACGCTCACTACCTCCGTGATCTTCCTGCCGGTGGTATTCATGAATACCATCACCGGCATCATTTTCCAGGAGCTGGCGCTGGTGGTTGTATTTGCATTGGTGTGCTCCCTGTTTGTGGCCCTTTCACTGGTACCGATGCTCTGCAGCAAGTTCCTCACGATTAAACCTTCTGAAAAGGAGGAGATCAAGAAGAAAGGTCGTTTTCGCCGTTTCTTTGTGATGATGGAAGAGAAATATTCCCAGATTATCGACAAGGTACTGGATCGCAAGGTAATAGTGTTCAGTTCTACTGCCGTACTGGTCATCGGCTGCTTCCTGGTGATTCCACAGCTCCCGATGGAGCTCGCCCCGCAAACCGATGCTGACGAGATCGATGTGGATCTCGAGATGGCGCAGGGGACCAGCATCACGGTTTTGAATGAGTACCTGAAGGAGCTGGAGACAGTAGTCCGGGCAAACTTGCCGATGGAGGATGTACGGCATATTACGACCGACGTAAGCGACGGACGAGCCGAAGTGGAAATTTCAATGGTGTCGGCTGACGAGCGTTCCATGAGTACCTCAAAAATTGCCGATCAAATTCGGGATAATGTTCAGGGGCTGATTCCGGGAGCCGATATCAGGGTTAGCGCGCAATCGGGACTCTGGATGCTGCGTCGATTGTTTGGCTCGGGAGGGGGCACCGAGGTGGAAGTACAGCTTATGGGGTACAACCTGGATCAGGCCCAGGAGATATCCAACCAGATTAAGCTGCTGATGGAGGAGATTCCCGAGGTGGAGGGCGTACGCACCGACCGCAGAGAAGGACGACCGGAACAGCGAATTATTTTCAATCGTGAAAAAATTGCTGATCTCGGCCTTTCGATTACTGAAGTAGCCCGCGTCATCCAAACCAACGTGGGCGGCAGCCGGGCCGGGGTGTTCCGCGAGGACGGCGATGAATACCCGATTATTGTGCGCCTGCAGCCCGAAGACCGCCTGAGTACGACCGATCTTGATAATATCTCGATTACCACTCCCAACGGGCAGGTGATCCCGGTGTCTTCGCTGGTTACCAAGGAGATGGGACGGGGACCGACCGATATCAACAGGGTGAACAGCCAGCGGGTATCATACATATCGGCGAACCTGCAGAGCGGCGTGCCCCTGGGTGAGGCCGTGGAAAAAATTCAGGAAAAGCTCTCAACCCTGGAGCTTCCGGCCGGCTTCTCTATTGTATACAGTGGAGAATACGAGGAACAACAGGAGGCGGCAGCTGACTTTCAGCTCTCTATTCTCATGGCACTGATCCTGATCTACATGGTGATGGCCGCCCAGTTTGAGCGTTTCCTGGACCCGGTAATCGTCATGTTTTCGGTACCGCTTGCTGTCATCGGGGTGGTCCCGACGCTGCTGCTTACGGGAACGACGCTTAACATGCAGAGCTTGATGGGCGTGGTTATGCTGATCGGTATTGTGGTGAATAACGCCATTGTACTGGTCGACTATATCAACCTGATGCGCCGCGATCACGGAATGAGCGTCCGCGAGGCTGTAATTGTCTCGGGCAAGCTGCGCCTGCGTCCCATCTTGATGACGACACTGACCACTGTTCTGGGACTGCTGCCGCTCTCCTTCGGGCTCGGGGCAGGCGCTGAAATTCAGGCTTCGCTGGCACGTGTGGTAATTGGCGGACTTACTGCCTCTACCCTCGTCACGCTCGTATTTATCCCCGTAGTGTATGTTACGGCGAACAATGTGCTTGAAAAAGTTCGTGCTTCAAAATGGTACCTGTTCGACAAAACGGACCAGCAGGTACAAACGGCCAAGGCGTAACCGTCGGTACCTTCGTCGTTTTAAGCCTGGTGCTCATATGGGGACCAGGCTTTTTTGTTGCCCTTGATTTTAGAGGGCTTTGCAAAACATTCTATTCCTTGTTTTAAGGTCACAAAGGTCGGTATTACAACTACCTCCCAACAAAATAGCAGGTTCTGCAAACGCCCCATTTTAGAGAGGACCTGGAGAAAGTGGATCCAATCCATTTACAATGACTGTTGATTTGTGAAAGCCTTCTCAAATAGTTTCAGGCTATAAGTAGGAAGAGGTCATATAAGTAAATGATTTTCACCAAAAGTTACGGTTTTCTGTTCCTTTGGCAGCGGTATTCTTTTTGGCATGATCCAAAAGTAATCCAAAAAGGCGTAGAATGGGGCAATTCGCTCCAGCTGCAACAGGCGTGTAAGTTTGTTGAGGCGCGCCGTGTCGCGTCTGTACTGGATCCTGCTTCGGCTTCGGCTAACCCCCCTTACAGTTTGTCGTAGGAGAGATCGGTGTTCAACTCCTGGTTGGCGAATGAAAAGACAATCCAGGTGATGCCGCTTAAGGCGATCAGCTCTCCCCCGTCTTCCAGTATCAGCATGGGGGTATCTGACCAGGGAAATCCATTCATCAGCAGTGCGTGTAGCATATCTGCTCCGGCGCCAAATATTGCCAGTACAATTACCCCTCCAAGTACGTACCAGCTGATTTGGCGTGCAAGCGCATTACTAGCTCGATATGCCAGCCATCCGAGGGCCAAAAACAGCGTGCCGACAAGCGCATACACCGCCAGCTCTCCGTAGTCCTTTCCCCGAAGCCCCAGCGCCGGTGCCAGTCCAACCCAGTCAGCGATTTCTCCGCCCGCCGTTTCGTGGATCTCAAGGGAGTCGTCAAGAAGCAGATACAGAAAAAGAAGGGAGCCAATGCCGTATATCGGCTGATACATTTTAATCGTCAACCATCCCAGGAGCAAGGCGACCCAAAAGAACTTGACGTATTGGTAGACCTCTGAATATCCCCGCTCTGTGCCAAGAGAAAACTTGTAGTCACTTGCATATCCAACGGTGTGGATAATTTCGAGCCCGATAAACATAAGGTCAGCCGAAATGAGGAGTATCAGGAGCAATATTGGCCAGCGCCATACCGGAATGGATTTCATAATACGCATTTCCTTAAGTAGAGACTCAACTCTTGATGTTTTTATGTTGCCGATCACTAATTAATGCCTGTATTTGAAAATAAATATAAGGTGCCTGAGCATAACTAGCATTTACATAAATATTTTTTAACGGAGGTAATTAAATTCATTGCATCCCGGGATAGAAATTTAAAATCCCGCAAGCTCAAGGGGACTGGAATTTTTTTCAAAACCGTTATTGAGGTAAGACCAGCCTTTATGACCTTGCCAACGATATATTTACAGTTTTACAATCTACACGTAATGCAGAAGTAAAATAGATTTGTTATATAGAACTGAGAATATCACCCTAAGTGAAAGTTAAATTAGTGCATTTATGTCAATATCACGCAAGCAGTTTATTCAATGCGCAGGTGCAGTAGCGCTGGGTTTTTCGGGACTCCATATCTTTTCCGGTTGTGCCGCTACCCGTAATATAAATCCCGAAGCAATTTCGGAAGCGTTTGGTCCGCTCAGGTCTGACCCCAAGGGCATTATGGACCTGCCGGAAGGTTTCTCTTACAAAATCGTGTCCCGGTTCCGCGATAAAATGGACGATGGGTTTTACGTACCCCACCGGCCCGATGGCATGGCAACGTTTGAAGGACCGGGCGGCACTACCATCCTGATTCGGAACCACGAGGTGAATGCAGCCCGCGGAGGTGATGAGAGCGCGTTTGGTTCTGATTTTGCACTTGCCGAAAAACTGAGCGAGGAGGATTTTTACGATTATGGCGTCAATAGAAATCCAGGGCAGGGCGGCACGACGACGGTGGTGTATGATACCGAGAATCAGCAGGTGGTACGCCAGTTTTTGAGTCTGGCCGGAACCCTGCGCAATTGTGCGGGGGGACCCACTCCGTGGAACAGCTGGATTACGTGCGAAGAGATTGTGATGCAGCCCGATGACACCTACGCGAAGGCGCACGGGTATGTCTTTGAGGTGCCCGCCACGGTGGAGCCGGGTCTTGCCCGCCCCATACCGATTAAGGCGATGGGACGGTTTAACCATGAGGCGGTAGCTGTTGATCCCGAGAGTGGCATAGTGTACCTGACCGAGGATGACGGGGAGGGCCTGTTGTATCGATATATTCCCAATACTCCCGGCAGGCTGCTGGATGGGGGTACGCTTCAGGCCCTGGCTGTTGTCGATCAGCCCCGTATGGATACACGCAACTGGAAACAGCAGGCGGTGGCCGTGGGACAGACATTGGATGTGGAATGGATCGACCTGGAAGATGTGGATGCGCCGGAAGACGACCTTCGGTACCGCGGTTTTGAGGATGGAGCGGCGCGCTTTGCCCGTGGCGAAGGCATGTGGTATGGTAATGACGCTGTCTATTTCGCCTGCACCAATGGCGGGCGGGAAGAGCTGGGACAGATCTGGAAGCTGATGCCCGCCGGCCCGCAGGAGGAGCATGACAAGCTCGAACTGTTTGTGGAACCCAACGACGGGACCATGATTGAAAATGCGGATAACCTGACAGTAGCCCCCTGGGGCGATATCTTTGTGTGTGAGGATGGCGATGCCGAGCAGTATCTCAACGGGATTACGCCCGAGGGAGAGATCTACAAGTTCGGTAGAAATGCGGTCAGTACTTCGGAACTGGCCGGGGCCACCTTTTCTCCTGACGGCTCTACGCTCTTTATGAATATACAGCACGAAGGTCTTACGATCGCTATTACCGGCCCCTGGAACAAGGCAAAAAAGTGGGGATAGAAAAGACTGGTTTCCTTTTGATTGTCCTGGGTTGTTATGGCAAACGTGATCCCTCTGCCATTTGATCTAATGATTTGCCCGAAACGGTGTAAATAATAACTTTTCACACTTTTGAATTCTATTGGATAAAGGGTAAAAAAATAAAAAAGGGATTGAAAAGCAGACCGCCCTCCAATCCCTTGCTAAACCTGATGTCAATTTAATCGGTTTCTTCGGTATCCTCTCCCTGGGTTGGGTCTATGGGACCGGTGTCAATCTCGCTGGTATCAATATCCAGGTCAATATCCTTTCCGTTGGCCATCGACTTAAAAGCCTCCAGGAAATCCATCGGCAGCGGGAAGAAGGCGTAGCTGGTATTTTCTTCTGCCACTTCGCTCATGGTTTGCAGGTAGCGCAGTTGCAGCGCTATGGGGGCTGTTTGCATCATTTCGGCCGCTTCAACCAGCCGGGCGGCAGCCTGGAACTCCCCTTCGGCATTAATAACCTTGGCACGCCGATCCCGCTCGGTTTCAGCCTGTCGAGCCATGGCGCGTTTCATGTTTTCAGGCAGCACCACATCACGCACCTCTACCGACACCACCTTGATCCCCCAGGGATCTGTCTGCCGGTCAATGATCTCCTGAATCTTTTTGTTGATTTTGTCGCGATTGGCCAGCAGCTCATCCAGCTCTACCTGTCCCACGATACTTCGGAGAGTCGTTTGTGCCAGCCAGGTGGTAGCCTCAATATAGCGTTCCACCTGTATAATCGCCTGTTCAGCGTCTATCACCCTGAAAAAGGTGATGGCGTCCACGTTAACGGTTACGTTGTCCTTGGTAATCACTTCCTGCCGCTCCACGTTGATCGTGAGCACGCGCATATCCACCCGCTCAATTTTATCGATAAAGGGAATAAGGAAGATCAGTCCCGGACCTTTGGTATGTTGAAATTTACCCAGCCTGAATACCACCGCCCGTTCATATTCCCGCAGGATTTTAAACATCTGCGGTAACAGGATGGCCGCAAGTACGGCAATAGTGATGACCCAGGATAGAGAATCAATAATTCCAGAATCCATAATCTGCTCCGTTTTTTATTAGTTTGCTGTTATTGGTTATTTGTTTGTTGTGTTAATTAATTGCTGGATCGGTTGAATGTCACCAGTGGGACGGCACGTACACCTGGCCTGGCCGGATTTGAAGATCATGATCAGCTTGGAAAAATATCCGGTACCCAGGTATTGACTAACTGTTTGTTTGAATTCATCTTGTTCTCATGATTGCCGTGAAGATGAGGTGATGTCAGAAACCGGTTTGACCTTCATTTTAAGCCCCTTGACCTCTTCCACTTCCGCTAACGCTCCTTCTTCAATCTCTTCGTCGCTGTACGCGTTCCAGTACTCTCCGCTGATAAAGACGCGCCCGCCGCTGCTGTTTACCTTGTCAACGACTTCCGCATGCTGCCCGATCATCGTTTCCACCCCGGTACGGTTTTCAGAAAATTGTATTTTTAGTCCGGCCGTCACAATCCAAACGAAAAATAGGGTGGTAAGTACCGTTGCCGGTACCAGCCAGGCCCAGGAGAGCTCCATCGATTCGGGAAGGTCCTGGAACAGCATCAGAGCACCCAGGAAAAACGAAACCGCTCCCCCGGCAATAAGGAGTCCGAATGTGGGGGTAAACGCTTCCGCAACAAAAAGGATGATCGCCAGCCCGATCAGCACAAAGCCGGCAATGTTGATCGGCATGGCCGCCGAGGCGTACAGCAGAAGGATCAGCGCGATAACGCCGGCTACCCCCGGAACGATGGCGCCGGGATTCGTCACTTCCCCGACAATTCCGTAAATGGCAATCATGGTCAGGATCAACATGACCTCAGGTCGCATGATAAACCCGAAAAGATTTTCCGCCAGGTTTTGGGGAATCTCCGTAATAGTGGCGCCGGTGGTACGCAGCGTGTCGCCTTCCACAGTTCGGCCGTCGATCTGTTGAAGGAGGTCATCCCGATCTTCTGCAATCAGGTCAATTACATTCAGTTCAAGCGCCTCCGATTCCGTCACGGCTTCTCCTTCTCGGACAGCAGAAATTGCCCACTCCTTGTTGCGATCTCTGCGCTCGGCGATACTCTCAATAAAACTCTCGGAGTAGTTGAATACCTTGTTCTGCATTACGCTGTCCATCTGTGCCCCGCTGCCTGAAACCGGGGACGCCGCCCCGATGGTGGTAGAGGGAGCCATCGCGGCAATATGAGCAGCCATGGTAATAAAAGTGCCGGCACTGGCGGCCCGTGCTCCATCCGGTGATACATACACAACGATGGGAATATCGGAATCAAAGAAAGTTTGTACGATGTTTTTGGTGGATTCAAGCAGTCCGCCGGGCGTATCCATTTCTATGATGAGGCAAACAGACCCGTTCTCCCGGGCGTTGTCGATTCCCCGGCGAATGTAGTTGGTGGTCGTGGGACTGATGGCGCCCTCTACGCGAATCACGCTCACGGAAACTGAATCCCTGCTGTCGAGTGCGGTGGTATCAGCAGGCGTATCTCCCTGGCCGAACATGAAAAAAGAAAGTATGAGGAACAGTCGTATCATAAGCCGTGAATGTCAAAAATTGTGTGACCCAAACAAGCAGGTACCCTTTTTCATTATAAAGAACTTTGATCAACAAAACAGTTCCATCTGCAGAAACTTCTGTAAAAGAGTGTGCCTGAATACGGGCTTGACAGCACTTGCAGGCTTTCGTAAAAGGGAGGAAGACAGAAACGTCCGAAAATAGTTGGAGGCGCTGCTGTTAACTGGTCTTTTAATGTTCGGGGATCGATCAATGGGGAGGGGTCGAAAAGCGCATATTGCCCGCCCTGCGCCGGGTGTACCCGGTTGGGTGATTCCGGATAAACTGATATATTGTATCCTGAAAAATTAATTAACCAGTTGGTAATTACTCTATGAAAGACCGGGAAAACGCAATCGATACGAAAGACAAAATTCTTGAATCGGCTTATGAGGTTTTTTTGCAACATGGAATAGATGGCTCCGGAATCAAGCAGATTGCGGACCGGGCCCAGGTCAACAAGGCGATGCTCTACTACTATTTCGACTCCAAAGAACACCTGTTCAAAGAGGTCTTTCGGAAGGCGGTCCGGGAAAGCGGGTTGAAAACGCTGGAAGCAATGGAGGACGAGCAGACGTCCCTGTTTGAAAAAATTGAGGAGTATATCGCCGCACTTACCGGGAAACTGGCAGAAGAGCCCCGCGTGTTTTCTTTTGTCATGAACGAGCTCAATCGTCATCCCGGGGTATTGACAGAGATATTGGTGGAAGCGATCGATTTTGACCGTTCCGTGCTGGAGCGGCAAATGAACGAAGCTGCTGATCGTTATGAGATTGCCCGGATCAGCCCGCGGCAACTGATGGCAAATATTACTTCGCTTTGTCTCGGACCGGTCATCAACCAGAAGTATTACACGGTGATGCTTGATATATCGGACGGGCGCGAGTACAGGAACTTCCTGGAGGAACGGAAAGGAATCATTTACGATATGACGATCAGCTGGCTTACCGCCTGACTAACAACGAGGGGTATTCCAAACCCTTCCGCCACCATTGAATCCATGCATAACAACCTCTTCTCTTCATATTTATATTATTTATATGCAGTAATACTGTTTATCCTGGCGGGATGCGGTTCTTCCGGGATATACATTTCGGAGGAAGCCACAGATCAGCAGGCTCGGCAGCCTCCGGTTGAGTCGCCTCTTTATTCGGTTTTTCTGGTGGGTGACGCTGGGGCACTGGCACCAATCAAGGGTGATCCGGTGGGAAAGTTGCTGAAGCGAAAGGCCAACGAAGCGGGCGAACAGAGCGCTGTTGTTTTTTTGGGAGACAACATCTACCCGGACGGTCTGCCGGAGCCGGGACAACCGGGACGTGAAGAGGCAGAAGCCAGAATTCGCGCGCAGCTGGATATTGTGAAGCAATATTCCGGGAGGGTCTTCTTTATCCCGGGAAACCATGACTGGAATAACTCGCAGCCCGGGGGACTGGAGGCAGTCGGGCGGCAGGAGGCGTTTGTAGAGCAATACCTGGGGCGCGGCAATACGTTTTTGCCGGACGATGGCTTCCCGGGTCCGGTGGATATCGAGCTGGTGGATGACGACGATACCCCGTTTGACAAGGATATCAGGCTCATATTGATGGACACTGAGTGGTGGCTGTACCAGCACGAAAAGGCGTTTGGCGATACCGGGGAGTATGAACTGCAGGACGCGGGCGATTTCCTGGTGGAGCTGCGGGATATTATCCGGAAACGGACCAACGACCATGTAATCGTTGCGGGGCACCATCCGCTCTATTCCAACGGAACCCACGGTGGATATTTCCCTCCCGTGAATCACCTGCTTCCTCCCGTGTTCGGATCACTCTACGTCTGGTATCGGAAGTTTTTTGGATTCCGGCAGGATATCTCCCATTACCGCTACCAGGAGCTTAAAAATGCGCTGCTGGAGGCGTTCGACGGCGTCTCCAATTTGATTTATGCTTCGGGCCATGATCACAGCCTTCAGCACTTCTGGATAGACCGGCGACGGATGTACCAGCATTACCTGGTGAGTGGGGCCGGTTCGCGCCCCGACTTTGTCGCTGCCGGCCGGAACGCCGATTTTACCTACAGGGGAGCGGGTTTTATGGTGATCCGGTATTATGAAGACGGCTCGAGCTGGCTGGAGGCCTGGACTCCCGGGAACAGTTCCTCCGGGCAGGGACGCCTGCTGTACCGGCGGCAGCTGGCAGCCCCCGATGATGATCCTTTTTATGGTACCGGTTCCGAGTTTAAAATGTCGAATCTGGATAGCGCGGAATTGAAGGACAGCACGATTACCATCGCTGCCAACTCCGCCTACGACAAGCCCGGACCCATATTTCGGACGGTATTGGGGGCGCACAACCGTGACCTGTGGGCGATCCCGGTGGAATTTCCGGTATTTGACATAGCAACGGTGGAAGGGGGGCTGGAGGCCGTAAAGCTGGGAGGGAAGGGGCAATCCAACACCCTGAGATTGGAAAACGAGCAAGGGCGGGAATTTGTGCTGCGTTCAGTCGATAAAGTGGCGGGCAAAATCTGGGACGAGCACCTGAAAAATACCCTGGCGGAGGATTTGGCACAAGATCAGTTTTCGATCCTGAATCCCTACGGCGCGCTGATGGTGCCTCCCCTGGCCGAGGCCGTGGGTATATACCATACCAATCCCAGGATCTATTACATCCCGCACGACCCGAGGCTGGGAGAATTTGCCCACCAGGTCGGCGGGAGCCTCGCATTGTTTGAAGAACGCCCGGATGATGATATGTCGCATGCTCCCCATTTGAGCGGATCCAGAGAAGTGATAAGCACGCGCGCTATGCTGAGCGAGGTGGAGGGCGACCTGGATCACCGCGTAGACCAGCCGATGATGCTTCGGAACCGGTTGCTGGATATCTGGATAAGCGACTGGGATCGCCACGAAGACCAGTGGCGGTGGGCCTCTTTTGAGCCGTTTGAACTTGACTCTTCGCTCCGTGGAGAAAAACGAACCGAAGGGAAAATATACCAGCCGATTCCCCGCGACCGGGATGTCGCTTTTATGGTGATGAACGGGGTGCTCCCCACTCTCGGGAAATTAACCTCGTTCAGGTTGTACCAGGATTTTACCGAGAGCTACGGAAACCTTAAGGGCCTGACGATGAACAGCCTGGCCCTTACCCGCCGGTTTACCAACCAGTTAACTCGCCGCGAGTGGATGTCGATTGCCCGGGATGTGACAGATGCCCTTACGAACGAGATTATCAAAGAGGCGGTGGGACGGCTGCCGCAGGAAGTGCAGCTGGCAGCGGCTGACCGCATTGAGCATGTAATGAGGGTACGGCGTGATCAGCTTCCCGAGATCGCTGGGCGGTATTATGAGCTGATCAGCAAAGTTGTGGATGTGGTCGGAAGCCACAAAAAGGAGTTCTTTGAGATCGAACGGCTGGATAATGATCGAACCCGGGTACGGGTATTTAAACGCAGTGAAAAAGAGGAGCCGGATCGAAAACCCTATTATCAGCGAACGTTTTACCCCAGTGAAACCCGCGAGGTTCGCATATATGGAATGGGTGACGATGATGAATTTGAGATAAAAGGCGCAGCCGGCAGTTCCATTTTGGTCAGAATTGTGGGAGGCAGTGGCGCCGACCGGTTTACAGGAAAAGGGTTGAGTCCGGGGGGAGATGAGAATATCAAACTGTATGACACCACCGCCGGGAACACCTGGAATGAGGTAGCGGGACTTGATATCAAAAGGTCCAACCGCTCCGGGATCAACACGTATGATTACAGCAGGGGATATTCCTACAATACCGGGGAACCGCTCCTTTTTTTCGGGCATAACAGGGATGATGGCATTTTTATGGGAGGTGGAGGTACCGTACAGCTTCACGGGTTCAAAAAATATCCTTTTGCAGCCTCCCACACGCTTCGGGCAAACGTTGCGGCTCGAACCGGGGCGTTTAATATTCGGTATAATAGCCGGTTCACAGAGGTTGCGGGAAGATGGGATGGCGAGCTTGATATCCGGGCATTGACTCCCAATAATATTCGCAACTTTCTGGGATTTGGAAACGAGACAAAAGAGTCTGTCAACGATGATGACTACTATAAGGCCCGCCTTTGGCAGTTCGGAGTGGCTCCTTCTCTGCGTCGAAGCCTGGGCACCGGCGTCGACATATCGGTGGGCCCCTATTTCCAGGTTACCAACGTGCGCGAAGATGCCGGCCGGTTTATCGGTCAGCCGCAGGCCGGAGTTTCTCCCAATACATTCGAAGATCAGTGGTATACCGGTTTGGCCGGAGAGCTGAGGCTGCAGGATATTGACAACAGCACGAATCCGCGGCAAGGGTTTCGGCTGCAGGGTTGGGGAGACCTGAATCTGGGAGTCAAAAATACAAGCGCCACTCATGGGACTGTTGGAAGTTCTTTAGCACTCTATTTTTCGCCCTCGCTGAACCCACAGTTTACGCTGGCCGCCCGTGTCGGATCTGAGCACAACATCGGCCCGTTCCCGTTTTACAAAGCCAACAGCCTGGGGGGCGTCAGGAATTTGAGAGGACTCCGCAGCACCCGCTACAACGGGAGAACCAACTTCTATAATAATATGGAATTACGTGGCAAGCTCTTCGATTTCAGCAGCTACGTGCTGGGCGGCGAAGCGGGATTTTTGGGATTCCTGGACCACGGGCGGGTCTGGACCGACGGGGAGCAGTCGGATACCTGGCATTGGGGCTACGGCGGGGGACTGTGGGTCAATCTGTTCAGGATGTCGATAGTACGTGGCAGCATCGGTTTCTCGGAAGGGGAGTGGAATATACTGGCTGGGGCCGGCTTTTTCTTTTGAGGTTCTGCTGTTAGTCCCCGCATGACAGAGACGGGGGAAGCGCGTCGCTTGTGAGAGGATTTTTTCGTAATATTTAATAATGCGAATACTCGAAAGTAATATATATTGCTTTCATGGCAGAAGCCATTGAATTACTCGTTCGACGAATTGTTTTCTCGTACGGGGAATATCCTTGACTGCAAATGAGGTGTAGGGCTTTCAAACACCGTCAGTGCTTTAGTGAACTAGGAAGATTCAGGCTCAATGAAACGGAGATGAGACTTTGCTGCAGGTCAGGTTACTACGGAATAGTAATAGGAACAGTAGTCTTTAACATGGTCGGTCTGCACAGATCAACCGATCGGTGTTATCTGCGTACTGTTTGGGAAAGACCGAAATTCAGGGTTTGGCGTGGCACCGGGTATTCGTATTTACGGTTTGACAATTAATGCAGGAGTAAATAAATGGCTGTTGAACATTTTCGTCTGTTGGCTGCTATCATGTTTGCGGACATGGTCGGATATACCGCCATGATGCAGGAGGACGAAGAGGAAGCTGTGAAAAAGCGCGATCGCCAGCGTGAGATACTGGAAGAATGCATCCTGGAGAACCAGGGGCGGGTGATCCAGTATTACGGGGACGGTACGCTCAGCATCTTTGGCAGTGCCATACGCTCGGTGGAGTGCGCCATCGAGATCCAAAAGAAACTCAATTCGTCCAACGAGCAGATACCCCTGCGCATTGGCCTGCATGTGGGAGATATCGTCTATGACGATGAGGGCGCCTATGGAGATGCTGTAAATATGGCCGCCCGCATCCAGGCACTGGCGGTTCCCGGGAGCATCCTGGTAAGCGACCGCCTCTACGATGAACTCAAAAACCATCCTAAAATAAAGGTAAAAAACCTGGGAACGCACCAGCTGAAAAATATCAGCCGCGAGGTGACGGTGTATGCCATCAGTAACAGCGGATTGGAAGTTCCATCCCGGGCCGATATACAATACAAGACCGGCGGTCTGGTTCGAAGTGTGGCCGTGCTGCCGTTTTTGAATATGAGTGCCGATCCGGATAACGAGTATTTCAGTGATGGTATCACTGAAGAAATTATCAACGCCCTGACCCGGGTAGAAGGTCTGGAGGTGACATCACGGACTTCCGCGTTTGCTTTTAAAGGATTGAGCAAGGATGCCCGGCAAATTGGAGAGGAATTATCGGTGCGCTACCTGCTGGAGGGCAGTGTTCGGAAGGTGGGAAATCGTGTGCGCATTACCGCTCAGCTTATCGACACGGAAGATGGATTTCATATCTGGTCGGAAGTGTTTGACCGCGATCTGGAGGATATCTTCAGGGTACAGGACGAAATTTCCCGCAAGATTGCGGCCAAGCTCAAGGAGGATTTCTCCGATGCCGATCTGGGAATCAAGTCGCTGGTTAAACCGAGAACCAAAAGTGTTCAGGCATACAATCATTTTTTGAGAGGAAACTTTTACCTGCACAAATGGTCGCCGGAAGATGCCAGGAAGGCGATAGAGCACTACAAAAAAGCCCTGGAATATTGCGAGGGATATGCCGAAGCCTATGCGGGCATTGCCAACTGCTATACCTTTCTGGGAACCAGCACGCGCTGCTCCACCCATCACAATATATATGCCAGGGCTGAAGAGGCAGCTGAAAAGTCTATTCAACTCGACAACCGGCGGGCAGACTCCCATATAGCACTCGCCTTTGTACGGCTGTTTTATTACTGGGATTTCAAGGGGGCGAAAAAAAGCTTGAGGCGAGCCCTGGCTATCGATCCCGCTTCCCCTTTTGTAAAGCAGGGTTATGCCCTGTACTTGCGGATAATGGGCAAAAACCGGCCGGCAATACGGGCGCTGAAAGAGGCCCTGCAAAAAGATCCGCTTTCGTTGACAATCAATGCAGACCTCGGCCGTACCTACATCAATGACGGACAATTGAAAAAAGCCCTGGAACAGTTTAAGAAAACCCTGGAGCTGGATGCCACTTTTCGTCCGGCCCTGGAGGGAAAGGGATGGACATATGTGGCGATGGGTGACTTTGAAAAAGCCCTGGAGATGTTTGAAACAAACCCGGGAACGTTGGAGGAAGAATTGAAACAGATTGCCCAGCGGGGCTATGTATATGGAATCATGGGCAAGAGGGAAAAAGCCAACGAGTGTATAAAACTGTTGCGAAAAAAGGAAAAGCAAGAACCGGATATTTCACTGGCCATGGATTATGCGATGGTCTGTTTGGGATTAGGTGAGATCGACCAGGTCTTTCACTACCTGAACCAAGCAGTTGAGGAACATCTGGGCAGCGTATTGTTTATCCGGTCGATCCCGCTGTGGAATCCGCTGAAGTCGGATCTGCGATATGAAAAATTGCTGGAGCGAATAGGGATGGAGAAGGAAACCCTTGTAGCAGGTTGATTCATTACCGGTACTCCGGTTAGTATGGTAAATCGGGGAAGAGGCGGCTTCAGTAATTATTCACTGGAAACAGTAGTATCCTGCAAAAAACCGGGATCGGGTGAATCAACGGTTTTGCGAAAAATCCTTCTAATTAGAAAACCATTATGGAACAATCAACAGAACCTACAAAAGAACAGGAAGAGCGCACCGGGTCGGAACCGGAAGAGCAGCCGAAGAATGGAGAGCAGGAAAAGGAGGCCGAGGAGGAGAAAAAGTTTGGTTCACGAAAACGGGGCGTGTCAGATATGTTCCGAACGGCCTACCGGACGCATGTGGAACTGAGTGCCATTGCCGACAACAAGTCAAATATCATGATCAGCATCAACGGGATTATCATTTCCATCGTCATTGCATCCATATCTCCAAAAATTGATGCCAATCCCTGGCTGCTGTGGCCTACCGCGGCCCTGCTTATTTTTTGTCTGGCGTCACTGGTGTTTGCCATCCTGGCCGCTCGTCCCAGGGTTAATAAGAATCCGGTAACGCTGGAGGATGTGCGCGAAAATCGTGCAAATATCCTGTTCTTTGGCAACTATAACAATATGGAGCGCAGTGAATTTGTAGAGGGCATCGAGGAGTTAATGCAGGATGAACAACGCCTGTATGACTCGATGGCGCGCGATCTTTACGGGCTGGGACAAGTGCTATTCAAAAAATACGACCTTCTGAAGGTCTCCTACACAATCTTTATGGCGGGTATTGTGCTGGCCGTGGTTCTGTTCATCACCGTTTTTTTGACCGTTGCCTGAGGGTTTGCCACTTAATCCTTTTAAAACAGGTGCCAACAGAATTGAAGGCTGATACTATTTTGTAAATTAATACATTAAGTCTTTTCAACCCCCTCAATTTCTCGTTCTGAGGAAGCTGTACTCCCGCTTAAAGGTCAATAAGGTCGGTGGTACAACCACCTCCAACAAAATAGTGGGTTCTGCAAAGGTCACTACATATTACGTATTGCGTAAAAAGCAGCGTTGCTCTTCACCTGTCGTTCGCTCTAAAGAAACTGTTTCCAAAAAAGAACCTAGTCACGGAACAACATCTCACGTCTGACGTCTCACATTTAACGTCTGAAACCTGTTAAAAAAGACTGGCTTGTTCGTCATCATCTTTCTTTTGTGCGCGCTCCATTTTGGGGGCGGGGCCTCGTTCCCGGTTGATCAGCAGCATGTCGGGGTGGAATTTTTTGTCATAAATCCGCCGCGCGATCCCCTGGAGTGCTTTTTCCCCGCGGGGGGTAATCAACAGGCGTTCATTTTCTTCGATTGTCAGGAACCCGAATTCCTTGAGATCATTGATAATCATGAAGGTAAGTTTGGAGATCGTACCGGAATTTTGTTCAACGTAGTCCCGGCTCACGGTTTCGTCCCCCGCGTCAAGAACCAAACCCAGAATATTCAGCTCCGTTTCAGTCAGCGGATAGCCCTCGGAACCTTTGGTCAGCAGTTTGTCCCAGGCTTTCTGGCTGTAGTAGAGGCCGAACCACCACTTGGCATCCTTCACCATACGGTGGGTAACGGTACATGCAAAATAATCGCCGGCTTTCGCTTTTTTGGGCATTCCCCGTTCGCGATACATTGAAACGAGTGTAGCCAGATCCAACTCATGCAGGTTGGGAGGATAACTAAAATGAAAGTCGGATTTTTTTTCCATAGCCCTTTCAAATTAATAAGAATGCCCGGTTGGTTTTTGAGGCTGTGACTTCGGCGATAAAACGTCGCCGAGTGGAAATATTAGCCTGTATTTTTCGGGCCACGTCTACTTTCCTTTCTCTTCAATTAGCTTGACAGCCTGCTTCATCGATACTTTTTCCGGCTCCACATTATCCGGGAGGCTGATATTTTTCTTTCCATACTTAATATAAGGACCATACCGCCCGTTCATCACCCGGATCTTTTTCCCGTTGGTGGGATGTTCGCCAAGCTCTTTGATCTCAGAGCTGCGTTTCGGTTTTTTCTTCTTGGCCAGCAGCTCCAGCGCGCGGTCAAGAGTCACATCCAGTACATTGTCATTCTTTCGCAGCGAAGCGAACGTCCCGTCATGTACGACAAACGGCCCGTAGCGTCCAACCCCGGCGCGCACCTCCTTGCCGGTATCCGGATGCTTGCCCAGCAGACGCGGGAGGTCCAGCAGCTGCAACGCCAGGTCCAGGTCCACTTCTTCCGGCTTCATCCCTTTCAGGAGAGAAGCGCGGGGAGGCTTTTTATTGTCGTCGGTTACTTCCCCGACCTGTACGTAGGGACCGTAGCGGCCGTTGCGAACATAGACAGATTCGCCGGTTTCGGGGTGTTTGCCGATCGATTTGGGGCCTTCTTCTTCCGCTTTGACCAGCTCCTCCAGCTTTTCTACCGTTATATCACTCGGGTACCACTGGTTCGGGATCGACGTTGTCACCTCGTCGCCATTTCGTTTCGATTTGATATACGGTCCGTACCGGCCTACGAGCACATCAATGTTATCGAGGTCCTTCAGCGGCAGGTGCAGCTGGCGCGCTTCCTGGGGATCGATGTTGTCTTCACGAGATTCCACCTTGGCTTTCAGCCCATCGTCTCCTTTGTAATAGTTGCTGAGATATTCCTTGGGATCTCCTTTGCCCTGGGCAATCTTGTCAAGTTTGTTCTCCATTTCGGAAGTAAAATCGCTGTCCACCAGTTCGGGAAAGTTGCGCTCCAGCAGTTCGGTAACGGCAAAGGCGGTAAAGGTGGGGATCAGGGTCTTCCCGTCGGTTTCCACATAGCCGCGATCTTGCACCGTACTAATAATATTGGCATAGGTACTCGGTCGACCGATGCCCCGTTTTTCGAGCTCCTTGACCAGCGTGGCCTCCGTAAACCGGGCAGGCGGTTTGGTTTCATGGGAGATCGGTTCTATGCCGTGTTCCTCAATCTTTTCGCCTTCAGTCAGCTCGGGCAGATAATTTTCCTGGTTTTCAAGCGCCGCTTCAGGATCATCACTACCCTCCACGTAGGCCCGGAAAAAGCCCGGGAACAGAATTTTTTTTCCGCTGGTTTTGAACTCCGCTTTCGTGCCGTTGGCTGTCGCTTCAATGACTACGTTGGTGAATTCAAGTTCGGCCTCCGCCATCTGGGTGGCAATTGTGCGCTTCCAGATCAGGTCGTACAGTTTGAAATCGGGACCGCTGAGGCCGGCTTTTTCCGGTTTCTTGAAATAGCTGCCCGCCGGTCGAATCGCCTCGTGGGCTTCCTGGGCCCCTTTTGAGCCTCCGCCGTAGTTTCGCGCACGCTTAAACAGGTATTCCTCCCCGTATTCCTCCTCAACCGCATTACGGGCGGCGTTGATCGCCTGTCCCGAAAGGCGTGCCGAGTCGGTACGCATGTAGGTGATAAGCCCGTTTTCGTACAGTTTCTGGGCAATCTGCATGGTGCGTTTTGCGGAATAGCCAAACTTCCGGTTGGCCTCCTGCTGAAGGGTAGAGGTTATAAACGCCGGTGACGGATTGCGTTTCTGCCGGTTTTTCTTGACCTCCGACACCTTCCACTCCGCTTCCGCCAGATCATCCCGCAGCTGGGAAGCTTTTTTGTCATCAAGCAGGACAACCGACTTCGGCTTTTTCAGCTTCCCGGTATTTTCATCAAAATCTTTGCCGGATGCGAGCCGCTTGCCGTCCAGGTGCGTCAGGTCGGCCTCAAAAATATCGTTGTCTTCCAGCTTGCTGAGCTGGGCTTTCAAGTCCCAGTAACGTGCCGAGCGGAATTTCATGCGCTCGCGTTCCCGTTCCACCAGAAATCGCACGGCCACCGACTGCACGCGCCCGGCAGAAAGGCCCGGCGCGATCTTTTTCCACAGCAGGGGAGAGATCGTATAGCCCGCCAGCCGGTCGATGATGCGGCGGGTCTCCTGGGCGTTAACCAGGTTCATGTCGATATCGCGGAAATTCTTGAGGGCATCCTGGATCGCCTCCTTGGTAATCTCGCGGAATACCATCCGTTTGACCGGCACATCGGGATTCAGCAGTTCCACCAGGTGCCAGGAGATCGCTTCTCCCTCACGGTCTTCATCGGTAGCCAGGACCAGCTCGTCGGCATCCTTGAGCAGTTTTTTTAGTTTTTTGACGACCTTCTTTTTGCCCCGGGGAATAACATAAAGCGGTTCAAAATCTTCATCCGTATTAACCCCCAGGTTGGCCCATTCCTCTTTCTTGAATTTCGCGGGTATCTCCTTGGCGGAGGCCGGAAGATCGCGGATATGCCCCATCGAGGAATCGATGACGTAATCCTTGGGTAGGTATTGCTTGAGGGTTTTAATTTTTGTGGGTGACTCTACTATTACTAACGATTTCATAATGTAATCCGGTACTACAGGTTCTCGATCAGCTCTTTTAACTCCTCGGCATGAGCTTTCGTATTAACTTTTTCAATAATTCCCAAAACGGTTCCGTCGGTATCGATCACATAAGCGGAACGGGAAGGAGCCTCATATGTATTGCCAAACATGTTTTTCTCTACGATCGAATCGGTGGCTTCCGCAAATTTGTAATCGGGATCGGAGGCCAGCGTGTAATTGATATCCAGCTTCTCCGCATAATTTTTGTGCGACCGGCATCCGTCTTTACTGATCGCCACCAGGTTAAAGCCCTCTTCATCAAACCATTCGGAATGTTCTGCGAGGCTCTTGTTCTGCCTGTCGCAACCGGAGGTGTTATTCCTCATATAAACCGATACAATCGTTGGCCGGTCAAGAAGATCGCCGAACGCAACCTCTTTTTGTTCCCCATTCTGGACGACAGTGAGCGAAAAGTCGGTATCAATTTGATCTCCGGTCGATATCATTTGTTCCTTCTTTTTGGTTTGATTGTTTCCTGGTTCTTCTTGGAAGGATAATAAATTGTATTTGGCCTTCTATCGTTTCCGTACCAGCCAACATTTTAAAGACCGTATATAATAACGCCCTCTTGTTGATACTGCAATTACTTTTTGTTGGAAACGTCTGACGTCTCCCTCAACACCAGTTTAGCCACCGCGGCCACCACGATGGAGTGATCGATGGTGCCGTCACGCACACGTTCCAGGAATTGTGCATAGGGAAGGGTGTGCACCTTGATCCGTTCGTGTTGATCCAGGTTCATGGAACCATCTCGTTTGCAATTTTCCGCCAGGAAAAAGTGATTGTAGTTGTTCATGATGGCGGGATTGGCACTCACCTTGCCGAGCGAGGTCCATGAAGCAGAAGTGTAGCCGGTTTCTTCCTGCAGTTCTCGTCGGGCCGTCTCGAGGGGTGTTTCCCCTTCATCGCACACGCCGCCGGGTATTTCCAGTGAGGGCTTGTCTATCCCAAAACGAAACTGTTCGACGAGCACAACCGCCCGCTCTTCCGTCAACGCGATGACGTTGACCCAGTGGGGGGCATCAATCACATAGAATGTCCCTTGATGTTGTTCGGACCGAAGGCAAAGCCGCCGTTTCAAAAGACTGAATATTGGTGTGTCATATTCCTTATTTTCTTGTTCAATAGACCACGGTTCGACACTAAAAGAGAACGGTTTTTTACTCATGGGTGAGGTAATGACTGATAAGAAGTTTGAATTTCATAAAGAGGATCTGGGAAAACAGGAGACCATTCATGATAAAATGGTGCAGGCCTGCAACCTGATGGAAGATATCTATGATCATGGAGAATATCCCAAAGTATTGATCCGCCGGTCGTGGTCTCGGCACAACCCGGTGATCGACGGGGAGATGGCCCGGCCCCGGGCGTATCGCTGGTACCTGCTGCGGGAACTCACCAAGCTTGCCGAAAAGGGGGCCTATATCAAGATAAGTCCCTCCCGCAATATTGTGCCGATGGACGATCCCCTGCTGCTCGATAATACCGATGAGGACGAGTGGGATATCACACAGAAAAAGCTGTTCCTGTTTAGTCCCGAGCGGATCGACATTTCCCTGAATCGTCTGCATCATTACACAGGAACCAGCCCGGAGCACTTTCAGCGTTATATTCTTTTTACGAACTACGATATGCATGTGGAGGTCTTCAATCAAAAATACCCGGACTGCATTAAACCGGATCGTGATGGAGTGCAGATGCCGGCCTATCACCATGTTTTGCCCGACAACAAGGGGGTGACGCTTATCAACATCGGGGTGGGGCCCTCGAATGCCAAGACCATTACCGATCACGTAGCCGTACTGCGACCGGACGCCATGGTGATGGTGGGGCACTGCGGCGGGTTGCGGAACCACCAGAGTATCGGGGATTTTGTACTTGCTACGGGATTTCTCCGGGCCGACGGCGTGCTGGATGATATCCTGCCGCTGAATATCCCGATTACGCCCAACTACCTGTTGAATGTGTACCTTAAGGAGGTGCTCGATACTTACGACCGCAACCACCGGATGGGAACGGTATATACCACCGCCAACCGCAACTGGGAGTTTATCAAGCGGCGTACGGTCGAGGAGATTCACATGAGCCGGAGCATCGCCATCGACATGGAGTCGGCTACCGTGGCGACGAACGGCTACCGCTACCGCATACCCAATGCCACGCTGCTCTGCGTGAGCGACCGCCCGCTGCACGGCAAGCCGAAACTCAGCGATGAAGCCCAGCATTTTTACGAGGAATCCAAGCAAATGCATCTGGAGATGGTGATCGAGGCGCTGGAGATGTGCAAGCAGAACTACCCGGAGGGACTTCCCAACGCCAGCATACGCGCCCCGAATGAGCCTCTCATGGGCGGACCGGATGATGATTAGCGCGAGGTCAGACGTGAGACGGCAGACGTGAAACGGTAAACGGCAGACGGCAGATGTGAGATGGGAGACAGATATATTGATTTAAATTTCATCAACGTCTCACGTCTCACATCTGCCGTTTGCGGTCTGCCTTTTTCTGTAAGGATTGCTCCCAAAACCGCTCTATATAGATAGAAAGTTGATCTGATAACAGTCAAAAGAGAGGGGTACATATGTCAAATTCTGGGAATGCTACCGAATCCGGGAGAGAAAAGGAAACGTTTGAAGCTGAGCGGTTTCGCAATCGAACCGTCAAGGAGATGCGCCCTGATGAGCAGCCGCGCGAAAAGCTGATGAAATATGGCGGGGAAAGTCTTTCCGATGCAGAGTTGCTGGCTATTTTGTTGCGTACCGGCAGCCGGGAGATGAATGTCATCCAGATGTCGCAGGCGCTGCTCGATCATTTTGACGGGCTGCGCCACCTGGCCCGCAAAAGCTGGCAGGATATGAAAGTGATTCCGGGCATCGCCAAGGTCAAAGCCCTGACGCTGGAAGCGGTGTTTGAGCTGTCACGCCGTATCCAGGTGGCTTCACTGGGCGAACAGCTGCAGATTACGTCTCCGCAGCAGGCGGTTGCCTATTTTGCTCCCAAGCTGCGCGATTTGACGAAGGAAACCTTTATCGTGGCCTTCCTGAATAATGCAAAATACCTTTCCGGCTATCACAAGATCAGCTCGGGCGGTTCCACCGCCACGATTGTCGATCCCGCCGAGGTCATGCGCCAGGCTATTCTCAACGAGGCTCAAAGCATTTTACTTGTCCACAATCATCCCAGTGGCAATAAAAGCGAGTCAAAGGCGGATATCCGGCTTACGGAACGTATTGTTGAGTCGGGAAAGCTGCTCGGCATACCGGTCAATGACCATATCATCATCGCGGGCGACAGCTACACCAGCTTCCGCGCCAAAGGCTTGATTGGATAGAACTGAAGAATATTGAACAGGGAATTTGGAATGAAGAAGTATAAGGGCAAATTCGATCTTGAGGAGCGGTTGATAGAATTTTCATTATCCGTTATAACGATTGTAGAAATATTACCCAAGACTTCAGTTGGTAGACATTTTGCTAATCAATTAATAAGATCAGGTACAGCACCTGCTTTGCAATATGCAGAGGCCCAGAGTGCAGAATCGAGAAGGGATTTTATCCATAAAATGAAAATTAGCTTGAAAGAATTAAGGGAAACACAAGTATGCTTAAAAATTATTCAAAGAAAGCCGTTAATAGACAAGTCTAAACTGATAAACACAACTCTTAAAGAGAATAATGAGTTAATATCCATTTTTGTAACTAGTATAGCGACAGCAAGATCAAATCTAAGAAAGAGTACCTAATTCAGGATTTATAATTCCTTGTTCGATATTCGATATTCAAAAGTCTTATATTTGGCGTTTCACGCTAAGCCCTAAAAAAGTTTGTTGAATGAAAGAATACCTGCGCTCTGTAATCAGCGAGTCACTGAAACAGTTTGACCTCTCCGACGAAGATCTTCCGGATGAAATTGAGATTGAAAAACCGAACCAGCCCGAACACGGTGATGCCGCCACCAATATCGCCATGATGCTGGCCCGGCCCCTGCGCAATAATCCGCGAAAGATTGCTGAGCAAATCGTCGCAAACCTTGATTACGATTCCAGGCGAATAAAGGAGGTCGAGATCGCCGGACCCGGCTTTATCAATTTTCGCTATGCCGACGCCTACCTGTATGACGAGCTGGACGATATACTCTCGACCACTACCGATTTTGGGAAAACCGATGTCGGTAAAGGACAAAAAATTTTGGTCGAATTTGTGAGTGCCAATCCCACGGGTCCGCTGACTGTGGGACACGGCCGGAATGCAGTGCTCGGCGACACTATTGCCCGGCTGCTGGAATGGACCGGCGCGGAGGTCGACCGCGAATATTATTTTAATGACGCCGGCCGCCAGATGCGCGTGCTCGGGGAAAGCGTGCGGGCACGCTACCTGCAGGAACTTGGCCGGGATGTGGAATTTCCCGAAGACGGGTACCAGGGAGAGTATATCAAAAAGATTGCGCAGGCCCTGATTGATGAACACGGCGAGGCGCTGGTCGACGCTGAAGATGTCACTCCCTTCAAGGAAAAGGCCGAGGAGCTCATCTTTGAAGATATCCAGCAGACCCTGGACCGTATGAATATTCACATGGACTCCTTTTTCAATGAGCACACGCTCTATGAGGATGGCTCAATAGACCAGACCGTGGAGGCGTTCCGAAAAAAGGAACTTGCATACGACAAAGACGGGGCCACCTGGTTCAGAACCACCAAGTTCGGGAAAGACAAAGACACCGTGCTCGTTAAAAGCACGGGAGAGCCAACCTATCGCCTGCCCGACATCGCCTATCACGCCAACAAGCTGGAGCGGGGATATGACCAGTGTATCGATATCTTCGGGGCCGATCACATCGCCACCTACCCGGATGTGATGTCCGGCATCGAAGCACTCGGATACGATTCCTCGAAAGTGGATGTGGTGGTGTACCAGTTTGTCACGCTTGTTAAAGAGGGCAAACCGTTCAAAATGAGTACGCGCAAGGCCAACTTCGTGACGCTTGACGAACTGATGGACGAGGTCGGATCGGATGTGACCCGCTTTTTCTTCCTGATGCGCGATCCCAATACGCACCTTGAGTTTGACATCGCCGAGGCAAAGGAGGCGGGAGAGAAGAACCCGGTCTTCTACCTGCAATATGCGCATGCGAGGATCAAAAGCATCCTGCGCAAAGTGGATGAGGAGTACGACTTTGAAATGGACTCCAACCTGGAGGTGCTGACGCATGACTCCGAGATTCAGCTCATCAAGACGATGATCCGTTTCCCGCAGGTGATTCGGAGCGCGGCCGAAGCGCGTGAACCACACCGGCTGATCAACTACCTGAATGACCTGGCGTCGGATTTCACCCGCTTTTATCACGATTGCCGTATCCTGGGAGAGGCCGAGGAACTGGTGTTGGCACGATCCGAACTTGCCAGGGCCACCGCGCAGGTGCTGGCCAATGGATTGGGGATCCTGGGGATATCGGCGCCCGACCAGATGTGATATTGTTATACAGGGCATATGTGAAACCTCAAAATGGGCGTACAGCCCTGTAACGTCCTCTTATTCCCTGCCGGTTTCTTCCAGCTCAACGAGAATATCCTGTATAGAATACGCCGGGGTCGCTCCATCTTTTTGGGCTACCAGGGCGCCTGTGGCGTTGGCAAAGGGGAGCAGTTCGCTGCTTTTTTTGTTGTTTTTGATCCCGTGAAGCAGGGCGGCGAGGAATGCATCTCCGGCTCCCACTGCATCTTTGGCTTTAACCGGGAATCCCTTGTGCTCGTACCATTCCCCTTCCCGGTATAGCATGGCCCCGTCGGCTCCCCGGGTAACGCATACCAGCCGGCAGTCAAACTTGCGGGCCACCTGCTCCACCGCTTTTGGCGTGTCAGCGGAAAACCCGTACCAGTCTGAAAGCTGGTTGAGCTCGTCCTCATTCATCTTGACGATATCCGAGACCGAAAGGGAATCATAAATAATGGATTTGTCGACAAAGGGCGTTCGAAGATTCATATCCAGGATTTTCTTGATATCAAACTCCCAGAGTTGTTGAATAGTGTGCCGGCTTACATCATTGCGCTGTGCAAGTGATCCGAAAACCAATCCCCAGCACTGTTGCGCCTTATTTTTGAGGGACTGGGTAAGCCGGATATAGTCCCACGCGACCGGTTCAATAATATTGTAGGTTGGATCTCCACTTGTGCTCAACTCCACACATACAAACCCGGTTTCGTAGTCATTGTCTTCCTGGATCTGGTCGACCGGAATTCCTTTTCGCCTGATCCGGTTGATCGCTTCGCTGCCGAGGCGATCCCGGCCCACGCGGCTGGCAATGGAGGCGTTTATCCCAAAGCGATTTAGATGGTAACATACATTCAGCGGGGCGCCTCCCAGGTACAGTGCCGAAGGGAGGGCATCCCATAAAATTTCACCGATACAAAGTATTCCTGTTTTCGTACTCATCACTTCTTTTAAAATTGAAGCATTTGAATTCCAGCAGATCAGTATTAGTCTGAACTAATCGACCGTTCATGCTCTGAGAATTATTGTTGCATTCTCTGGAAAACCTATTTCCATTCCCCCTGCAGTTCCACCTCTTCCGGGAGCAGTTCTCGTTCCAGTTCCTCCAGCGAGCGATTTTTGGTTTCCGGCATGATGTAGATCACAAAAAGCAGTTGCAGAACCATCATAAAGGCAAAAAAGGCGAATATGGTGCCGCCCGAAAAGGTATTCAATACCGTGGGGGTAATCAGGGTGATGACAGCAGCGCACACCCAGTGGGTGCCGGCTCCCAGCGACATCCCGTAGTCGCGAACGGAATTTGGAAATATTTCAGAAATATAGACCCAGATAACGGTCCCCTGCCCGATGCCGTGAGCGGCAATAAAAGCCACGATGAACAGTACCAGCAGGCTGCCGTCTGCACCAGAAAAAAAGGCCCAGGAAACGCCTGACAGGGACAGGATGTATCCGATGGACCCGTAATACAGCAATTTTTTTCGGCCCAGCTTGTCGATCAGGTACATCCCCACCATCGTGAAGACGACCATCGCAATCCCTATGGGAACCGACGCCCCGAGTACTTCCGATTCCGCCAGTCCAGCCTGTTCAAAAATGCGGGGCGCGTAATACAACACGAAGTTGATGCCGGAAAATTGATTGAAGAAAGCAACCAGGAAGGCCAGGAGTATCAGGAAGCTGTATTTTTTTGTGAAGAACTCGGAGCGGGAAACGGTGGAAACCGATTTTGTTATCTCCTGTAGCAGGCGCTCAATGTTTTCTGTAGGGTTAAGCTGTGTCAATATTTCGCGGGCTGTTTTTTCATCATTTTTTCGCAGCGCCAGCCAGCGTGGACTTTCGGGCACGCCGAGCACGAACAGGGCGTAAATCGCGGCGGGTATCGCCTCCACCCCGAGCATCCATCGCCAGGCGTTGACGCCGAAATATTCCCCGATCATGTAATTGGAGAGGTAGGCGACCAGGATACCGAATACGATATTAAACTGGTAGGTGGCCACCAGGCGCCCGCGATCGCCGGCCGGGGTGATCTCGGAGATATAGATCGGGGCAGCCACGGCAGAGGCACCCACGCCGAGTCCGCCGATAAACCTGGAGAAGGAAAATATGTATGGATCGGGCGCCAGCGCGGAGCCCAGCGCAGACAGCAGGTACAGGATACCGATGCCAAAAAGGGTTTTCCGTCGCCCAAATTTATCAGAGGGAATACCGCCGAACAGGGCCCCGATAACCGTTCCCCAAAGGGCTATCGACATGATAAAAGTGCCGTGGAACAGGTCGCTGGTGTCCCACAACAGTTGAATGGGGCGGTCGGCCCCGGAGATGACAATGGTGTCAAACCCGAAGAGAAATCCCGCCAGCGAGGCGACAATAACAGACAGTAAAACTGATTTTGTTTTTATCATCTTGTTTGTCTTTTCTGTTAATTACCCCAGCTCTTCATCAAACTCGGCATCCTCCGGCAGCAGCTCTTTTTCCAGCTCTTCGAGGCTCTTGTTCTTGGTTTCGGGCATCAGTTTCCAGACGAACAGCAGTTGCAGAACCATCATAAAGGCAAAAAAGGCAAATATGGTGCCGCCCGAAAATGTACTGAGTACCGTGGGCGTCAACAGGGTGATGAGGGCTGCAAAAACCCAGTGGGTGCCGGCCCCCAGCGACATCCCGTAGTCGCGAACCGAATTTGGGAATATTTCAGAAATAAACACCCAGATTACAGCTCCCTGCCCGATGGCATGCGAGGCGATAAAGGCGCTGACAAACAGGACAACGAGACTGCCCTCCGCCCCCGTGAAGAACGCCCAGGAGACCCCGGCCAGTGAGAGTATATATCCGAATGAGCCGATATACATCAGTTTTGTACGCCCCATCCGGTCTATCAGGGCCATGCCCGTCAGGGTAAACAGCAGGTTGACAATTCCTATCGGCACCGAGGCCCCGAGCACTTCCGATGCGGCCAGTCCCGCCTGCTCAAAAATGCGGGGCGCGTAATACAGCACGAAGTTGATGCCGGAAAGCTGGTTGAAAAAGGCGATCAGAAACGCCAGCATGATGGGAAAGCTGTACTTTTTGGAAAAGAATACCGACCTGGAGGCTTTTTTTACCGAGCTGGTGATCTCTTCGAGCAGCAGGTCGATATTTTCGGTGGGATTGAGATGCTCCAAAATTTTTCGAGCGCCGGCCTGGTCATCTTTTCGGAGCGCCAGCCAGCGTGGACTTTCGGGCACGCCGAGCACAAACAGGGCGTAGATGGCGGCAGGGATCGCCTCGACTCCGAGCATCCAGCGCCATGCGTTGACGCCGAAATATTCCCCGATCAGGTAATTGGATAGGTAGGCGACCAGGATACCGAATACGATATTGAACTGGTAGGAGGCCACCAGCCGGCCGCGGTCGCCGGCCGGGGTGATCTCGGAGATATAGATCGGGGCGGCCACCGAAGAGGCCCCGACGCCGAGTCCGCCGATAAAGCGGGAGAAGGAAAAAATATAGGGCCCGGGGGCAAAAGCCGACCCCAGTGCCGAGAGCAGGTAAAAGATGCCGATCCAGAACAGCGTTCTGCGCCGCCCGATGCGATCGCAGGGAATGCCACCAAACAGGGCCCCGATGACGGTCCCCCACAGGGCCATGGAGGTGATAAAGGTGCCGTGAAACAGGTCGCTGGTATTCCACAATTTTTGAATGGGCTGTTCCGCCCCGGAGATGACGATTGTATCAAATCCGAAAAGAAAACCCGCCAGCGAGGCGACAATAGCCGATAGAAGAATCGATTTTGTTTTTATCATTCCCTGTAATCCTTGTTGATTAAGTGGTTAGTTCCAGGCCGATTCAAGCTGCCATACATCCATGCTGATGAGCTGTGCTGTGCCTCCTTCCGTGTAAAGCGATATCCCGTCGCTCCCTTCCGATGGAAAGATGCGGTCTGTGATGACAGCACGCCCCCCGTTGCCAAACAACTCGATTGAAGAACGGTCTATAAATATATGCAGCGTAACTTCACCTTCAACTGTTTTTAGGGGAGCCTCGTGAATGCCGGGAAACTCCTCGTTAAAGGCCGTATTGCCGGAATTGGTACGGTCTACAAACAGTTGACCCGTATCGTTATTATAAGCGGCCAGCGTTTCTTCCCCGTTGCCTTGTGCCGCTCTGAATCCCACTACAGAGGCCTCACCGACATTGAAACGGGCTTTGATTTCCAGCAGGTTGCCCCTGATGCCCGCCTCGCTGAGCAGGTTCGAATCGCCGTCAATTTGCTGCTGTTCAAAATGGTGATGCTCGCCTCTCAGTTGGGTCAGCTCATCCGCCGGCTGCTGCATCAGGTGGATGCCATCATCAAATGTTTGCAGGCTCAGCGATCGCGGAATGGTCATGGCGCTTCGCCAGGGGCTGGTGGGAATCTCCTGGGCATACTGCCAGTTGTTCATCCATGCCAGCCATATTCTGCGGCCGTCGTCCCGGGGAATATTGGTATAGGACTGCACCGCGTAAAAATCCTTGCCGTAATCCACCCAGCGGGTTTGTCCCTCGGTCTCCGGGTCCTGGACAAATGTTTCGCCGTCAAAATGGCCCACGAAATACTGTGCTCCCGAACCGCCGAAAGGTCCACCGGGATTCAGGTCCACCTGCAGCACCCATTTCGTGCGGTCGCTATCTCCGTCTACCGGGAGCTCAAACAGGTCCGGGCATTCCCAGATACCGCCGGTAGCGCCGGAGGGACCAAATTCGCTGAGCAGGCTCCAGTCTTTCAGGTTATCGGAGCTATAAAACCGAACTTTGTACTCAGTAGGCAGGGCCACGACCATAATCCATTGATCCGTATCCTCGTGCCATATTACTTTGGGATCCCGGAAGTTTTCCATCTCCTCGTCGATGACGGGGTTGCCCTCATATTTGGTCCAGCTGCGCCCGTTGTCGGTACTGTAGGCGATGCGCTGGTCCTGCCGGTCTTGATCGGTATGGTGACCGGTATAGATCGCTACCATCGGCGGATTTTCGTCTGACCCAAAACCAGACGTATTGTTGTGGTCCACTACCGCGCTCCCCGAGAAGATCATGATGTTGTTTTCCTCTGGCAGGGCGACGGGAAGATGTTCCCAGTGCACCAGGTCGGGACTCACGGCGTGTCCCCAGCTCATATGTCCCCAGGTATCTCCAAACGGATTGTGCTGGTAGAATAGGTGGTATTCCCCGTCATGATACACCAGTCCGTTCGGATCGTTCATCCAGTTCTCAGCCGGTGTGAAGTGGAACTGGGGGCGATAGGGCTCGTCATAGCTTGCCGTTTGTGTTTCCAATTCAGTCACCTCCTGTTGCGGGTCCCCATTTTGACAGGAGATGAGCAGAATTCCCGGCAGTACAAGAAATATGAGGGTTCTAAATTTTGTTAGAATATCCATAGCGTTGGTTTTTGTGTGATAATAAAGGTTGAAGTTATCCCGATTGCGATTTTTTCTCTCTTTCTGAAAAAAAGAATGCTTTTGGCAGAATATGTGGAAAAAATTCACTTATTCCATATGGAGGAAAGTTCATGTACCTCGAACGACTTGATCTGGAGTGTGGAGGAGCTTCTGCCCCGGGAAAATATCTCCACGAGGTGCTCGGCATCCACAGAATTATATTCCTCTACATAATACAATTCACCATCATTGACAAACACCTCGATGCCCATCCGGTCTACAATCAGCTCCAGCTTCAGGGTTTCCTCGATCGGGTAAAAGGTATCGTTCAGGGTGCTCCGCAGCAGGTTGTAGGTCAGCTCATAGCCATTCACATTCAGGCCGAACTGCGTTGATTCCCCCTTGTCAAACTCCGCAATAACATGCAGTTGATCTCCCCGTATGGGGGATGAAATTGTGGTATCACTGATCACCCTGTTTTCCAGCCGGTAACTGCGGGCGTGAAGTTTTTCAATTTCCCGGATCGGCCTGGGATACAGCAGGTACCCATCGTCTGTTTTCCTGAGATTCAGTTCGGTTGGAAACGTCATGCTCTGGTTGAAGGGCATGTAGGGAGTTTCGGTCTGGAACCAGCCGATCTGGATTCTTCGTCCATCCTCTTCAGGTACGTTGGCAAAGGTTTGGGAGGCGTAGAAATCTCCGCCGTAGTCAAATTGCCGCAGTCCCTGTTCTACATTGAATTTTTTACCGTCAAACGTCCCGATCACGTATTTGCCGTCGGCGTCGTACATCACCCACTTACTGGTGCCGGGCTCTCCCTGAACCGGTAGCTCAAACAGCTCCGGGCACTCAAAAAAATCAGTCACGCCCGACCGGTAGGTCCACTCTTTTAAGTCGGGGGACGTATAAATGGAGTGCTGGTACAGCCGGACGTCCTCTCCCGATGCCAGTTCCCGCGTATGCGATTCGCTATATACAATCATCACCCAGTGGTTGCCGGGCTCATACCAGAACACTTTTGGATCGCGCCCGCGATGCTCTACCACCGGGTTTCCTTCGTATTCCTCAAAGGTGCGGCCGTTGTCGTAGCTCAGCGCCAGGTGTTCGCCGGAGCCCGTTCGCGTATAGGTGGCGATAAGCGGATCCACCCCATCTCTTCGGAAACCAGCGGTATTTTCGGGATCCACCACCGCCCCCCCGGAAAAGGCCATGTGATCGTGATCGGGAGAATAGAGCGCATCGGGGAGTTCCCGCCAGTGCACCAGGTCGGTGCTTACTGCGTGACCCCAGTGCATATTTCCCCACGCCCATCCATAGGGATTGTGCTGGTAGAACAGGTGCCATTCGCCGTCGTACCAGATGAGCCCGTTCGGATCGTTGTTCCACCCGCGGCGCGAGGAAAAGTGTACCTGCTGGCGGTATCGTTCATTATAAAGGTTTTCCTGTCCGGGGAAGATTTGGTCCGCAAATACGTTGTTTAGTCCTTCTTCGCCCGCCGGATTATCCAATTCAACCGTGAGCGTTTCACCCTGGTAGCGCTGTACCGGGAAAAAAGCCCACCAGTCGGCATCACCGGCGGCCAGGCTGATGGAAAACTCATCGAGCACGGTTCCGTCGTGGATGATACGCATCATCTGTTGCTCACCCTCGAAATCGCTGCTCCACCCCGCAACTGGGAAGTTCAGGTATCGGTCCTGGTTTTCCACCTTGATCTCCCGGGAGAGCGTTTGGGCGATGGACGAGATGGTTGCAAATATGAGAAAAATACTGGTGATTAGTGTTTTCATAATTTTAATGATTTTAACTGTTGGGACATAGTATGCTACGTCCATACGGTAATTACTTTACTGGTTAATGCCTTTATCTATATTATTGCCAGACCGGTTTATCATACCATTCGTCAAGCGTTATATCCCAGGGTGTCTCATCTGTCATGCATCAAAAGAGGGAAGCCGGCTCTGCTGTCCCCGGGAGCGCAATGAAATTGCTGCAATGTGAATTTCATTATATTAGCCGGGTAAACCAGACATTTTAGGTGGCCAGGCTTCAGGCAGAATTGCTGGAATTGCATTACGAATATCGCGAACAAGGAATGCTGAATACCGAAGGCGCTCCCAGAATATTTTGGAAGCAATATCCTCCGATATTCTTTATTCCCTGTTCCTTATTCGATATTGATCTAGTAGCCCGGGTTTTGTTCGTAGAGCCCTTCGCTCAACACAATTTCCTGTTCCGGAATGGGAAGGTACTCGTTTTTATTGGCTTCAAAGTGAGCCTCCCTGAGGTATCCTTTTCTCGTCTGTTCTACTTCGAAGTAATTGTTAAGCACCTCTTCCACTATACCCCAGCGGACCAGATCGAAAAAGCGCCAGCTTTCCATGGCAAATTCCAGTCGCCGTTCCCAGCGCAGGGCCTCCCTGGCGTTTTCCTGTGTCCAGTTGATGTTGTCCCCATCCCGGTACGGTTCGATATTGTAGTTGGCCGGGGCGGAGCCATCGGAATACCGGACCATGTCGGTACTGTTGGCGGCCCTGTTTCTGAGCATGTTGATCAGCGGCAGCGCCTCGTCTTCGCGGCCCAACTCGATAAGGGCTTCGGCTTTCATCAATAGCACATCATCATAACGGATTATGTCCACATTTTTGGCGCTTCCCCAGAACGGACCCCAGGACTGGGTTCCCTGCTGGTCGGGATGTTGTACTTCCTTCATGGTTGAATGGTGCCCATAGAGCTCCGGTTGCCGTGCCCAGCCTGCCTGGTACAGCCAGTCTGAATCATACTTGAAGGGGTGACCCGGAATGGCCACGGTGTGGCTCAGGCGCGGATCAAACGACTGTTGCAGGTAGGCGTTCGGGTCGGTGTCGCTCACCATCTGGTCATTGAAGGTGTCAAACAACGGCAAGCCGGTGTTTTCATCCGTCTTGAACGCGTTTACCAAATTATGGCTTGGTATATGGAACCAGCAACAGCCGTATTCCGGGGCCATGTTATAATTCAGCCCGTGCTCATAATTCATCCGCCCTCCCTGGGACGTACCGTCGTCAAAGGAATGCTGCACCGCAAACACCGACTCGGGACCGTTATCGTATTCGGTAATGAAATTTTTGCCGAAATCATCAAACAGCTGATGTTTGCCGGAATTGATCACATAATCGGCTTCCACCACGACCTGGTTTAACCGTTCCTGGTTGATGTTGACCACATTGTGATCTTCATCCTGCTCATACGCCTGGTAAAGCCGGGTTCGGGCCAGGTAGGCGGCGGCCGCTACGGCACTGGCCCTGCCGACCTCCTGCTGTTCGTCGGGAAGGTTATCTTTGGCAAACTGAAATTCAGCCGCAATTTTATCCAGCAGCTGGTCTCGCGTAAACTCTGCGTTGGAAATTTCCGCCATTTCTTCAGAGCTGACGGTCTCATCAATCCAGGGGACCTGTTTGAAAAGGATGACCAGGCGGAAATAAAAATGAGCTCTGAGGAAGCGCATTTCTGCCACCCGTTCCTGCAGGGGATACGACTGGTCCTGTACCTCCAGCTCGCCGATTTTCCGCAGCGCCAAATTGGCCCGCTCAATTCCCTGGAAGAGAGCCTGCCAGGCGCGGTGTTGATATCCCTGGTCTGCCCGGATAAAGACAAAGCGCTCGTACCAGTCCATTTCACCCTGATCGCTCAGTGCTCCGCCTCCTTTATAGGCATCATCCGAGCGGACGCTGCCGTATAGCCAGTTCGACTCGTAGGAATAGAGCCAGTCGGAGTTACCCAGCGATGCATAGGCCGCGGTTGTCAATCGCTCAATACCGTCTGCGCCGCTGATGTCCTCTTCGTTTACGACCCCTTTGGGCTTGTAATCCAGAAAGCCTTCGCAGCCCGCAAGCATGATCGCCAATACAGGGGCCGCCACTACCAGCAGATATGATCTAAATTTGAATGAAAACATATTAGTTACCTCGTTTTACGTTAAAAATCTCGAATTCCTTGGTTATATCGCCACGTTGAAGCCGAATGTGAATGTGCGGGGCAGGGGATAGAACGCCCCCGGGTTCTCAGGGTCTCCACCGGTGGAAAAATCACTGGATGAGATCGTAAACAGCTCGCCCCCGGTTACGTGGACCCGTGCATTTTTCAAGCCGATCCTGTCTTGCAGTTCCACAGGCAGGGTGTATTCCAGCCGGATATTTCGGAGTTTTAGATACGACATATCCTCAATCATAAAGGTGGACATCCTGGACTCATTGTTGGCATCATCCAGAGAGAGGGCTGGAATATCCGAGTCGGTGTTTTGCGGGGTCCAGGCATCGAGCGCCATGGTGAGCAGGTTTTCTCCCGAATGGGTGCCGGCCCCGTAGAATACCCTGGATTTCACGGGATTAAACCGATCCACCCCATACACGCCCTGTAGGTAGAATGAAAGGGTGAATTGCCGGTAGCTGACATTGCCCTGGAATCCGTATTCAAGGTCGGGGGATTCATTGCCAAGCCAATCCTGGTCCAGCGTATTGACCACTCCATCCCCGTTTAGGTCTTTAAAGCGCAGCCGTCCCACTCCTTTACCGGGTTGATCGGCGTGGTTATCGACCTCCTGCTGGTTTTGGAAAATGCCGTCGGCCACATATCCGAAGTTGGAGGTAATCGACTGACCGATGATCGTTTTTTCCACATTGCCAGGAAAATCGCGGACTACGGATTCGGGCACAAATGTTACCTTGTTACTGGATGAGGAAAAGGAGGCATTAAATCCGTAGCCGATATCTCCCGAGCTGTTGTTATAGCCCAGGGCGACTTCCCAGCCCCGGTTT
Source organism: Halalkalibaculum sp. DA3122 (assembly GCF_043951865.1). NCBI lineage: Bacteria > Pseudomonadati > Balneolota > Balneolia > Balneolales > Balneolaceae > Halalkalibaculum > Halalkalibaculum sp. DA3122. The sequence goes on from NZ_JBINJF010000014.1 coordinate 48,286, forward strand.
TCCATGGTGGCCCCGTTTTCCCACCGGTCGGCTCCTTCTCCAAGTATCGCCAGCCGGGGAGGCAATACCAGGATATCGCGGGTTTCCCGGAAGAAATAATCAAATGATCCGGTCAATCGCTGGTCAAACAGCCCGATATCCAACCCCATATTGAGTTCATCCGTCTCTTCCCAGTTCAGGTTGGGATTGGCACGCTGCACTTGTTTCACACCCGAGGGGAGTTCCCCGGTTTGCTGGCCTGAAAGGGCATAGGCGGTGCCGGTGGGTCGGCCGAATGCCCCACAGCACAAGAATTCGGCGGTGCCGTAGGCCGGGGTGAAAAAGGCAAACGGGGCCTCGTTGTCGATGCGTTGATTCCCCATTCTGCCAACGCCGGCTCGTATCTTGAGATCGGATATAAAATCAAGGCTTTCACTGTTTCGGAAGAACTCTTCACCTGAGATTCTCCATCCCGCAGAGAACGCGGGGAAAAACCCAAAGCGCTTGTCTTCGCCAAACCGGGAGGAGCCGTCATACCGGAACGTGGCGGTAGCCAGGTACCGGTTGGCATAGTCATAATTTATTTTGGAAAAGTATGAAAACAGCCGGAAGCCGGTGGCGGTGCCGGAGACGGTCATCGGGCCGGTTCCGGCGTCAAATTGCCAGAAGTCGTCGGTCTCCAGCAGAAAATCCTGCCGTTCGGCCGACAAAAATTCCGTATTACTGCGGGTTGCTTCCACTCCGGCCAGTATTTCGGTGCTGTGCTCTCCAAGATCAAAGGAGTAATTCAGCGTGTTATACCATGTCCAGTTGGAGGTAGTGCGGTTATCTTCAACCAGCCTGTTGGGCTCGCGGGAAAGAAATCCAATGTTAAACTCCTCCAGGGTCACGGACTGGACCTCCTGGTCATAATCGATTGCAAAATTGGAGCTGAATTCCAGGTTCTCCATGATGCTTAAATCCATATAGAAATTTCCATATACCGACCGTACCTCGTTGTTGTCGTCTCGTTGAAATGTGGATGTAGCCAGTGGATTCAGCCGGTCGGAGAGTCCACCTCCGATCGGGCCGGCAAAGCTGCCATCTTCAGCGTATACGGGAATGATGGGATGCAGCAATGTAGCTGTACTTAACGGGTTCCCGCCGAACACGTAATCTGAAAAGGGCGTTTGCTCGCTTCTGGCAAGCTGCATATTTTCCCCAATGGTCAATCTGCCGTCAAGCAGATCCATGGAGGAGTTCAGCCGGAACGTAAACCGCTCAAAGTCATTAAACTTGACAACTCCCTCCTGAAAATTGTGACCGACAGATGCCAGCAGGCTGTAATTGTCGCCTCCACTTGAGAGCGAGAGGTTGTTTTCCGTACTCAGCCCGTTTCTGGTAATAACATCGAACCAGTCGGTATCGGCAGCCCGGATACCTCCCTGCACATTTTGGTCAAGCCACTCAACGGTTTCGATACTGTTCAGCACCGGCCGGCCATCCTGCATGGACCAGTCATAATCGTAATGGACCTGATCATTTGGGTCCGCCCCGCTGTTTACGGATGCCCGCCAGGCCGCCCTTCCGCGCTGCTCGGTATTCATGACATCTACCGTGGGGTACTGGCTTTCAAACGTCGTTCTGGAGTTGAATTCCAGCCGCAACTCACCGGGCTGGCCCTTTTTGGTAGTGACAATGATAACTCCATTGGAAGCTCTCGATCCATAAATCGAGGCGGCGGAAGCATCTTTCAGCACCTGGATAGACTCAATTTCATTGGGAGACAACAGGTCGAAGCGCCTTCGTTCCACCGGCTGATCATCAATGATATAGAGCGGTTCGTTATCCCCGAGCGTACTAATGCCCCGTATAAGAACCTGCTGGGTGCCGCCGCCGGGCGTTCCGTCCCGGTTGATCTGCAAGCCTGCCACGCGTCCCTGCAGGCCCTGCAGCGGATTATGCGTGGCTACTTCTGCCACATCTTCCGGGTCAACACTCGTTACGGAGCCCGTCAGCTCCCCCCGGCGCTGAACTCCATAGCCGGTAACGACCAGCTCCTCCCCAATCAGTGTTTGAGGTGCGAGTGCAATATCTATGAGTGCTCTTCCCTGTATGGGCACCTCCTGGGTTTGATACCCTATAAAGGAAAATACCAGTGTATCCTGCAGAGAGGGTACCGTTAATTCATACTGGCCCTCACTATCTGTCGAGGTGCCGATGGTTGTTCCTTTTACAAGGATATTGACACCGGGCAGGGTGCTGCCGTCGGCTTGATCCGTTACCGTTCCGCTTACGGTTTGTGAGCTGGACTGCGCGTCCTGGAGGGTCACTGCTGCGATTGCCTGGGAGTTGACTGCTAATGCTGCCAGGCACAGAAAAAGTAGTATTTTGAACGTTTTCATAACTTATCCCAAAGTTAGAAGTTGGTATTGTATATGGTGATCCGGAAATGCACGAATTACATCAATGGTAGAATCATATCCATCCCTGTTCCTTTCTGACTTTTATTGATATTCCCTTTTATTTCCACCCGACTGACATGTAAAACGATCCCCTTTTTATGTAATCGTTTACATTTTACATAAAAAAAATAAGGATTTACCCTTTTATTTTTACTAATGAGTGGATTATTAAATGAAATCGTTTACATAATTAATGGCAATATTGTTTACATTTTTTTACAAATTAGGATGGATTGCTGAGAGTTTGTGGCGTAATACTTTTAAAATTTGGTTGGGCGGGGATAAAGTTGAAACTGTCCATTCGAAATGCAGCTGAATGTTTATGAAGCAGCTTCACCTGGGCTTGGCCTATAACCAAATTGCTCGTTGCATAAGTCTGGTTGCAGGGATAGATGTTGCGAAGGGAAGATGGTTTTATACCGTGTCGGCCGCTGATCGTGCGACGCTTGTACCACAGGATTTTCGAATAATGAGCTCAGAGTGCAGCTCAATGTTGGAGATGGTGCGGGCTGGATCCCTGAGTCTTTTAAGCAGCAGTTCCGCCGCCGTAGTACCCAGCTCATATCCCGGCTGCCGAACCGCGGTAAGCGGGGGATTGAGAGCCGAGGCCCAGGACATATCGTCGAAGCCTACAATTGAAATATCATCAGGTACGTTCACATTTTGCCGATACATTTCCTCAAAACAGCCGAGGGTCATAAGGTTGTTCGTCGAAAAGATAGCCGTAGGCGGGGTGTCAAGAGATAACAGCTTGCGGGTGCCTTCAATGCCCCCCTGTTCCTTGGAGTTTCCATAGGCAACCAGCTCCTCGTCAACCGGGATGTTGTGCTCATCCAGGGCTTTTACATACCCGTTGTAACGCTGGTCCGTGGTATAAATGCCTTTGATGCCGGTAATAATACCGATTCGCCGGTGTCCCAGCCCGATCAATCGCTTGACCGCTTTGTAGGCCCCGTTCTCGTTGTCGACGGTCACCGTATCCACATTCAGGGAAGGGATATGGCGGTCCACGAACACCACGGGGACGTTTTGATCAACAATTTCCTGAATATATTCGTGGTTACCGCTTGTCGGGGCCATGATCAGTCCGGCGACCTGTTCATCCAGCAGCGTGTCGAGATAGAAGTGTTCTTTTTTCAGGTTTTCGTCAGAATTACAGACAATTACACCGTTCTTGTTTTCATAAGCCACATCTTCCACGCCGCGCGCAATTTCGGAAAAAAAGGGATTTTGCAGATCGGTTACGATCAGGCCGATCACCATCGACTGGGTACTCTTAACCCGCAGGCGGCGGGCAACCCGGCTCGGCCGGTAATTCAGTTTTTTGGCGGCCTTGATCACCCGCTCAGTGGTTTTGGTATTTACTTTTGCCGACCCGCTGAAGACCCGGGAAACCGTCGCGGTTGATACATTCGCTTCTTCTGCAACATCTTCAACGGTATAACTGTTCTTTTTTTTCATGTATGTAGTAAAAATACCATCTGCTCTGGTTTACATTGTTATCCAATGGCAGGAATTTACAATACGAATTTTGCCAATTATTTCGAAAATTTGATCACCCCTGCATAGTGTCAACGTGATATCCCCGAAAAATGACTATTTCATGTGCCAATATTACAACCTCCCCTGAAGAGAAATAAGCAGGTGCCACAAAAGGAGTGTAACCTGTTTACTTGTTAACGTGGCCGGGATGTGTCAGCCAACCAGTCAGTTTAAATTTTCCCAAGATTTCCGTTGCAACCATTCCTGGTATTGGGCTACCTGGTAACGACATCCATCTGGTCATATTCTTTATCCAGAAAATAGCGAATATTTTGCAACACCCGTTTGGCCATTCTTCGGGAGCACTCCTTCGTGCTGCTGCCGATATGAGGAGTGAGAATCACGTTGGAGAGGGTGCGCAGGTCGGCATCCGGGTCAGCGGGCTTGTAGGGTTCGCGGGCGAACACGTCAAGTCCGGCTCCGGCTAGTTGACCGCTTTTCAGGGCTTCGTAAAGAGCAATTTCATCGACAAGTGCACCGCGTCCGGTATTGATGAGTACAGCTCCCCTCTTCAGCTGATGCAGGCGGTCCCGGTCCAAAAAATGATGAGTCTCGCTGTTGGCGGGCAGATGCAGCGATACAATATCCGCGTGGGGAGCAATTTCAGAAAATTCTGTCGAAATTTTATTAACCCCGTATTTTTCCTTCAGCCGATCCGGGTCGCCTGCATGTTTTTTTAGCGCCAGTACATCCACCCCAAATCCAAATGACAAAATTTGGCTGACCCGCTTCCCGATGTTGCCAAGTCCAAGAATAGCAAAGGTTTTTCCATGCAGTTCTCTTCCCATAACCGGGTTCCAACGGCCCTGCTTGATCTCGTTGCTGCAGCGGCCCGCCATCCGCAGCACTTCGCCCGCCAGAAAGACCGTGAATTCCGCGACCGTGGAATCAAGGACGCCCGGTGTGTTGGTGACGACCAGCCCGTGTTTTGAAGCTTTGTCAAAATCCACGCCATCGCAACCCACTCCGAACCGGGCGAGCAGACCCTTGTTGCCAAAAGATTGGTAGAGAGGTCCACGGTAGGAGTCAACATTGAGCACCACCGCTGCGGCCTGTTTTTCCTTGACCATGCGTGCGAGGGCTTCCTCCCCTGTCGGGGCTTCAAGAATATGTAAATCTGATATGGATGAAAAAAGCTGCGGTGCGCGGTTGTAGACCGAATCCACAATCAGTACCACGGGTTTTTGCTGCGTGCGTTGCATGATAGATGGTAGTGTTGGGTTACTGTTCCTGCTAAACTGTTGGTCCAATTTCTTCGTTTCGGATCGAAAGCTCAATCCTATTTTTAAATTATAAAAAGGACGACCGGTGCCATCTCAACTATGAATCGTCAGGTTTACCGGAATGCAGATGAAACCGATGCTGCAGATCACCGCGGAATGATATTCAAACAGTACCCGTGAACGGACTGTTTAGATCGGCAATGCCGTATTCCCGCGGGAGTGTATTACAGGTCCAAAGCGGAATCAGATGCTTATTTGGAAGTTAACCAGCACCTGGGAGTATTCAATAGATTGTTTGGTCGGAATGATATAGTTGAGTTGAATTTCAGAGACGCTGGTGGGAAAGATGTTGATCCCGGCCAGAATCGATTCGGTATTGACGCTCCCGGGCAACTCATCACTGGTGAAATAGTCCCACCGGGCCAGCAGCTGTGTTTTTGGAGTGACATGGTAGCCGGCGGTAGCGTGGTATCCAAACGGGTTGTATTGATCGGCCTGGGAATCCGCATCAAGCCAGGAATAGATAAATTCGCCGGCCAGGAAAAGGTTGCTCTGAGTGATTCGGACATCCGTGCCCAGCAGCGTCTGGTCTCCCCGTATACCGCCGATAAACCCGCTGCGCCGTTTGGTTTCCCGGGAGGCGTTGACCCCGAACGTAATCTGGTCGTCGGAATGTTGCCGGTCGGTGTCAAACCGGGCTTCCAGTCGTCCGACATAGAGTAGGTGGGAGTCGTTATTTCGGTTTATTCCAAATCCATTGCCATTGAACGCGCCAACGCTGTAATGGAGGATACCGTCGGTGGTTTGTCCGGAGAGCTGAACCCCGATCTGGCGCTTTGGAGCCAGTTGACTGACGGCGGTTGATCGATTTACAAAATCAATGGCGGCGGCCCCGGTCAGGTACTCGTAGCTGAAGGGTGATTTAAAAACCCCTGTTTTGACCTGGAAACCATCCGAAAACCGGTAGTAGGCCGCGGCATCCAGCAGGGCGGCTGAACTGGTAAAATTTGTTTGCAGCTGATAGCCAAATCCCTGGTCAAATTCGCCGTACACCTGCAAACGGGCATTGCCGACCAAAAATCCGTTGTATCCCGCGGAGCGTTCGTGCTGGTAGTCCCCGATGGTTTGTAACAGGGCGCCTACCGAAAAATAATCCTTTTTTAACTGCTGCTGAAATGCGTTAAAGTCGGGCTCCTGGCTGTCGGCCGACTGGGCAACGGCTACGGCAGAACAGAGCAAAATAATTGAGAAAGAGAGGAAAAAAGATTTAAGTTTTGTCGTGTAGCTTGCCATCATACAATAATAGTTTTGTTTAATTTTGTTTAATCTGTGATGTTGTAATTGATTCCGGCCATTCATCGTTCACCGCAGGTTTCCCGGTTAGGTTTTAGGGCCGGAATCGTGAGGTTATACAGGAAACGTCCGGTTGTTGTTTCCGGCTAGTCGTAATAGCCGTGCTGCAAGAGACTGTTACCGGCCGACTGGCAAAATGCGAATACTACCGATCAGGCTAATCTACGAAATTGATCATTTGAAGGGGCTGTTTGAAAACCTATTCTGTGGCTAATCCTCGGTATCAGTGTCATCTGCGTTGCAGTATCCCGTAACCCCGACTGTTTATGGCTGACATGACACTAGTTCGGAAACCAGATAAAAAATCCGCGATTATTTGGAGGAGAATACAAGGATGCATATATTATATCGTTTTATTACGATAAACGATTAAAAGTTTAGCTATGGCGATAACCAAGGAAGGTCTTTTCGAAGAAAAACAGAAGCGAACGGCGGCGCTGGCCAAGGCGATGGGGCATCCCGCGCGAGTGGCGATTCTCCAGATTCTGGCAGACCGCCCGGGATGCATCTGTGGCGATATCACGGAAGAGTTGCCGCTGGCGCAGTCCACGGTCTCACAACATCTGAAGGCTCTGAAAAAAGCGGGTATCATTAAGGGCGAAATCGACGGAGTTCGCACCTGCTACTGCCTTGACGAGGAGGTCGTCCCGGAACTTCACGCCCTGCTCGGCGAACTTGCCGGAAAACTACTCAAATCCATTAACAACGAATGCTGCTAACACCATGAATACCAAAAACCAAACATCTGAAGATTTAAAAGCTACAGTGAAAGAAAAATATGCCCAAATAAGCAAGCAGTCACGCGACCAAAATGCGAGTTCCTGCTGCGGAGCAACCGGCTGCTGCGATACCGTGGATTACGCGGTATTTGCCGAAGATTATTCGACGGTTGAAGGGTACAATGAAGAGGCGGACCTGGGGTTGGGATGCGGTTTGCCCACCGAATTTGCAAAGATCAGTGAGGGAGATACGGTGGTTGACCTCGGCTCCGGGGCGGGCAACGACTGCTTTGTGGCCCGTCAGGTCGCAGGCGAAACCGGGCGCGTCATCGGGTTGGACATGACCGAGGAGATGGTGGAGAAAGCTAGGAAAAATGCCGCGAAACTGGGATATGAAAATGTGGAATTTGTGGTCGGAGATATTGAAGATATGCCGCTCGGAGAGGAACTGGCCGATGTGGTAGTCAGCAATTGCGTGCTGAACCTGGTGCCCGACAAGAAAAAGGCTTTTTCGGAGACATATCGGATCCTTAAAAGCGGGGGGCATTTCAGCATCTCCGACGTCGTCACCAAGGGCGATCTGCCTGAATCTCTCAAAGAGGACGCCGAAATGTACGCGGGCTGTGTTGCCGGTGCAATCGACCTTGATGCGTATCTGTCGGTCATAAGGGAAAGCGGCTTCGAAAATATCACCCTCCAAAAACAGAAAGAGATTCAGCTCCCGGATGATATTTTAAGCCCGTACATGTCCGCTGATGAAATCGGGGAATTCAACGCTTCCGGGGTAGGCATCTACAGCATTACGGTGTATGCCGAAAAACCGTAGTAATAAATGTTTAACCACCAGGGTTGGCCAACCCTGGTGGTTCTCAGAAATATAAAGCCGGTGCGAGATGTTGATGTGTATTAAATGAAGCCAGAATATTAGGGCTTCATGTAGTAGCGGAAAGCAATGGGAAAGATGTTAGCGGAAAAATCGGTTTTTCAGGATCAAGTTATGGAGACCTTTGCAATCTCCTCGACCCTTCGTTGCAGGCGTTATTCTCCCGTATGTTAATGTCGGTGATACAACCACCTCCCAACAAAACAGCAGATTCTGTAAAGGTGGCTTAAAAATATTTAACGGTAAATTCCAAAATTTGAGCCATCCAATTATTTAGGAACTCTTCGGGAATAATGCGGGATGAGGTACGGCCCAAAGCACCAATTCTTATGAATAGCAAATGTATGCACCTGTCGGGTTCGGCTTGTTAAATGAATTAAACTAAGGCTCCGGTGCAGCAAAATTCACTTACCAGGTGGGTAATTTAATTTATACCTTTGATTGAGTGGACGCCGGTCGATTAATCCTGGTACTGAAAATGGGAAGTACACTATGAAAAAAACAAAAGTGGCAATTTTCGTGATTCTGACCCTGGTCCTGGTGTTGCTTGTGGTACAAAATACCGCTTCCGTTCAGGCCCACTTTCTGGGCTTTACTGCAGAAATGTCGCTGGTCGTTCTGCTATTCCTGACCGGGGGTATAGGCTTTGTATCAGGATTGGTGCTCGGTTTTCTATTGAAGAGCAGGCGCTCCCGGGCCCCCGACCAGCAGCGAGAAGCGTGATAAAGGGGCTATTCATCTGGAAATTATAATCTTGTCTTACTCCACATGGGATTCGAACAGCTGCTAATTATTGGAGTATTGGTAGGTGCTTTTATCGGGTTGGTGATTGACCTGTGGAGCCCGGATGCTATCCTGTTGACGGCCCTGGCTATCCTCACAATCAGCGGGGTTCTAAGCCTTGAGCAGGCGTTCCAGGGATTCGCAAATACAACATTAATTGCGTTGGGCAGCCTGTACGTGGTGTCGGCGGCGATGCGGGAAAGCGGCGCGCTCGACCGTGCCAGTTCCTTTATCCTGGGACGGGAGACCCGGAGTATCCAGCGAATATTGCTGCGGTTGTGCCCCAGTGTATCCATCTATTCCGCCTTCTTAAATAACACTCCCGTTGTAGCGATGGGTATTCCCGCTATCCGGCGATGGGCCCTGAAAAATAACATTGTCGTCTCAAAGCTGCTTATGCCCCTTTCTTTTGCCGCAATTTTGGGAGGGCTCTGCACCTTAATCGGGACCAGTACCAACCTCATTACCCACGGACTGCTGCAAAGTCACGGATTTGAGGGTCTTTCCTTTTTTGAACTAGCCTGGGTTGGCGTACCCAGTGCAGTTGTCGGACTGTTGTACCTCGTTTTCATTTCTCCCCTGTTAACCCCGGCCCGTCGCGATATTCGCTATGAGGAGGAGCAGGAACGGAACCTGCTGGTGGAGGTTGAGATTAGAGAAGGTGCAGATGTAATTGGAAAAAGGGTAAGGGAAACAGGGTTAGATGAAATACAGGGCTTCTTCCTTTCTCGTATTAACCGCGGGGACCGTGAAATAGCACCTGTTCCGAAAAATGAGAAACTACGGCAGGGCGATCATCTTTTGTATACTGCAAAAGGGGGCATTGCAGTGAAAGCACCTGACTTGACCGATTATTCCGGGCTGCACGTTGTTCATAAGCCTCCGAGAGATGATGTGCAGCAGGAGGGAAGCCCGGAACGGGAGCTTCACCAGGTGGTTGTAAAAGAAGGATCGCCGCTGGTGGGCAGCACCGTTGAAAAAGCCAGGCTCCTAGACCGGTTCGGAGCCGCCGTAACCGGCGTGCGCAGGAGAGGAAAACGTGTTGACCAGCCTCTTGGACCGTTTGTACTGCATCCCGGTGATGTGCTGTTGCTTGATACAAGGCCTGGATTCCGAGAGGTCCATGAGGATACCAAAGATTTTTTCCTGACTAGTGCGGCCGGTGGGGAAGCAGTGGGGGCAGAAACAAGCATTGAAGAGCGCCGGCCCGGGGGAAAAGATTTGTATATTTCGGTGGCCGTGTTAGTGGGCATTGTATCGCTGGTCGCCACTGGACTGGTTCATATTGCGCTGGCGGGCATTTTGGGAGTTGCGGTATTGTTGAGTTTCAATGTCATTAAAGCCGGTGAAGCTCGAAAATCGGTTGACTGGACTGTTTTAATAGTCATTGGTTCCGCTATTGGTCTGGGGAAAGCCATGGAGGTAAGCGGAACGTCCGAACTCATCGGAAGGTGGATGGTGGATTTGACCAGCGCGTACGGCCACCGGGCGGTGCTGGCCGGGGTTGTTATTGTTACGGGTCTGCTCACTGAAGTTATTACCAATAACGGCGCGGTAGCCCTGATGTTCCCCATAGCGTTGTCGGTTGCCGAGTCACAGGGCGTTGAAGCCCGCGGCCTGTTTATCTCGATTACCCTGGTGGCCTCCATGTCGCTGATCACCCCGATCGGTTACCAGACCAATCTTATGGTTTATGGTCCCGGCAATTACCGGTTTACGGATTTCTTCAAGGTCGGTTTCCCGCTTGAATTAACGTTGTGGGCGCTTGTCATCATCTTGGTGCCGATCTTTTGGACAATGTGAGTTTTTTTACTTTTTATCCCCAAAATATCCGTTTAATTAGGGCCTTCCTCAGTCCCCCCATTACTTCATTGGCTGCCAATAAATTAAAGGTATTTATGTGGTGATTAAATGCAAGGAATTTTGCTAATTTGCCCAAAACCCTTCCAATTTTGCGGGTCCCTTTATGCCAATGCAGGATCTTGGTTGTAGCAAATAGCTTATCATTGACTAATATGGGGTCTTAATTACAGGTAACGAGCTTTTATTTAATTTCATTTCAGCCATCCCATACATTGATTCAAATAGTTGCATTTCATTTGGTAACAAAACTTTCAACAACTGATCTGTGAGATATTCGGGTTAACATGTACATCTATGAAAGTTATCCCGGTGGGAAATTCCCCTGGCAAAATAACATTCAAATTGTGATTAAGGTTTTTGTTAGCCATATTTCTGAAGCTTCAAGAGGCAATATTTACCAAATTGTTTTGCTGGTTTAAATCCGCCAGATACATATCAGTACTATTAAGAGACCTGTATGCATAAAGAATATCAGTACATATTTATCGTACTTCTCCTGCTGATCACCATGCCGCATAGCGTGCTTGCGCAGGTTCAGAACCAGACTGAAACGACTGAACCGGATGAAACTGCCGCTCCCGAACGCGTAGATGTTGCACCAGTAGCAGATGATTCCCAGATACGGGATCGGCTTGCCCGGATTTTAACTGCAACAGAGTGGTTCGAAAATCCACAGGTAGAGGTGAACGATGGGGTAGTTTTTCTAAGTGGATCAACAGAAACCGGTGATTATAAGAGATGGGCGGGAGATTTGGCCAGAAATACCCAGGACGTAACTGCCGTCGTAAATAGAATTGATATTCTGGATCCGGATATATGGGATTATCAACCCGCTTATACCGGCTTGCAGGAATTATGGCGAAATATTATGAGTGCTATTCCATTCCTGATCTTCGGAATAGTGGTACTGGTTATCTTCTGGGGAATTTCCCTGCTGGTAGCTAAAGGTGCCCGCGCTTATTTGGTAAATCGTCAAATGAACGACCTTTTGCAGGATATTGCTGCACGAGGTATTGGCATTTTTGTTTTCCTCCTGGGTATATATATCGTTTTTCATGTTGCAGATTTAACCAATGTAGCTCTCACCATACTGGGAGGTACAGGGTTGCTGGGGATTGTTTTGGGGATCGCATTCCGGGATATAACGGAAAATTTCCTGGCCAGTATTTTTTTGAGTGTTCAAAACCCATTTCATGCGGGTGATCATGTAGAGATAAATAACAATATTGGATATGTCCAGCGGCTTACCATTCGGGCTACGCTACTTATGACCCTTGACGGCAACCATCTGCAAATTCCAAATTCTATCGTCTATAAAAGCAGTATCCTCAATTACACCAGTAATCCAAACCAGCGATTCAGTTTTGTTATTGGTATTGGATATGATGCCAGCGTTACGTCTGCACAGGATCTTGCCACAAAGATATTTGAAGAACATCCGGCCGTTTTGAGGGAACCGGAGCCCTTGGTTTTGGTGGACAAGCTGGCTCCTTCTACCATTAATTTGATGTTCTATGTTTGGGTGGATGGAAGCAAACATAATGTATTAAAGGTAAAATCATCTGTGCTAAGGCAGATTAAAACCGCTTATTTGGCAGAGGGGGTTTCAATGCCTGATGATGCAAGGGAAAGAATATTCCTCGATGGTGTAACCATTCAATCCCGAAAGGAAACGGAAGCGTCCGATAAGAAAAAAACCGTGAGTAGACCTGTTGCAGAAGATTCAAAATTAATAACGAAGGCAGAAGGACAGCTGGAAAGCAATGATGAGGAAATTTTAGAACAGGCCCGGAAGTCAAGATCTCCTGAAGAAGGAGATGACCTTCTAAAACCTAATAAATAGGCGCAAAATTGTGGTTGTCTGATATACTTCTAGAATACCGGTTATGCCGGTCAGCCAGGTTATTGCTGCATAAAATTTTTTTTGCAAGATGAATTAGTTGCAAGAATAATTTAATAAAGCGGGCACCGGCCGGTGCCCGCTTTATGACTACTTCAGATTACTATAGAACAGTTTTTCCTGCCTTACCTGATTGTTGAAGAAGTTTGGCTGTCGATACTTCTGGGTTCAGTAACGGTATTATCATCGAGGATGATTGACGTTTGACTAAACAATCTCCCGTTCAGTTTTGCACCTTTTTCAAGCGTGATTTCATTGATGGACAGGATGATGCCTTCAAAATGGGCATTCTTGCCGATGGTTACATCGCCTTTTACATACCAAAAGATATTATCTGCACGGGCTCCATTGGTTAAAGAGAATACCGTATTTTCCCCTATGGTAAGGTTTTCACCTACCTTGATCAGCCACACATCATCTACACTGCCTGAAAGAGTAATATCGGAGGCTATATGAAGGGAATCACTCCATTCATGTACTCCGGGGGACAATACACTATTGAGGAAACGTTCATCCTTGTGACTGGTTGAATCATCTCCGTTCTGCATTGATGCATCACCGAAGGCAGACATCATGTCTTCGATGGCTTCAATGGCATCTGGAGAAGTTGCATTCCGTTGGTTCGCATGCAAAACAAAAACCTGACCGGAGGTTGTTTGCAGTGTTGGCTTAAAGATGTCCTCCTCTTTTGGAGTGCTGGTTGCCACAGCGCCTTCTCCGACGTGACCCGTAATAACGGATGATGAACTGTTTATAACAGATGTTTTTGCCAGAATAACAAAATGGCCGGCTTTACCGAGATCAATACTCGTTGTCCTATTTGTTAACATGGCATACATTGAGCTGTTCTCAGTCCAATCCATACCATATCTGTCATTTTCTTTATCAAAGCCAGTTGCGCCAGATCTTCCTGTGGTTGTAAAACTCCAGGTTTGATCATTTTCAAGTGCAATATTTTTTGAATTTTTGACACCATTTGTAACGGTAAAGGTGTACAGAGTACCCTCGTTAAGTTCCCTGTCAGGTGTAAACAGTGCTACTTTATCAGAATAACTGATAGTTCCACCTACAGGACCTGTAGAATACTGCCGGCTATTTTCAGAATCTTTAATTGTTGACCGGTCACTGATTGGATTATCCAGGATCTCGCCATGGCCTCCATGCTCTCCGTGCATTGTATCTGCATACGTAGCATGTAAAAGTAATGTCCTCCCATTGATACTTTCTTCATTCATATCACTGCTGAATGTTACCTCGATAACGCTACTTAGATCAACATTCAACTCATCACCAGCGGGAATGGTTGATAAAATGACGGGTGCTTTTGTCTCTGGCTCAGCGACAGTGCTTGTATCCTGTGCTATACCACCAGCAGAAAAACCGGCAAAAAGCAGGGCTGAGAGAGTGGTGCATTTAAATAACTGTTTATTTGTTTTCATAATATATTTTTGATTAGCGTGGAGTAATTATCACGCCTTTAATCTGCACATAAATTGACTGAGAGTTGTTACAGCATGCCGGTTATTAGTTGTATATATCACTGAAGCTGAATGCACCTGCCGTTCCTGACCTCGATGAAAAAGACTCTTCAATTTTTGCAAATAGGTAATGATTTCGCTTTCGCTAATCTCTCTTTGATGGCTGGAAATCCATATAACAGCTGCTAGAAAAAATGATAGCTCCTCCTCTGTGTAAAAAACAAACAAAACCTGCGATATATGTAATACTTTCACAATAATTTGTAACACATCCCGGCACGAATATTTAAAAATTGTTATGAGAAATCTGTTAGAATTGCTCTTTCAGATGAGGAAAACTAAAAAGATAGCTACAGTCACGGGAGCATTTTATTCTAGCTGAGTCGCTATTTTGTGAGAGTGTACATTGGTTCCAAGTAATGAAAATTAAAAAGAGAGAAATTATGAAACAGACAATTGGAAGTATCTTAAGTGTAGGCGGATTGATCGGAGTGATATATTTTGGAATTCAATATATGAACGATTCTGAATCTTTTGAATTATTGGGGGCAGATGTCGCTGTAAGTACTGGTAATTGGGTTCCGATTCTCATATCACTAATCGTACTCATTCTGGGAGTAGTCATTTATCAGTCTAAGGAGTAGTCAATTGTCGGTCTAATAGTCCATAAGGGTTGTTATGCTGATCTTTATTGATTGACATATCACTCATGGGCCCATCCAACCAAGCTGCGTTAGAGGGGGGATTGAAAAATTATTAGGCAGTGAAATATGATGAATCCAATCGTCCCAAATTGGCTTTGACGGTTTAATATCCCGGAATTGTGTACACAATAAGAAAAATTAGGAGAGATCGATTATGAGACCCATTATTTCAAATATATGGCTGATATTCATGCTGGGGCTTTTGGTTTCTGCCTGCAGTATACAGGAAAGTGCGATAAGCGGTGAACGGCGGGCGTACGGCTATAGCTGGGACCAGGAAAAACAGATTGGCAAAGATGCCGACCAGCAGATTCAACAACAATACGGGGTATATGATAATGATGAGCTGCAAGCGTATGTGGAAAATATTGGGCAGGAGATGCTGGCCGTCAGCCATATGAACCGGGCCGACACGCCTGCCGAGTATGAAGGAACGGACTTTTACTTTCGTGTTTTAGACAGCCCGGTCGTCAACGCTTTTGCCTTGCCGGGCGGATACATCTATGTAACCCGGGGACTGCTGTCGCATCTTGACAATGAAGCCCAGCTCTCCGTGGTGCTGGGTCATGAAATCGGCCACGTGATTGCACGCCATGCCTCCCAGCGAGCCTTCGAGCAGCAGATGGGACAGATTGCCCTGATCGGGGGAGCCATAGGCGGGGAACTGCTGGGGCTTCCCGGTGGAGATATCCTTGGTATTGGCAGCCAGGCAGCCCAGCTGCTGTTTTTAAGCTACAGCCGCGATGACGAACGGGAATCCGATCGCCTTGGGGTTGAGTACGCCGCCATGCAACAATACGAGGCGGCTGAAGGGGCACAGTTTTTTGTTTCCCTGGAGCGGATGTCCAAACAGTCCGGCCAGAGCATTCCCGACTGGCAATCAACCCATCCCGATCCGGGCGAAAGGGCAAGGAGTATTCCTGAACTTGCCGAAGAGTGGAAAGCAAAAGGATATGAACAGACCATTGACAACACCGATCAGTATATGGGCAAGCTCGACAATATGATCTATGGCGAAAATCCGCGGGAGGGGTTTACCCGTAACGGCCATTTCTACCATCCGGATATGAAATTTCAATTTCCCTATCCTGAGGACTGGCAGGTGGTTAATCAGCGGTCACTGGTTGCGGTTGTAAGCGGGGACCAGGATGCCGTTTCGATTATGACGCTGGACGGCGAGTCGGCGGGTGCAGAGGCCTCCGTTAACGAGTTCTTAAATCAAGAGGGCATTACCACGCTGGGAAAATCAGATACCCAAAGCAACGGCCTTTCTGCATACCGGGCAGAAGCCACCGGACAGACCGAGGACGGGACCCAGCTTAAATTCTATCTCTATGCCATAGAATATGATGGCTCCATCTATCGCTTTTTAAACTACACAACAGCTGAGAAGTATGGAACCTATGCTTCCCGTTTTGATGAGATAACCAGTGGATTCAAGCAGCTGACCGATTCAGGGATATTGAATATTCAACCGGTTCGCCTGCAGGCGGTAAAAGCCAGCCGTTCAGGCACCTTTCAGTCCTTTCTTCCAGGGAACCTCGAAAGCTATTCGATAACAGTGTCGCCAGAGGACTTGGCCATAATGAACCAGGTGGGCCTCGATGAACAGATCGATGCAGGTACCTGGTTAAAACTCCCAACTCAGTAAACGCGGAAGCCTGTGTTGTTATCGGTTGGTTCATAATGTAATTAGGGCTTTCCTTCCTCAAAAAATCACGGTAGCTCTTTTCTCATGGCAGAGGTGTTCCTTTTTGTGTGAACAAAAACGAACCCAATGAATCGCCGGCGGGATTAGTTATTGGTTATTAGGAATTAGTTATTCGTTGTCCCAAATAACTAATAACCAGTCACAAATAACTACCCTGCGCCTGCGCTGCGTTTGCCCGGGGCGGCTCAGAAATCGCTATGCCGGAGGGATATAAGACTATTTTCTCCAGCAAGCGCCCCCAAGTCCAGAAAATCCCTGCAACTGATCCCAGTAAAACCACTTGGTGTGGATAGGCAAATAATTGTTAGGAGGTGGCAAAAGGTCAATATCTGGGGATTTTATGGTGAATTTTTTAGGTTCGTTTTTTCTTTACTGAAAAAATGAACACTCACATTCCGGGATTGCCGGTTATAATGGGATATCTGTGGCGAGGGTAGTACTGACTGACATACCCAATAGACAAAGATTACTTCATGGTTATAACACTATCCCGCTTTTATCACCAAGAGACCAAAAACTTCAGATGGGTATCCTCCTGTATTAATTTTGCAAACAGGATCCAAAAAAGAAGGACAGAGGGTTATCTCTGTCCTTGAGGGGTTTCTCTTTGATGAATGTTATTTTTAGGGATTAAGGGATGATAACGATAAGGGTGATGTTAGGAATTGGTATCAGTAAAATCTTCAAAGGCTTCACCGAGGGAATTCATCTCGCGGTTAAAAGCAGTTTTAAAGGTTTCCCACTGCTCTTTTCCTTCCCCTTTGTAGTCAGCGAGTTTCTTTTTCATGTCGCTGTTCTTTTGTTCGAGTTCGGCCAGTTGTTTTTCGTATGTCGCCTTCACATCGGCTGTTTTGTTGGCCATACGTTCCTTGAAAGCTGTGATCGTTGAGTCGTTGGCGGCAATCCTTTCGGCTGCTTCTTCACGGTACTGGTTCATATCGGCCTGGTATTCCCGGGTAGCTTCTTCCAGCTCCCGGTTGGCCTCAACTACGGCTGATTGTGCATTTTCCATATTTTGGTCCGGGCTGTTGCAGCCGGTTAAAAGGACGACTGTAGTCATCATGGATATTACGAGTATTAAAGCTGGTTTTTTCACTATAATGGGATTAAAGTTTTTCATAATTAGTTACTACTGGTTTGTGACATTTCTGCTCGCGCATTTTGAATGGCAGTTTGTACATGCTGGATAGCCCGCTTCAGGCTGGCTCCTTCACTGACGACTTTATCGGAGGTCGGGGCAATGGCCGCGATTCCCTTGGTAGTCAGATCATTTGACAGGTACGTCTGGATCTCTCTTACGTCAGACACGTACGCTTTGAACGCCTCGTTTACGCCGATGCTGTTTTCAGCAATTTTGTCATAGATTTCTCCAAGTGCAGCGCGCCGCTGATCACTCAGTTGCTGAATTTGAGGGTTCTTGTATTCGGTGCCCTCTTTTTTCCATTCCTCAAAATAATCAATGCCTTTAGCTTTCATCTGCTCAGCATGTTTGGCAAATTTTTTCTCCATGGACTCCATTTTTCCCACATTATTCTTGTAGGTCTCAAACGCGCCTGCTATATCGGTCTGCCCGGGCCTCATAAGCTCATCCAGGGATGCTCCTGTGGCATCGAGCTGCCGGGATGCTTCTTGAATATCATTGTCCATGGTCTCCATGGTTGTCTGGGTGTCTTGCGAACGCTGCATGCCGGTTGAAGCACAACTGGTAATAACTAATGCAGCTATTATCAGCAGTGCACCGTGCCACGTATAAGTTTGGTTTAGTAGTTTCATCATAAACTCCTTCAATTGCCCGCGACTGGCGGGACAGCTGTGAATTAATTTCACAGAAGTAATATGAGCATTCTGCCCCCGGGAAGCGTTACAGATCAACGACGCAAGCTTGTATATATCACACATTTCACAGAAATCGGGGGAAGAGACATGACATGTGATTCCGTAGCCAGCGCAGTAGTGGATCATCTTTTACCCGGGTATCTCACCAGGAATACGGGCTAAAGCTTGTCTACGAGCAGTATCATAGCGGCCACAACGGTGGAGATGGGGCCTATAATCCGCATGTAGTCGACAAAGGCCGGGCGTCTTTTTACTTCAAGCGTAATGAAGTCATTCTCTTGCAGTACGAAATCGCGCATTCCAGCTGGTAACTGTTGCGTATAGCGAAACCTGAAATTGACCACTTCATCAATGTTCATTTCCTGGTTGCGCCGGGATACGTTGACTTCAACACGCAATTTGGACCAGTCAAGGGTGGTTTCGCCCGTACGGAAACTGGCCGGGCCGCGAGCGAATGAGATCAGTTCGATAAGTGTGGTACCGGTGGGGACCATAAATCGCCCGGGGGCGTTTACATCTCCCCAGAGATTAATCAATACCGACTCTTCACCGGGTTTGGACAGTTGCACAATCCCTTCAACGAGCCGATACTGCGTAGTAACTGCTGGCATCTCATCTTGTGCCCGGGCCGTTCCTGTAATAATCATTCCAGCGATAAACATCGCTATGGTAACGGTCTGTTTCATTTCACTTTCGTAATTTATACCGCGTTTCCTCCCTCATTAATCATTCGCTCAGCGTCTTCGCCCATTTTTTTTACCTGTTTTTTAACATTGTCAACCGACTCATTTATTGTTTCTCCGGCAGTGTCTGTATAGTCTTTGGCTTTGTCGACGATACTCTTTCGCCCCGAGGAGTCTCTGTAGGGCGTTACCAGGATTCCGATTATGGTGGTAAGTGCCACACCACCAAGTATGGCGTATAATGCTTTTCTCGTATTCATGACGTTATTTTTAAAGTTGGATATGTTTTTGTGAAAGACTTCAAGCATATAACCCGCCTTCGTTGATTTAGCTACCGTTATATTGCTATAACAGCAATTACAAACAGAACAGGTACCAGGTGACAATACTGAAGCCGGGGAAACAAACGGCCCAATAATCAAGAATGACGACGATCGGGCAGAGTGGATTCTCCTACCTGTTGGCTCAAAATTTTTATATGTACTATAAGATCCCCCTTTATGCCCAATAAATGTTATACAATGGGGGAAAAGATTTGCATATATCACAGGTCCCGAAAATCTTAGCGAGCACGTTGCAAAACTGTTGTTTTGCGCCATATTGCTATTCTCAAGAATACAAAATCCTCATTTATCGGGGTTGCAGGATCTTCTGTTTGTTGGGAGGGGGGTTGGCAAGCGGGAGTACAACGCCCTTAAAACGTCAGGTCACGGGTTTTTAAGGGTTTTACCGAAAGAACCAAAAGCCTGGCAGATCTGTGATATTTGTAACTCTTTTTCAGGATCATGTAATATTGACCGGGTTAAATGATAGTACATTTCTTGGTGGAGATACACTCCACCTCTGCCTTCGCAATTAGCGGCCACAAGAACGATCAGGCTATGTGTAGTGTGGTTCTGTTTGCCACGATTTTTAATAAGAGGCAGATTACATAATCCAGAGAGCTGGATTACAATCTTTTAAAAAGACTACCATGGGAAATCTACTCTATATTATTGCCGTAATTTTAATAATCGGCTGGCTGGTTGGATTTATTGGATACAGCGCGGGTGGCCTTATTCACGTATTGCTTGTCATTGCCGTAATAGCTGTTTTATTACAGGTGATTCAAGGACGAAAAGCGTTTTAAAGAGTCACTAAAAAACTACTGTTTCGACCTCTCCCCCTACTGCATCCAGATGGGGGATTGGCGAGGTATTTCACCCCACTCCTAATATCATAAAATGGGAGGCGGTGATATTTCTGATTTTTTCAAAAAATCTCTTCCATTGCCATTCTGATATCCCAGTACAACCGGTAATCCCGGAATGGAGTGTCCGTTTTGGGTGAGGAAAAAATGAATCGCAACACTCACCATAAAATCCCGGATATTAATGTTTGGCAATAATCCATATAGCATGAATAATTCCGGGAATGTAGCCAAGTATGGTTAGTATCACATTTATCCAAAAAGCACCTGTTAAACCAACTTCTAAAAAAACTCCGACTGGAGGAAGAATAATTGCAAAAATAATTTTCAGGATATCCATGTTTTTACCTTGATTATTTGAGGTTGTTGAAATATCGCTTCATCATTCCCTCTTGTACACGAAGAAGGAATTTGGGAAGGTTAAAACAGTAATATTTCAAAGGCCGACAGGTATTGTTTTGAATAAAAGTCGATCTCTTTTTCATGTCTGAGCGTAACGTGAAACAAATCTTTCATAACTGCTACGCTCTACTCCTCTGCTTATCTTTTTATCCATCCATGTCACTTGCGCGACTTGGAAAACAATCAGAGCCAAAGAAGGTCCGCTAATGGTCGTGCCAACAAACATTACAGGCCGCTTCCGCTTTGTGCCATTTCGTTTCGTGCACTCTGAATGATGCTTTGGACATTCTGCATAGCATGTTTAAGACTGTCCCCTTCGCTGATAACCCGGCGCGCGATCGGGGCGATGGCGGTCACGCCATTGGCAGATAGATCGTTGGAGAGAAACACCTTGATTTCCGTTACATCAGACGCATACGTTTTAAAGGAGGCTTTAATCCTGGTACTCTGTGCAGAAATTCGCCCGTAAACGCCCCCCAGTATTGACCGACGCCGGTCACTCAGCTGCTGTATTTTCGGATTATTATATTCAGTGCCCTCCTGTTGCCATTCCTCGAAATAATCGGTGCCGTGTTCGGTTAGTTCGTCCGCATGACGGCTAAACTTGGTCTCGGTAACAGCAATTTTAGCGACGTTATTCGAAAAAGCTTCCAGCGCCTTTTTTAGGTCGGGTTGGCCGGGCCTGAGGATCTCACCCAGCGCCGCCCCGGTGGCATCCAGCTGTCGTATCGCCGACGTTATATCGTCGTCCATGGTTTGCAGGGAGATCCGGGTTTCATCGGAGCGCTCCATTCCTGTCGACTGGCAACCGGCTGTCATAACGAAGCCAGCAATAATTGCGGACAGAAGAACACGATTTATATGCCTGGTAGGGGTCATAATTATGCTCCCATTTATTGGTCTTTTTACTGTAAGAGGCCTTTGTAGAACCTACTGTTTTATTGGGAGGTAGTTGTACTACCGACTGTATTGGTCTTTAAACGGGAGTGCAACTCCCTCCGAACGGTGAGTTGATGTATTTCCCACTGTAATAGAAGGTCGCTATTCCAGGTCTGAAAAGTGTTATACTGTATCACAAAAGGCTTACATATATCACTGGTTCCGGGAAAAGGCGGGCGTTGGAACTACTTCCCAAAACGCACCTCTGTCACGGGAAAAGACGGCTATGATTTTTTGAGGAATCCTGAATATTGTAAATGTATACTGATGGAGTACACTGCCCGTTGTGCTCCATCTCGGTACAGGGACTTTGTCAGGGTACAGCCCGCTTGTAAAGTAGAGGTCTGATTATCGGTGGAATTGGTTGGTCATTAGGAGCCCGTGACCGAACAGGGAGAATTTACCCAGCCTCATGTAACAGACTTGAACGGAAATGTACATCTCACACACGTAGTGAAATCCTCCGAGTCCGGCAGCCGGTCAATGGCAAACGTCCCACCCAGCAAGTCAACCCGATGGCCGATAATCCGCAGTCCCATTCCCTTGCTGTCTGTTTCCTCGGGTGAAAATCCCCTGCCATCATCCTTGATTTCCAATATCAACTGGTCTTTTTGTTGGCTAATGGCTACCAAAATTCGACTCGCCTCTCCATGAGTGGCAGCGTTCTTGATCGCTTCCTGGGTAATATGGTATAAGCTGGAGGATAACTCCCTGTTGTTGATTTTGTCCAATATATCATCAGCTTCCAGGGAACATTTTACGTTGTGGATTTTCTGGGACCGCCGGATGAGAAGGGTAAACGCATGGGATGCCCCTTCTTCTTCTACATCAATGGGGATGATGTCATGACTTAGTTCGCGGATGGTATCAATTTGGAGATCTATAAGAGAATTGATCTCATCGAGCATAGAAGAAGCATTAGCCTGACTCATGCCCGACAGCTTATCCTTGAGATTTTTGACGGTCATCTTTATATATGCCAAGATCTGGGCCAGATCGTCATGGAGGTATCCCCCCAGTTCCCAGCGTTCTGCCAGGCTGTTACTCAAGATCTGTTTTTGGAGTTCGGTACTTCGTTCAACCTCTTTTTGAAGCCGATTATTGGTTGTAAGAAGCTCTTGAGCAGCACGTTTTCGTTCAATAGCGGAACCGATAATGTTTGCGATAATTTTAATAAAACTAATGTCGTGCGTTGAAAAGTGGTATAATGTTTTGGTATAGAGACATAAAACTCCGAAGTCTTCCTCTCTTCCCCCGATATTAATATGTATGCCGGAAGTAACCTCATATTCATCAAGCAATGGTAGTATGCTATATCGTTGTTCTTCCCGGAAGTCTTCCGTAATCAATGGTTCTGACCGGATTATGGCATAGCCGACATCCCAATCGGTATCCAGCCCGATGGTAGCCTCGCCTGGTGTACCCTCTTTCAAATTAGTGCTGATCAGCCTTAATAAATCTTCATGCTGATCACGTTCGAACACGAAACCGTAATCGATACCGGTAATATCACAAATGTCATCTATCGCCTTTTCAATAATTTTCTGCAGATCATCCTCCTGCAGGGCAAACAGGCCCAGTTCGGAAATAATTTCCTGCCTCCGTGCCCGCTCTGTAAGCTGTTCTTCCGCTTTTTTTAGCGATGTGATGTCCACAAGGGTAAGCACCACCCCGTCAATTTTGTCATGGATGGTGCGATAAGGTCGCACGCGCATGATATATTGATTTCCATGATCATCCGGCACGATCTTTTTGACGGGCTGCAGGCTCTCTGTTACCTCGCCGATATCAGCCGGTATCGAATCGTAGTCGAGCTGATGGGTCACATGGTTAAAGGGGCGACCTGTATCAGAGGAGATCAGGTTAAATAGATCGGTGGCCGACGAGGTGAAAAACTGCACGCAGTTATTGCTGTCAATAAAGAGCGTAGCAATATCGGTAGCCTCCATCAGGTTTTTGAGGTTGCTGTTCGCCTCGTTTAGTTTTTCAATTTTGTGCTCGAGTTCGGTATTTACACTCTTGAGTTCCTCATTAACCGATTGCAGTTCCTCTTTGCTGGTTTCAAGCTGTTCAGTCGTAGATCTCAGCTCTTCATTCATCGACTGCAGTTCTTCGTTGGAAGCCTGGAACTCTTCATTGGAGGTTTCATATTCCTCGATCGTAACGTGTAGCTGTTCTTTGGTATGCTCCAGCTCCTTTTCCAGCGCAGAAATAATATCAGATTCCTCCGCGGTTACCGACTCAATTTGTCCAACTGGTTGTGGATGGCTGCTCGCTTGATCGGGATCTTCCATAAAGATGACATGCAGCAATCCTTCAGGAAAATTCGGTTCGGTTATCTTCCGAACAATAATCTTGTAATGACGGAAGCCCCCCTCAATATTGAGTTTAATTTTTTTGGATGTGGATGCGGCTGCATCTTGTTTCGCCTGGAACAGCAGGCGGCTGAGTACTTTTCGGAGGTCCGGGATGACCATATCAAGGATCTTTTGGCTGGGCTCTCCGCCCGAATATTTCAGGAACCGGTCAATGTCAGACGTAGAGTGCAGAACCTCATTATTGTTATTGATAATGACGCTGGCCGGTTCATATTGGTTGAATAGCAGGCGATGGTGGAGCTCCTCGATATTACTTTGCCTTTTGCTATACACCTCGTTACGGCGGTGATAGGCAGGGCGGCGATCACTTTGCCTGGAAAGCGGGTACCTCGGCAGCCGCACCTGGGATTTTGAAACCGTGCTTTGTTGAAATATCTGGTATTTTTTGTCAATGGAGTTAAACAGGTCGGTGGCTTCCAGAATAGAATCAGACATGCCCAGAAACAGCCACTGCTCCGGTTTTAAGGCGTAATGGAACAGGTTGAACACCTCCGATTGTAAATCACGGTTCAGGTAGATCAACAGGTTGCGACAGCTGACAAGGTCAAGCTTGGAGAAGGGCGGGTCCTTAAGCAGGTTGTGAACAGCAAATAGTATCATGCCGCTTATATTTTGCCTGACGCAATATTCAGATCCTTCCTTTTTGAAATACCGGTGTAATCGTTCTGTTGTAATGTCAGCAACCATAGATTCGGGATAGCACCCCTTGCGGGCAATATCCAGTGCTTCCTGGTCGATGTCGGTTGCAAAGATCTGAATTTGCGGCGGACTGCTGAGCGTTTGGGCGTGTTCATGCAGTAATATGGCCAGGGAGTAGGCCTCTTCTCCCGTAGCACACCCCGGCACCCAAACGCGCACGCTGTCTGTTGCATTCTTGCCCTCGAAAAGCCTGGGGATAACTGTTTCCTGAAGTGTATCAAAGGCCTCGGGGTCGCGGAAAAAATTGGTCACGCTGATGAGCAGATCCTTGAACAGCTCTTTAATTTCGGGCGGATGCTCAGTGATATACTCCAGGTAGTCGGAAAGCGACGTTATGCGGGTGACCCGCATGCGGCGTTCAATTCTGCGAAGAACCGAAGAACGCTTGTACTGGGTGAAATCATGACCCATTGCAACATTTATCTTTCCAAAGATCTTGCTGAGCACCTTTGTTTCGCGTTCCGGAAGCTCCCCGGAATCGGAAATGTTAATCTGCCTGAGACTTTCCTGGTACTCCTTCAGCTTTGCGGGAATGTGTTTTACAGGCAGGGTCATATCCACCATGCCCGTCTGCATGGCGTTGTAGGGCATCCCGTCGTAGCCCGCCTCTTCAGGGTCTTGGGTGATTACAATACCCCCCTGTTCCTTGATGGTTTTAAGGCCAATGGTCCCGTCGCTGCCGGTTCCCGATAAAATGACACAGGCGGAATAATTACCCCTGGCTTTGCCGAGCGAGCGGAAAAAAAGATCGATCGTGGTAAGTTTTTTATTCTTCTTGTCAGCTTCAGCCAACACCAGGTGCCGGTCTTCCAGGGACAAGAGCTTGCCCGGCGGAATGATATACACATGGTTGGGCGCTATCTGTGTTTGTTCGGTAATTTGTGATACCTGCAGCGAGGTGTGGTCCTGCAGCAGCTCGGCCATGCTGCTCTCATGATCGGGAGAGAGATGAATAATGACGACAAACGCCATGCCCGGAGCATCCGGCATCGCTTCAAAAAAAGCTTCCAGGGCTTCCAGTCCGCCGGCTGAAGCGCCCAGCCCGACTACCAGGAAATCCTGGTTGTTATCCTGCTGTTCATTTTTTGCATGTACTGCCATAAAATTGATCTCATTTTTTAAGGCGAAATGAAAATGTTGTCATGTTCTTCTCCTCGGAAAAACAAAATATCATAAATTTTCTTTCTTATTTATACTATATTCTTATCTCTTAATATATTAATAAAATACCCGGGGAGGGACCTTTGCAGAACCTGCTATTTGGTTGGGAGGTGGTTGTACCACCGACCTTATAGCCCTTTTAAACGGGAGTACAACTCCCTCAGAACGAGGAATTGAGGGGTTTTGCAAAGCCCTCGGGAAGTTTAGGAATAAGCTATACAGGAATATGAAATATGGTTAAGGTAGTAATCGCCGATGACCATCCCCTTATTCGAGAGGGAATAAAAAAAGTAGTCGACAGCAAAACCGATTTGACAGTGGTCGGTGAGGCGGAAGACGGGGATGAGCTGCTGGATATACTCGAAGAGAAAACCCCTAATATTTTAGTGTTGGATATAACGATGCCCGGCAAAAGTGGACTCGATCTGCTAAAGCATATCAATAAACTATATCCTCAACTTCCGGTCCTTATTTTGAGTATCCATTCGGAAGAGCGGTTTGCCATCCGGGCCTTAAAAGCAGGAGCGTACGGCTATTTGACCAAGACAAGTATTTCCGACGAGTTGATTAAGGCGATCCGAAAAATCACTACTGAAAAACGGAGATACATAACCCCGGAAGTAGCCGAGCAGCTTGCCTCACAAATAGATATTGGCAAGGACAATCTGATGCACGAGGAGTTGTCAGACCGGGAGTTCCAGGTTCTTTGCATGATTGCCAGGGGCATGAAGGTGACAGCTATCGCCGAGGAACTTTCACTGAGCCCTCAAACGATCCATACGTATCGGTCTCGCATCAAAGACAAGATGAACCTAAGCTCAAATGTGGAAATGACCAGGTACGCCATCGAACACAATTTGATCGAATAGAGCCGTGTAATAACGCCTTGCCATTTCTGCCCTGGTCTGGTATCCCATTCTAATACTCCTCGTTGGAACTGGATATAGCGACACTGTCCTCCTCTCTGTGCATGAGTCAATACGAAAAACCTTGGCACGCCAGGAGTCCGCTGGACTTTTTATAGCAATAATTGGTACAAGAAAATAGCAAAACGTACTACAGGGAATCTATTTACAAATTTCTAATATTTTTATGGCAGAAGTTTTGAATAGATGACAAGAGAGAAAAGGCAAAACTCGGGATTACCCGAATAACCGAGAATGCGGGGAGTATCAGGCCCCGCATTCCTTCTTGTTAACTTTTCACTACCTCAACTAAAAAATGGTCCGAAATCTCGTCACGAAGTACGATTCTTTAATGAAGGTGTACATAGAAAATGAAAAAAAAACGAGAATAGAACCCTCCGCTTCGATTGGGAGAGGACTTTGAAATACTTCCACATCATCCCCACTTGCAAACACAGGGGGGGCAGGGAGATCAAAACAGCAGTATTTCAAAGCACGGATTATTCACCAGGAAGTGGCGGCCCGGCTGTTCCGTTATTACCGTTCACAGCCAGTATAATCCTGTGGCAGTTCCCCCTTTCGGAGGCCATACCTGTTGACGGGGTGGAGAGTGAGCTTCTCGGTCATGAAAAGGAGCCTTTGCCGGTGCCCACCACTTAAAGACCGGTCGTTTTAACTGGATACTGGGAGGATACCGGTGTTGGAATGAAGAACCACAAAATGAATGTGGGTAACCTCTGCTTGAATCATCTTTTTTAAATTTTGCTTGTTCACGGTTTAAGAATGGCACAGTATGAAGCTATATATTAAGTATATGGTAAGCCTGCGTTGCAAAATGGTGGTCAAGGAGGAATTAAAAAAGCTTGGCATTGACTGCGTATCGGTTGACCTTGGCGTGGTCGAGATTCAG
The DNA here is from genome assembly GCF_043951865.1 of Halalkalibaculum sp. DA3122. NCBI lineage: Bacteria > Pseudomonadati > Balneolota > Balneolia > Balneolales > Balneolaceae > Halalkalibaculum > Halalkalibaculum sp. DA3122. Next base: position 75,970 of record NZ_JBINJF010000014.1, read on the forward strand.
GATGACATTACCGATGAGCAGCTGGAAACATTTGCGGAGAACCTGAAAAAAGCCGGCCTGGAACTGCTTGACGATAAAAAGAATATCCTGGTTGAAAAAATAAAAAGCGTGATCGTGGAAATGATCCACTACGAGGATGAAGTTCCGAAAGTAAATGATTCCGATTATATCAGCGAAAAGCTGGGCTACGATTACACTTATCTCTCCAACACCTTCTCAGAGGTAAAGGGGACCACCATACAGCAGTATATTATTATGCACAAAATTGAACGGGCAAAAGAGCTGCTGTTGTATGATGAGCTGACCCTGACCGAAATAGCCTATAAACTGCACTACAGCAGCGTGGCCCACCTGTCCAACCAGTTTAAAAAGGTTACCGGCCTCACGCCCACCTATTTCAAAGAGCTGAAAGAGAAACGGGAAAAGAATCTCGAAGACCTGTGATATAGGAAACGCTTTGAGCGGAGGGGAATGGGGGATTAAGGATGTAAAATCGCGAATAACGAATTTCGAACGACGGAGAGGAGTTCGTATTAACAAGTTATAACACCAAACTGGAAGAATTTCTCTCTGGCGAGGGACGGGTTACAAAAAATACCATCCCGTTTTTACCGCCTTGGTTTTTTGGTTCTTTCTGGATAAAGATCAAGCCTAAAGGGACATCTCGGTTATGGCCCCTTTTAGCCTAGCACGTTGCTGGTACATCGTGAGGTAGCATCTGTTGAGGATGCCCTAAATACCCCGGGAATAACAGGTTTTGCAAAGATCTCTTTTCGTAAGGTTACTTTACTCCATTACCCGAGGGTTTAGTTTCCTTATGCAAAGATAACGATGACAGCAATTTGCCAAAGTTATCGACCGGTATGGGTAACGAGACGAAGAACTGTGTTCCGTTATTTTCTCCAGCCTGTACAGAGATGGTTCCTCCTGCCTGGGCGACCGCCTGCTTGACATGTTCAAGGCCTACCCCAAAACTCTGCTCTCCATTGGTGCCGGCCGATCTTGCAACCGCATCACCATTATTAAACGCTGCGATCTGATCGGCGGTCATACCTTGTCCATTATCCACAACGGTGATATGCAGGATATTGTTATTGTTATCGCTGTCCCGGGTTATCGTAACGTCAATAGCACCGTTTTGTGGAGTAAATTTTATCGCATTAGAAAGAAGGTTGCTGGTGATCTGCAGCAGTTTAAGAGCAAAAGATTGAGACACTTTGAGCCCGGTGTTTACGTGGCTGTCAAACGCCAGAGAGATCCCCTTTGCTTTCGACGGAGGATCGAACAGGTGTTGTAACTGTTCAACAATAATACCGAATCGCTTTTTTCCCTGCTCTTCTTGTACGTAGTCATCGATGATCGAAGCTTCTAAAACTCCATCGATAATATTGAGGATTGTTTCGGCAGATTCTTTTATCATCGTAAGTTCCCGGGCAGGGAATTCAATGTAATCTTTCTTTTCGATCAACAGGTCGGAGATCCCCATAATACCGCTGATAGGGGTGCGCACATCATGGTTGAGTTTATGAAGGCTATCACTCAGCACCTCTAATTTCGAAACCATCTCTCTGTATCTGTTTTCATATTCAATGAGGTTCACGGCTAACCGGGCAAGGTGTCGGAGCTGTTTCTTCTGGTTGGTTGAAACAGATTTTGGTTTGGTATCCAGCACGTAGATACAGCCGATATCCCTGCCGTTTTTAGCAGTGAGGTTAGCGCTGCAGAAATATTGAAAAAAGGGAGGGTTCTTCACGTAAGCGTGATCTTTATAGCGCCTGTTATTAGCGAGATCCTCCACTTCATAAACGGTTCCGTTTTGCCTTATTGCATTGTAGTTGATGATATCTTTATAGACGGCTTTATCTATATTGTGTGCTACCGTGCGCTGGTAATGAGCATCCATGATGTGGATTTCACAAACCGGTGCATCCATGATGTGCTGAGCCAACGTTACGTATGGCTGTAGGTTCAGGTACTGTTTATTCCCTTCGATAGCACGAGAGACAGATTGTTGGGGTCGGGCCGGCTCTTTATCATTCATTACATCATGCAATTTGTTTGGCGATTATAATATCCGGAAATTATTTTGAAGCTTTATCCATATGTATATTTCAGATCAACAGTAAGGGTAAGCGAGCGTATCTGTTTTTTTGAGGGTTTTGCATGGCCCTCGGTGTAAAAGTCGAACCTCAGGCTAAAACAGAGGTTCGACCTAAAGGGGATACTTAAAGGTTAAGCCTGCTTCTTTTCAGCTTTCTTTTCCGGCTGATTCGAATCGTTGTCTTTGTTCCCCCTGGGATTGGATTTTTTGGGAGAGGAAGATTTTTTCTTTCGGTCTTTATTATGTTTATCCATGTTCAAGTCCATTTGTTAGCATTATCTGATTCAGTTTTAATGTACCCTGTCGGTGATAATTTATAGTTACAAAAACCCATAAAAAGGTTACAGATATCTCACATGCGAGCTAATTTGTTGGGAGGTGGTTGTACCACCGACCTTACATGCTCGTTAGCGGGAGTACAACTCACTCCAAACGATAATCCCAAAGCGCTCTGAAGATCTCTCACATGTGAGCTTCAGAATAGGTGAAACCAGGATCTCCGAATTTTTTTAGCGTACGGTAATGTGACGCCACGGCTTCGAGGAAGGTGTCATGCTGATTGTAGGGAATGCCAAATTCATTGGCCGTTTTCTCCACAATATGGCTGATGGCCGGATAGTGCACGCTGCATATTCCCGGGAACAGGTGATGCTCTATCTGAAAATTCAATCCGCCGACAAACCAGCACAACGCCTTGTTGTCCCGCGCAAAATTATTGGTAGTCACCATCTCGTGTATCATCCAGTGCTCGTCAATCATGTTCTCTTCATCGGGCACCGGGTGGTCGGTCCCCTCCACCACGTGGGCAAGCTGAAAGATGATACCCAGTATCAGGCCGGCCGTAAGGTGGAGGGTGGAAAATCCGATCAACAGGTGCACCCAGGTAATATCGAGCAGCAGCATCGGCAACACCAGCATGTAGCTGTAATAGATGCCCTTGGTCACAAACAGGATGATCCATTCGCCAACAGGGTGACTTTTGTTCTTGTATGGCCCGATATTTGTTTTCAGAAAATGCTTGTAATCTTTTACGAAGACCCAGAAAAAGGTGGCCAGGCTGTAGGCAAGGAAGGCAAGAATATGTTGCACGCGGTGGATAGGTTTCCACTCCGCATGAGGGGAAAGCCGTATAAACCCGGCCACCTCCAGGTCTTCGTCGTGCTCGTGAATATTAGTATAGGTATGATGGATGATATTGTGAGTGATCTTCCAGATGTACCCGTTCGCTCCCATCAGGTCAAAGGTGTATCCCAGGGCGCGGTTGACATACTTGTTGGAAGAGTAGGCCCCGTGCAGGGCGTCGTGCGATACCGAGAAGCCGATTCCGGCCATCCCGACGCCCATCACAAATGTTAAAAACCACATCACTGCAAGGGAAAGCTGTCCTGATATAATCAACGCATACGAGCCGAAGTACAGGGTCAGCAACACGATGGTTTTCAGGACCATCTGCAGGTTGGCATGTTTTGAGAGGTCATGCTCTTCAAAATATTGATCGACCCGCTGTTTTACAGTGTTACTGAATTCCCGGCTGGTGCTGTTGTTGAATGTTACTTTTTCGACGGCAGACATCTTGTTTGGTCCTTTAATGCGATATCGCATTAAAGATGCCAAAAAATTGCCTGTAGGCTATTACATACGTTTTGGTTTTTGTTGCAGATTTTACACTCTTGGAAGAATACTGTATGGGTTGCGGCATATGCGATTTGCTTGTAGACCACTCATTTTTCTTAAAGGTATTTTTTGAAAATATCTGCTTTTTATGGCCCTGTATCTGTCTGACCAGACATTTCATGACTTCATTCGTTTGCCGGAAATGACAGTATCTCGAAAAAGTTAACGACCGTTACAACACACAAAGTTGGAAAAGGAGTAAAATCGGGACAAGTTGTTAGTCTGCCCCTCTCATTCTGATTTCTAACAAGGATATGATTAAAAATGATAGTATATTGATAAGAACATGTGTCTGAGAGTTGTATCGGGATTCCACACAGTTAATACCAGCACCTGCCGAAACGAGTATCATCGGGTAAAATAGTATTAAATATTAGAGGGAGAGAAGAGCTAACCTGAAATAATTTCCCGTTTAGATACCAAAGAAAAATAACCCAGAGCCTGAAGAAATTTAGTACAGGGAGAATTGTAAAATAACGATTAAAGAAACAGATCTATGATTAAAGAATTTCTTAACAAAATAAGTTCTAAAGATAATAAGAGTAAAACGGCGTCTGAGAAGATGCTTGAGCGCCGGAAAGCAGTTGTAGCAAATGGCGTCGGTGTCTTCAATACGGCGACGGTAACTTCAGCCAAGGGCGCCACCATTACCGATGCGGATGGAAAAGAACTGATCGATTTTGCGGGGGGGATCGGGGTGGTAAATGCAGGCCATTGCCCGGAACCTGTGGTCAAAGCGATCCAGGAACAGGCAGCAAAGTATATCCACACAAGTTTTAATGTGGTTACCTACGAACCCTACATGGAACTGTGTGAAAAACTGATCGGGATACTGCCTCATGGATCTGCAACCAAGGCGATGCTGGTAAGCACAGGCGCGGAAGCGGTGGAAAATGCCATCAAAATAGCGCGACAGGCTACCAAACGACAAGCCGTTTTGTGCTTTACAGGGGCTTTTCACGGGCGAACGATGATGGCGATGACCCTGACGAGTAAAATCGACTATAAACTGAATTGTGGTCCTTTTGCGCCTGAAGTGTATCGCCTGCCCTATCCCAATTATTACCGGTACAGCCGCGGCGAGGATAGGGAGGCATTTGTGGACCTGGAACTAAAACGCCTGCGTGAAAGTGCTCGCAATGTCGTGGATCCTAGGAATATTGCGGCCGTTATCATCGAACTTGTTCAGGGAGAAGGTGGAATCAACGTAGCCCCGCAAAAATATGTGGAAGGATTACGCAAATTTTGTGATGAACACGGCATCATGCTCATTTTTGATGAGGTGCAAAGCGGGTTCGGGCGAACCGGCAAATGGGCCAGCTGGCAACAGTATGGCGTCACGCCCGATATCTCGACCTATGCCAAATCGCTGGGATCGGGTATGCCGATAGCGGCGGTACTGGGCAAAACGGAAGTGATGGACGCTGCGGCACCCGGTACCATCGGCGGCACGTATATCGGGAACCCGGTTTGCTGCGCTGCAGCCCTGGCGACGATCGAATACATGAAAGAGATTGACCTGAATAAGCGGGGAGTTGAAGTCGGTAACATCACACGAGGTCGATTGGAAAAGCTCCAGACCCAATGCCCCCAGATAGGCGACGTGCGTGGAATGGGGGCGATGATGGCCCTTGAATTTGTGAAAGACGGCGATCCGCGCCAACCCGACGGGGAGCTTTGTTCCCGCATAGTGAAGGGGTGTGCCGAACGCGGACTGGTACTGTTGAGTGCCGGTACCTTCAAAAATATTATCCGGATCCTGTCGCCGCTTGTCATACCCGATGAACAGCTTAACCAGGGACTCGATATTCTGGAAGAGGAAGTACTCACAGCCTGCGGGGTAGAAGCATGAAACCATTTGCCATAGCCGGTGTTCAGATGAAGGTTTCCGCGACCCACTCCAACGTGGAGATGATGAAAGTGAAGCTGGATATTCTCATGAATCTTTATCCCTGGGTAGAGATGGTTGTGTTCAGTGAACTGTGCGGTTTTGGTCCGCTGACCCATACGGCGCAGGAAATACCCGGACCATTTGATTTGGAAATGCAGAAGATGGCCAAGAAACATGGTATCTGGCTGCTTCCGGGTTCTATCTTCGAAAAAAGAGGAGATGAAATTTACAATACCGCCATGGTGTACAACCCGGAAGGTGAAGTTGTAGCCCGCTATAGTAAGATGTTCCCATTCTATCCCTATGAGGGCGGGGTTACCCCGGGCAAGGAGTTTTGCGTGTTTGAGGTACCTGAAGTAGGGAAGTTCGGGGTATCCATCTGTTATGATATGTGGTTCCCGGAAACAACCCGCACACTGGCGGTCATGGGAGCTGAAGTAATTCTGCATCCTACACTTACGGGGACGATCGACAGGGACATTGAACTCGCTATCGCAAGGGCTTCGGCTGCAACCAACCAGTGCTATTTCATTGATATCAACGGGCTGGATTCCGGGGGCAGTGGTCGTTCCATCATCTGCGGACCTGACGGCAGAGTTATCTATCAGGCCAGTACGATAGAAGAACTTATACCACTTGAAATAAATATGGAAAAGGTTAAACGGAGCCGTGAACTGGGCGTGTTGCGCCTGGGGCAGCCACTTAAGAGTTTTCGTGATCACATCGGTGATTTTACGATCTACCAAAATGGGGCCAAACATTCCTATCTGGACTCCCTCGGTCCAATTGCGAAACCAGCCAGAGTGAGTGAATTGAGAGACCTGAAGATGCAGGAAAAAAATCTGAACAGTACGGAGGACAATATCGAATATAAACGGAATACCGACTCAAACTTATAAATAGAAACGAGCCCCTGGTTACTAAATATCAGGCTGTGATAGAAATAGTAAGAGAGAAGGCCGTTGACTACATAGTGCTTAGTGTCAGAACAGGCGTGTTTAAAATTATCATCTATGACTAAAAATATTTCTGAAGTGAGGCTGTCCAAAAAGACTCGACAGATAGTTGCACTCATTAATAATTTAGGTTTGTGGAAAAAATGGAAGATTAATCCTCCTGTCCTTCTTCTCCAAGGAGGAACTCAATGATGAAAAAACAGCTCTTCATATATGCAATGAGCGACCATAAAGTCCCTTTTGGAGAAGAGGGATTTAGGGAGATTGACCACGCCTTAATTATTTAGGTAGCGTTCACCCTTATTGGACTTTTTGGACAGCCTCGGCAGGGGGGATGACCTGACAAAATCAGTTGAAAATTTACCGGCTCGTAAATGGGCTGTTTTTTATCACCAGGCAGTAGTTCCAAAAGCGGTATTCCTTAAAAATTTAAAGAGAAGAGAATGACAAACGACCAAAAAAGCACGGCACATTTCAATGTTGCACAATTACGAGTGGATTTGTGGAATCGACTGCGATCGGAAGTACAATCTATCGTTTCTGATACCTGGGAATCCGCGAAAAATACAAATCATAAAAAAGAAGCGCTTGAGCTACTAAAAAACCTGGCAGCTGTTGAACAGTACTACTCATTTCCCGGAAGTAAAAAGGTAAAAAAACTTCAGAAATCACTGGAAAGAGAAGAGTATGTTGCCGTTTCTAGGTCTGTTGCTGAATTTGTTCGCCAGCTGGTAAGCGACTCGTATCGGAGCAATCCTCAATTCATGAAGTATAAAGAGGAAGAAAACCAGGAAGATGAGGGGACAGAACAGGCTCCCCGGGGGGCGCGGAAAAATTATTTTGAAGTCCTGTTTGTAGACAATCTCTCAAAAAATGAAGAAGAGGCCCTGCGGAGAAAAATAGGTGAACTCAGGGAAAAAGATGAGCACCTGGTATATGACATTACCGTTCAGCGTTCGTTTCAGGATGCCCTCATTGCACTGCTGATCAACTTTAACATACAGTCGGTGGTCATTCGCTACGCTCCGCCTTTTAAATCGGGAGAGATCAACGAACTGCTAAGACCGTTTCTCGAGAAGGTCATTGAATTGGATTACTCCGAACGATCGGAAGAGGAACTTGGCCCCATACTTGGTAAAATCATCAAACAGTTCCGCCCGGAACTGGATGTGTATTATGTAACCGACACCGCGCTACAGAACCTGAAAGATTCCACGCTGAAAAATTTCCGGAGAATCTTTTACCGGAAAGATGATATCCAGGAACTGCATCTTGCCATACTCCGGGGAATCCGCGAGCGATACAAAACCCCGTTTTACACGGCCCTGAAAGAGTACAGCAAAAAGCCGGTCGGCGTGTTTCACGCCATGCCGATCTCCCGGGGAAATTCGGTCTTCAAATCGCGCTGGATACGGGACTTCGGTGAATTTTACGGGCGCAATATCTGCTTGGCCGAAACCTCCTCGACATCCGGCGGTCTAGACTCCCTGCTTCAGCCCACCGGTACCCTGAAAGAGGCGCAGGAGATGGCTTCTAGGGCGTACGGTTCCAGGGAAACATTTTTTGTAACCAACGGCACATCAACCTCCAACAAGATTGTTCAGCAGGCCCTGGTGGAACCCGGGGACCTGGTGCTTATTGACAGGGACTGCCACAAATCACATCACTACGGGCTGGTGCTGGCGGGAGCCCTCCCGGTTTACCTGGATTCCTACCCGATAGAAAAATACAGCATGTATGGCGCCGTTCCGCTCCACGAAATTAAGAAAACGCTTCTGGAACTGAAGTCGGCCGGCCGGCTGGATAACGTAAAAATGCTGTTGTTGACCAACTGCACCTTCGACGGGCTGGTCTATAACGTGGAAAAAGTGATGGAGGAGGTGCTGGCCATCAAACCGGACGTGATATTTTTGTGGGATGAGGCCTGGTTTGCATTTGCAGGTTTTACCTATACCTATAAGCAGCGAACGGGTATGTTTGTAGCAAACAAGCTGTATAACAAATACCGGTCAGATTCTTACAGGGACAGGTACAAAAATCATATCGAGTCGCTTTCCGGGGATGAAGTACCGTCCATGCCCGATCCAGGAAAAGTGAAAATTCGCGTGTATGCCACGCAAAGTACCCATAAAACGCTGACCAGTTTCAGGCAGGGATCCATGATCCACGTATGGGACGAAGATTTCAGGAGGCTGGTCTCCGACAGCTTCCAGGAGGCCTATATGACCCATACCTCCACCTCTCCCAACTATCAGATTCTGGCCTCGCTGGATGCGGGACGCCGGCAGGTGCAGTTCGAAGGGTACGAGCTGGTTGAGAAAAGTGTGGAGCTGGCGATGTCTGTCCGCGCCAAAATTCATGACCATCCTGTACTGAAAAAATACTTCCGGGTGCTCACGGTCCGCGATTTTATCCCCGACGAGTTTCGCCCCTCGGGACTGGATGAATACTACACAGACCAGGGAGGCTGGAACCGGATGGAGGACGCGTGGGAGCACGATGAATTTGTTCTGGATCCCACGAAAATTACGCTCGCCGTGGGGCTGTCGGGCATTGATGGAGATACTTTTAAAAACAAGTATCTGATGGACCAGTACAACATCCAGATCAACAAAACATCCCGTAACTCCATCCTTTTTATGACCAGCATAGGCACTACCCGGGGCAGTGTTGCCTACCTGATCAACACCCTGCTGCATATTGCCGGTAACCTGGATGAGGAGCTTCCGGCACTGAACAAGAAAGAAAAAGATATCGTAGAGCAGCGAATAACCTCGCTGATGGAAGATGTGCCGCCCCTTCCCGATTTCAGCCATTTTCATTCCAGCTTTCAAGCCGTTAAGGGTGTGCCCGGCGGTGATATCAGAAAAGCTTATTTTTTGGCCTACCGGCAGGAAAACTGTGAGTATATCGCTCTTGATGAATGCCTGGATATCCTGGAAAATGGCCGCGAACTGGTATCTACAACCTTTGTCATTCCCTATCCCCCCGGATTTCCCGTGTTGGTGCCCGGACAGGTGATCAGCAGGGAAATTATCCGGTTTCTGCTTGTGCTGGATGTGAAAGAGATACACGGGTACCGGCCCGAACTGGGAGTCAAAGTATTTAAAGAAAAGGTGCTGGGAACAACCGAAACCATTTCAGCCCCGACTGAAGTGAAGACACAGGAAGATTAAGGACACCAAAAAACTATCTTTACTAGTTATATCATGCATTAATTTCATTACATGGATTTCAATCTGCCTAAATCCCTCTTCGCCAAGAGGGACTTTTTGATAGACTGCTCGTACTAGCAAATCGCTGCTGAACAACGAGTTCCTCCTTGGAGAAGGAGGACAGGAGGATTGACCCTGTACTCCATAGAAATAAACAAATTACTTTCAATTTAATCACAATATAACCATGGCTAATACGACTAAAGAAGTAAAAACACTGAAGGGCTTATCCGACATCCGGCGATTTTTTCACCGCAATGAAACGCCGATCTATTTTATAAGCGCAACCAATTTCAACTTGTTGGGGGCAGACGAATGGATAAAGAGTTTTAAATTTATCTGTCACATCAACTGCTTTGACGGGTTGCATCCCAATGTATTTTCACCAAAAGAGGAGATGCCGCACGAGGAATTTGAAAGCATCGAAGATATCAACAACTATCTGCTTGAGCACCCTGAGGTGACCGATTACTTAAAATCCCGTAAAAGGAACGGAGAGACGGGCAAGGCGATGTTCCTGATGTTTGATGAAGAAACGGAAAAACTGGCCAAAAAACGAGGCCTGGAAGTCTGTTTCCCATCAGCCAAAATGCGTACCTCTATGGATAACAAGGTGAACACCAACCGCATTGCAGAGAAAGCGGGTGTAGCGTGTGTGCCGTATGTGCTTTCAAAAGTCAAAGATTATGACCATTTGCGGCAGGTCTCCAAAAAGCTGGGTGAGGACTTGGTTATCCAGACGCCCTTCGGAGATTCCGGGCACACCACCTTCTTTATTTCCGACAGCGAGGGTTTTGAAAAACACCGGGAAGAGATCGTCAAGGAGAATGAAGTAAAAATCATGAAGCGGATCAATTGCCGGGGCTCGGCTATTGAGGCCTGCGTCACGCGCCACGGAACGATCGTCGCCCCGCTGATGACCGAAATGGTCGGTTTCCCGGAACTGACGCCCTATAAAGGCGGCTGGTGTGGGAATGAAATATACGCCGATGCTTTTACCCCTTCCATTCGTGAGAAAGCGCGCCAATATACACAGTTACTCGGCGACCAGCTCAGAGAAGAGGGGTACAAGGGATACTTTGAGCTGGATTTCCTGATCGACCAGGACAATGGCGAAGTCTATCTCGGAGAACTTAATCCCCGGGTTACCGGGGCCAGTTCCATCACCAATCACGCCGTATTTGCCCTGGCTGATGCACCGCTGTTTATGTTTCATCTGCTTGAGTGGATGGATGTACCCTACGAGTTGAGTATCGAAGCGATTAACGACCGGTGGTCCCAGCCTGAAAATATTGACAGCTGGAGTCAGCTTGTCATCAAGCACACCAAAGATAGTATCGAATATATTAAAGAGGCTCCCTCTTCGGGAATCTGGAAGCAACAAAAAGACGGAACCATCACATTCGACCGGATGGATTCACACAGGCGCGCCGTCGAGTCAGAGAACGAGGCGTTCTTTTTACGCATCGCCGAGAAGGGAAAGTATCTCTACGAAGGAGCTGATATGGGAATCCTGGTAATGAGAGGTCGGTTGATGACGGATGATTTTACATTGACGGAACGCGCCAAAAAATGGATCAAAGCGATTCACGAGCGTTACATCACGGAGATACCGGATGATACTGAGGAGCTAGACGAAAAGATGTCTGATCTTACCGGGTTTAAGCTGGTGTAACAGGTTTACCGGATAAATCCTGGACCGGCATTACAGCCAATAATCTTGGAGTGGGTGTTCATTTTTTCGGTGAGGAAAAAACGAACCAAAAAACTCACCATAAAATCCCAGATAGTTACGTCTGCAGCCACTTAGCCGGGGCACTGCTTTTTCTCGTTAGCTACTGTTAAAACTATTTGAAGCAGGGATTTTCTGGACTTGAAGGCTGCCACATATATCGGGCCGGCCTATGGATTTCTGAGCCGATCCGGGCAAACGCAGCGAAGGCGTTAAGAAAGAAACCCTGCGGAGGATTGCGGGAAAGATCAGAAGCGCGGAAAATCTCTTTTTGTGGGGAGATACTTTTAACGTAAATATCTGAGTTTCTTTTAGCCGCAGCGAAGTGCAGCCAGGTGAAGAAATCCCCTGCCGGTGATTTTTTGGGTTCGTTTTTGTTCATACAAAAAGGAACATTTAGTAACGGGAAAAGGGCTAGAATGACTTTTTGAGGAAGGAAGCCCCAATAAATTTTCAAATTTCAAAACAGGCACAACATGAAAGAAAACAAACAGAACACGTTCAAAAGCATAAATCCCTACAACGGTGAGGAAATCGCCAGCTATACCGAACACACCGAAAAAGAGGTAAACAGTATCCTGGAAAAATCGCTGGAGGCTTTTGAATCATGGCGTAAAGTGCCGATCCGGGAAAGAAGCCAATTAATGCGAAAAGCCGCCGGCTTGCTCAGGAAAAATGTGGACCGATATGCCCGCACCATGACCCTTGAAATGGGAAAGCCGATTGGTGAGTCCAAAGCGGAAATAAACAAATGCGCATGGGTTTGTGAGTTTTATGCCGAAAATGCGGCCCGTTTCCTGGCGGACGAGATCATTGAAACCGAGGCGTCCGAGAGTTTTGTGAGTCATGACCCGATCGGTCCCGTGCTGGCTATTATGCCCTGGAATTTTCCATTCTGGCAGGTATTTCGTTTTACGGCTCCGGCCCTGATGGCCGGAAATACCGTCCTGTTAAAACATGCCTCCAACGTTTTCGGCTGTGCCACGCATATTGAAGAACTGCTGCGGGAGGCCGGTTTCGCGGAGGGCATTTTCCAAAATCTTTTTATCCACCATGACAGGACGGAACAGATCATGGCCAGCGACATCGTACGGGCGGTAACCCTGACGGGCAGCGAACGGGCAGGTCGGGTCGTGGGCAGCCTGGCGGGCAAGCACTTGAAAAAGTCGGTGCTGGAGCTGGGAGGCAACAATGCCTTCATCGTCTGGGAAGATGCCGATATGAAAGAGGCGGTGAAAACCGGGGTAACGGCCAGAATGCTGAACAGCGGCCAGAGCTGTATTGCCGCCAAGCGATTTATACTCGTCGGGAAAGCATATGACAAGTTTGTTCCGGATTTTTTAGGACAAGTCAAGTCTCTTAAGAAAGGAGATCCGATGGATGAATCTACGGAACTGGGACCACTGGCCCGGAAGGATCTGGCCGATCAGCTCTCTGAGCAGGTAAAAAAATCGCTTGCCCGGGGCGCCGAACTGTTGACCGGGGGCAGCCAGCAAGAAGCATTTTATGAACCGACGGTATTGACCAATGTACAGCCGGGCATGCCGGCTTTTGACGAGGAGACGTTCGGTCCGGTGGCTGCTATTATAAGGGCCAAAGACGAGGAAGAAGCATTCGAGCTGGCATCACAGTCCAGGTACGGCCTCGGAACTACTCTTTTTACAGAAGATATTGAACGGGCGCGGAAAAGCGTCAGCAACATTCCGGACGGGGCATTTTTTATAAATGAACTGGTAAAGTCAGATCCCCGCCTGCCGTTTGGCGGAACCAAAAATTCAGGATATGGTCGCGAGCTATCAAGAGAAGGAATCCTGGAATTTGTTAACAAAAAAACGGTGTATGTGAATAAGAATGGATGATTCAATTGTACGATCCATGTTGAGTCCTATCGTCAGGAAACAACTTGTAGAGGGCTTTGAAAAATCAGGAGTTTTAATCAAGATCAAAGCCTGAGCGGATTCGAAACCGCAGTTTATATCTCGTAAATGAGGATTTCGAATCCGAGAAAATGATGATATTGGCCAAAACAACGGTTTTGCAAAGCCCTCTTGTAATCGGCGATATTGAGTGTTCTTTTTCGGGGAGGAAAAAACGAAAAAACTCACCATAAAATCCCTAGATATTGTTCTATTGACGACTCCAACCAGGCCCTTGCTTTTCCACACCAAGTGGTTTTACCGGATTCAGTTGCAGGGATTTTCTGGACTTGGGGTGCTCGCCGAAAAATGGGTTATCCCTCCGGCTTTTGATTTATGAGCCGCCCGGGCAAACGCAGCGCCGGCGTTAAGAAAGAACCCCTGTAGTGGATCTGGTGAAGCAGGAACTGTGAGAAAACTGTATGTTTCGGAAAGTCACCGAAAGAGAACATAGGGGATTTTTTAGTCGGATCGAAGTTTTGCCCGGGCAAAAAAAATCCCCAACCGATGATTTATGGATGTTTGCTTCTTCAGTCCCGACTGCTGTCGGCGCTTTGTTCATACAAAAAGGAAGACCTCTATCTTGGGGAAAGAGCTATTGAGACTTTTTGACCAAGCTCTAAGTAGCTTTGTACGACGGGCAACTAACACGTATTTCTCACTGTGAAATTGGTTCGTGTGCAAGGCGATGTGGAAATCGGGCTCAATATACGTTGTGCGAATGATTCGCCCCCTAAACGTGGAAGACGGGCTAACTTTCCCATAGACCTTCCTTCATTCAATGCTCACGTATATATGGATAGAGAAATCCAAAAATCTGTAAAATATGTAAGATTTTTTTTACAGGTGTGTAACGTACCCTCCCAAAAATTTCATGACCTTTGTTACGTAATACCGAACGAAAAAAAGGTGTAAGGATCGGCAATTAATGATCTGATCTTTCCACGCGGTAATCCTTCAAAGTAATCGTTATCAAATGAAAGAATCGTTCGAGCTTGAAAAGTCAAAAGCGATGATTATTGTCGAAATCATCGAATACGTCCCCGATTCGGTGGTGATTAAAACGATTATAAAGAAGGCGACGGGAAATATTAATGCCGTCTCTTTTGATACCGGAGAGAAACTGGAGGAGAAGACCTCCCCGTTCGATAAGTTTATACAGATTATTGACGGGAATGCGGAGGTTATAATCGATGGAAAATCAACACTCCTGGAAACCGGCGAATCGATCATTGTACCGGCCCACGCCCGCAATTCATTCAAGGCGAATGACCGGTTTAAAATGATATCCACGACAATCAAAAGCGGATATGAAGAGGTAAGCTGATGGATTTGGAGCTCAGATTAAAAAAACTGGAACAAACTCTTGCAAGGTTCAAGCAAACTGATCCTGATAGAGGTTCTAACATCATGTCGGATTACAATGACTTTATGGATGACTTCCACCAACTGGTGGTCAGGACCCAATCGGTAAGTCTCCTGTTGGAAAAAGCCAGGCACTATTATTTGAATGAGAAAGAGATGCTTGAAATGAATGTACTGTTTAACGCTTATTGCAAAATAAAAGCGAACAATTTATGTAATGAAGACTTGAGAACGGCAAACCTGCAGAATTACATTACCGGAAATAGCCTGACGTTGACAGGTCTTGAACAGCGCCTTATGGCACTCGGATGGAAAGGATAGTGCAATATCAGGTTTGGAAATTAAGATATGGAAGGAATAAGAGAGAGCGAAGGCAGTTTGCGAGGACTGTCTTCAACCAGGAAGGCAGGACTAGTGAGATCCTGCCTTCTTTTTTATATCACGGAAATGGTTTAAGTGCAATTAACGGAGTGTAAATAATATGGCACAGAACACAACCGAGAAACCGGTATGCCTGACTCGAAACAAGGATATGAAAGATTTGGTTACCAAAATTAGACAAGTCGCCCAAACAGGGTGCCCCGCTGTATTGATTACCGGGGAAAATGGTACGGGCAAGGAGGTGATGGCCCGCCTGTTTCATTATTACGGGCCACGCAGAGATAAACCGATGGTTACGATAAATTGTGGGGCTATACCTGCAGACCTGGCGGAGAGCACGTTTTTCGGCCATGAAAAGGGCGCGTTTACCGGCGCTCATGAGCGGAGAACGGGCTGTTTTGAGCAAGCCGATGGCGGAACCTTGTTCCTGGATGAAATCGGAGAGATGCCCAAATCTATGCAGGCCAAACTATTGCGGGTGGTTGAACTCGGTACATTTCGCAGGCTGGGAGGAAAAGAAGAGATTAAAGTGGATATTTCCCTGATTTCTGCCACCAACAAGATACTGTCTGAACAGGTTAAGTCGGGCGACTTCCGGGAAGACCTGTTCTACCGGCTTAATGTTATCGAGCTCAATGTGCCCCCGCTGCGCGAACGCAAGGAGGATATTCGACTGTTGACTCGGTATTATAAAGATCATTTTCTCAACCTTTACGGGAAAGAGCCCAGGGAATTTTCTGATGACAGCATAGAATCGCTGATGAAACATAGCTGGCCCGGGAATGTTCGTGAATTGAAAAACGCCGTCGAGCGGTGCGTGATATTGTCCGAAGGGGATATTATCGATCGTGAAAACCTTCCCATGCAGATATATAAAAATGGAAGCATTCATTCTGTGAATTACCATTCGTTGGCTGATAAAATTATTCAAATAAAATTTGGGTCCTCGTTGAAACAGGTTGAACAAGAAGTAATTAACCAAACGCTTGATTCCGTTGATAATAACAAGACCGAAGCAGCCAAAATATTGGGATTTACCAGGAAAACTCTTCGGAGCCACCTGGACAAACAAAATAATGAAGCGTAACTGTGGGTTTTATAGTTCTGCTATTTGAGCCTTGTAATAGAGGCCTAAGTATTTTTCACAGCTCTGGTAGGGCTCTTTTTGACGAAAGGTGTAAATGAATAAAACCGATAAAATAAATTGTTGATCATGGTATCTTCCCGGCGGTATGTGAAGTATATGGTGAGTTTGAGGTGCAAAATGATACTTAAGGAGGAGCTTGGCAAAGCGAGCCTCAGATACTCAATTTCCCCCCATGGCGCCGTAGAGTTTCTTGAAGAAACGACACAGACCCAACTTGAGGAGCTCAACAGGAATTTGCTGCAATCGGGCCTGGAGCTGCTTGACCAAAGTAACAGTATGCTTATCGATCGCATCATAAACACCGTCATCGAAGTGATCCATTATTCCGATGAATTGCCCAACCTCAGTTTTGAGGATATCATTGGTAAAAGCCTGGGATCGGAAAGGGAATCGTTACTAAAAATATTTTCGGATGTAAAGGGGATATCAATTATGCAGTTTATCCTGCTACAAAAAATTGAACGGGTTAAAGAGCTTCTGCTGTATGAGGACCTGTCCCTGGCGGAAATATCCCAAAAGCTTCGGTACAAAAACGAACACTACTTAATCGCTCAATTCAAAAAGTTCACCGGGCTGCATCCCACCTATTTTCAAAAACTAAAGAGAAAACGCACAAGTATTTCGCACCAAATATAAATCGATTGCTCATCGGGTGGATGATAGTTATAGGTAAAAAAACTTGAGTCTGTTGAGAGGTAATCCGCGAGGGTTTTTATAGCAAGCTATACTCTTCTAATCTATTCAAGCAGTTAGTCAAACCTAATTCGAAGAACATCCCATTCTCTACTTTTAACTGCACATAACGCGCCAACGGTATTGCAAAATCTTCTGGTTCATTGATGGTCATTGAGGTAAATGAGGATTTTGTAAAACCCTCATTTCCTCATTCTGAGGGAGTTCTATTCCCGTTTACAAGGTCAATAAGGTCGGTGGTATAACCACCTCCCAACCAAAAGCAGGTTCTGTAAAGGTCCCCCCCCCAAATAAGAATGTACGGGGGAGCTTTGGGCACGTCCCGCTTGCTTGGAGTGCCTGTCGTTCCTCAGGGCTAAAAATAGATAAAGGAGTAAAATACCTTTAATTCATATTGAGTCTAAACAGCCAGAACCGTAAAATCGAATAATCATATTCGATTATCGGTTTTAAAGGATTTAAATCATTCTTGAGCATTGAAGTTGATCTCTCAGGGCGCTCAATACGCCATTTCAGCAATTATTACGCTGGCTAAACAATCACCGGGTACAACGGTTTCAGCTGCCGCACTGGCAGAACCGCTGAACTGTCCGCCGGCCTATCTCTCGCAGGTGCTGTCCAAACTAAAGCCTGCAGGCATACTCAAATCCCGGCGCGGACTGAACGGTGGGGTGTATCTGGTCCGCGATCCCGAAGAGATACCGTTAATCGACGTGATAAAGGCGATTGACGGGATGGACTTTTTTGAGCACTGCTTCCTCGGTATCGAGGGGTGCGGTACCATTGAACCCTGCCCGTTTCACAATTTTTGGTCAGAAGAGCGAGACAAAATCCAGGACTGGCTTGCCAATACCACGTTTGCCGACTGCGAGCAGTCGATGTCGCAGGCGTGGTTCGACCTGAGGTTCCAGTTTAACAACGATTAAATAAAGAACCAGCGGAAGCATCGAATGCAGCAACAGCTACTGACAGACAGATCGACAGCGTGTTACCACTGCGGGGAGGCCTGTGGATCTGATGCGGTTGCCGTTGATGAAAAGTCGTTCTGTTGCGAAGGCTGCAAGATGGTGTACCAGATTCTGGATGAAAACGAGATGGAAACCTACTACTGCCTGCAGGAGCAGCCGGGCATCTCGCTGAACGGGAAACAACGGTCCGGGCGGTTTGAGTACCTGGAAGATGAGGCACTGTTGGACGAAATTGTTGACTTCCGGGATGGCGCAAAAACCTCGGTTCGTCTTTATATCCCGGGAATTCACTGCACATCCTGCGTATGGCTGCTGGAAAATATCTACAAGCTGGATAATGGCATAACTCAGAGCAGTGTCAACTTCCTGAAACGGGAACTGAGCCTCACCTTTAATCATCAGCAGACCAGCCTGCGCACTATTTCAGAGCTGCTCCACTCCATCGGGTATGAACCGGAATTTCGGCTGGACCAGGTTGAAAATAAGAAACGGTCCACCCCCGATCGGCGGCTGTGGCTCAAGATGGGGGTGGCCGGTTTTGCATTCGGCAACATCATGCTGTTCAGTTTCCCGGATTACCTGGCCGGTAGCGCCACCGACCTGGACAGTCACGGTTACTTCGCTGTCTTTTTTGGGATTCTGAACATTGCCCTCGGTCTGCCCGTGTTGCTTTACAGCAGCAGCGACTACCTGAAGTCGGCCTGGACGGCGTTGCGGCAGGGCGGTATCAACCTGGATGTGCCGATCTCCATCGGCATCCTGGCGCTGTTTGGCCGCAGCGTATATGAAATCATGACCGGTATCGGTACGGGATACATGGACTCTTTTACCGGCCTTGTTTTCTTCCTTCTGATCGGGCGCATGATCCAGAAAAAAACCTACGAGCGGCTGGCGTTCGATCGAGATTACAAATCATACCTGCCGCTTTCAGTGACCATCCTGGGTCAGAACGGGATAGAACGCTCCACCTCCATCCACAAAATTGGCGAAGGTGTTCGCATGCTGATCCGCAACCAGGAGCTTGTTCCGGCCGATGCCACTCTGCTTTCTGAGCAGTGCTTTGTGGATTACAGTTTTATCACCGGCGAATCGGAACCAGTTAAAATTGAACAGGGCGAGACCATCTATGCCGGCGGACGCATCGTGGGCAAATCTGCGCTGATGACCGCCACCAGTGAGGTTTCCAACAGCTACCTGACCAAACTATGGAATGACGCTGCATTTGATTCGGCTTCGACAAGAGGTAATGTGAGCTCGCTGGCCGATCGCATCAGTCCCCATTTTACGCTTTCAGTGCTAACTATTGCCATGGTGGCCGGACTGATGTGGCTGCCGGAGGGGGCCGGTCAGGGCATTAACGTGTTCACGGCCGTGCTGATCATCGCCTGCCCCTGTGCGCTTGCGCTCTCTACCCCGTTTACGCTGGGTTCCGCACTCAATATCTTTTCCCGCAACGGGCTCTACATCAAGGGCATAGAGGTCATAGAAAATCTATCCAAAATTACGGATGTAGTATTCGATAAAACAGGAACCTTGACAAAATCTGACCAGGCCGATGTTTCGTTTGAGGGCGGTAAGCTGACCGAAGAGGAATACCGGATGGTCAAATCGGTCTGCAAGCAGTCGGTACACCCGCTGAGCCGTAAAATCGTGGGCTGGCTGGAGTCGATGCCGCTCAAAGTGGTTAATGAGTTTGAGGAAGTTATTAACAAGGGCCTTAAAGCCACCGTGGATGGGAAAAAGCTGGTTATCGGATCTGCAGAATTTGTAACCGAAGAAACCGGTCTGGGCATGATGAATCAGGATCTATCTGCCAAATACGCCTCCCGGGTCCATGTAGCCATTGACGGGGAGTGGAAAGGCTGGTTCGAAATGAGAAGCCATTATCGTCCGGGCGTTGCCACGCTGCTTGATGATCTCAGAAAGCGCTTCGGCATCTTCCTGGTCTCCGGCGATAACGACCGGCAGAAAGCGGAGCTAGAGAGTTATTTCAGTAACAATTCACTGCTTTTCAACCGGAAGCCGCAGGATAAACTCGATTTCATCAAAAATCTGCAGAACGAAGGCAGGAACATCCTGATGATCGCCGATGGTCTGAACGACGCCGGGGCCCTTCAGCAGAGCAACTTCGGGATTGCGCTGACCGACAATCTCAGTTCTTTTACCCCGGCCTGTGATGCCATCCTGGATGGTGATGCGATCTCCTCGATGAATCGCTTCATCCATTTTGCGCAGAAGAGTATTCGCATCATTCTCTGGAGCTTTGGTCTGTCGCTGATCTACAATGTTGTGGGACTCAGTTTTGCCGTAACAGGACACCTCTCACCCCTGGTGGCGGCGGTCCTGATGCCGCTGAGTTCCATCAGCATCATGGTATTTACGAGCGTAACAACCCTTTTAACAGCAAAAAAGATGGGGCTGGCCACATGGAAGTAATTTTTATGCTCATAGGATTCAGCCTGCTGGTAGCCCTGATTTTCCTGGGACTATTTTTCTGGGCCGTGCGGTCCGGGCAGTTTGACGACCCTCACACCCCGTCGATAAGGATTCTTTTTGACAACACAACGAAATCCAATAAAAAACAATCATCAACCCATAAACAAGATCAAGATTAATGGCTGTAGAAACATTTAAGTACGATAACGAGATCGTCCGGAAGTTCGGGATAGCCACCATCTTCTGGGGAATCATCGGGTTCCTGGTCGGTCTGACGATAGCCCTGAAGCTGATCTGGCCGGGTTTTCTGGGCCTGATCCCGGAACTCTCCTACGGGCGACTCCGACCGCTCCACACCAACGCGGTGATCTTTGCGTTTGCGGGTAACGCCATTTTTTACGGTGTGTATTACTCGCTTCCCCGGCTCTGCAAGGCCCCGATGTGGAGCAACCTGCTCAGTAAAATCAACTTCTGGGGATGGCAGGCGATCATTCTATCCGCGGTAATAACCCTGCCGATGGGCTTTAATACCAGCAAGGAGTACGCCGAGCTGGAGTGGCCGATCGATATTGCCATCACTGTTATATGGGTCATATTCGGCATCAACATGCTGATGACGATCTGGAAGCGTCGCGAAAAGCACCTGTATGTCGCGATCTGGTTTTATATCGCCACGTTTGTGACGGTGGCGGTGCTGCACGTGGTGAACTCTATTGAGATCCCCGCCACCCTCCTGAAAAGCTACCCGGTGTACGCAGGAGTGCAGGATGCGCTGGTGCAGTGGTGGTACGGGCACAACGCGGTGGCCTTCTTCCTGACGACGCCGTTCCTCGGCATCATGTACTACTTTATCCCGAAAGCGGCCAACCGACCGATCTTTTCCTACCGGCTGTCGATTGTGCACTTCTGGTCACTGATCTTTATCTACATCTGGGCGGGTCCGCACCACCTGCTCTACACGGCGCTGCCGGGATGGGCGCAGGCGCTCGGAACCGTCTTTAGCCTCATGCTTATCGCGCCATCCTGGGGTGGCATGTTGAATGGATTGTTAACACTGCGGGGGGCGTGGGATCGCGTTCGGGAAGACCCGGTGCTGAAATTTCTCGTGGTTGGAGTGACCGCCTACGGGATGGCCACCTTTGAGGGCCCGATGCTCTCTATCGGAAACGTGAACGCCGTGGCACACTACAGCGACTATATTATCGGTCACGTACACCTGGGCGCCCTGCTCTGGAACGGCGGACTGACCTTTGCGATGCTCTACTATATTACGCCCAGGATTTATGAGACCGACCTCTATTCCACGAAGCTGGCCAACGTTCACTTCTGGTTCGCCACGCTTGGGGCGATCTTCTACGTCATCCCGATGTACTGGGGCGGCATCACCCAAAGCCTGATGTGGAAAGAGTTCACCGCGGAAGGCGTGTTGCAGTATCCCAATTTCCTGGAGACGGTTCAGCAAATCATCCCGATGTACGCCTTGCGTGCGGTCGGGGGTACACTCTTTATTACCGGTGCCATCATCTCGGTGTATAATCTGTGGAAAACCGCCGCTTCCGGACAGTTTGTCGCCGCCGAAGAGGACGAGGCCCAGCCCATTGCCGATCCTTCGGCCAACGCCAAAGAAACCTGGCACCGGCGCCTGGAAAGTCGCCCGATTCAGCTTACCGCGCTGACATTGGTCGTAATCCTGATCGGGGGCATTGTGGAGTATGTCCCGACTGCCCTGATCGATTCCAATGTGCCGACTATCTCCAGCGTAAAACCGTATACGCCGCTTGAGGTGGAGGGCCGCGATATCTACATCGCCGAGGGCTGCAACAACTGTCACTCGCAGATGATCCGCCCGTTCCGTTCCGAAACGGAGCGGTATGGCGAGTACTCCAAGGCGGGTGAATTTGTCTATGATCATCCCTTCCTGTGGGGCTCCAAGCGCACCGGTCCCGATCTGCACCGGGTCGGGGGGAAATATCCTGATTCCTGGCACTTGCGGCACATGTACGATCCTGAATCCACTTCCCCGGGCTCCATTATGCCTGCGTATCCCTGGATGTTTTCCCAGCAAATGGATATGGAGTCGATCGGCAACCGGATTTCAGCTCTCAGGTCGGTGGGCGTTCCCTATGCCGAGGGATATGAGGAGCAGGCCCTGGCTGATATGAAGGCCCAGGCAGAAGAGATTACCCAGGAACTGCACCAGGCCGGGTTCAAGGAGGTGGACGGCATTGAGATCACGTCCGACAAGCAGATAATCGCGATGATCGCCTACCTGCAGCGGCTGGGAGTCGATATCAAGGGCGATAACAACCCGTTTGAGGGACTCCCGTCCAGCAAGGTGATCGGAACCGCCGAACTGGAACAACGACCGGAAAGCGAGTAGCCAATGCGGGATAAAGGCCCGGCAATAATCCAGATGCGGTCAAAGAGTTCCACCCTGGAGATGGAGAACAGGGGGAGGATCGGAGCTGTTCGCGTTCGGTCAGGAAGAGACCAAAATCCAGGATTTGACGTGACATTGGTACGAAATCAACTTGTGAACATAAATTGAATATCTGGCTGGGATGCTCAGTGTCACAGCTGGCCAAAAGCAATACAACATCATGTATAAAGAAGTTCTCAGATCTATAGAGGGTATCGGTATCTTTCCCAGTATTTCGCTGGTGATTTTTTTCGGTTTTTTTACCTGGCTGGTAATCTGTCTGCTGAGGAAGGGAAACAGCCACTGGGAGGATGCCGCCCGTCTGCCTCTGGAAACCGACGAAGAAATTGAAACCCAATATCAAAAAGGATCATGAAAGTATTTGACGACGAAAAGGATAAGTTGCTGGATCACGAGTATGACGGAATTCGTGAGCTCGACAATCATATGCCGGTTTGGTGGCTCTGGTTGTTTTATTTCACCATTGCGTTTGGGGTGGGCTACCTGCTCTACTACCAGGTGCTCGGGTGGGGCCCCACCCAGCACGAGGAATACCAGCAGGAGGTAGCGGCGGCTGAAGCCCGATTCGGAACTCCTGAAGAGGAGGGCGATCCGGTTGAGGAGTTTTCCTGGACCATCAGTACCGATCAGGAGGATATCGCCGCGGGAAAGGCACTGTTTGATAATCCCGGTCAGCTCTGTTTTACCTGCCACGGCAACCAGGGGCAGGGCATGGTGGGGCCCAACCTGACGGACGAGTACTGGATGCACGGCTGTACGCCCAGGGATATCGCCGCGAGTATTATTAACGGATACCCCGATATGGGAATGTTGCCATACGGCAGCGGCACGAAGCTGAGCAACGAGCAGGTGCAGCACCTGGTCAGCTACATCGCCTCATTGCAGGGGACCGACCCCCCGGACGCGAAAGAGGCGGATATGAGCCGCACCCAGCCGTGCCAGGAAGGTCCGCTGAGCTCAGGTTCGTAATTAGGGCTCGACTAAATCTCCCCTTAAGGGGAGATGATAGATTTGAGTTATTCCTCAAATATATCTGAGGGGTGTCGGAAGCTTCATGCATGATACCTGACACCTCCCGCCGAAATTCCGAAAACACACGGAATTTCGGCACCCTCCTGAAGGAGGGATTTGAAAGCGCCTTGTTTGCTTAGCAGTTTCTTATATCGAACTGAGGTTATTTCACATAATGAAAATGATCTGTAGCTAACATTTGGATATTATTCGAAACGGCTGCGAAATTTGATCATGTGATGAGTTGAAGTTAAAATAGTGCAAACAGGCCTAGTGAATAATCCGGATTAATAGAGTCTTTGCTGCCACATTAGAATAAGTAGCGAGATCACAATTTACAGTACTTCAAAAGAAGCAGATGGCACGATCAGATGACATACGCAACAGCCGGGAATCCTTCCGGGATCACCTGTCTACCGTCGATGAAGAGGGCAGGCGAAACTGGATTTTTCCCAAAAAACCGAGCGGTCGGTATTACAAGGCTCGGAATGTCGTTGCCGTAATATTGCTGCTGTTCTTCTTTTCGGCCCCGTTTATCACGGTTAACGGGCAGCCGCTGCTGTTGCTGAATATCCTGGAGCGCAAATTTGTGTTTTTTGGGGTGGCGTTCTGGCCGCAGGACCTACACCTGCTGGTGTTCGGGGCGCTTTCCATTGTGATATTCATTGTGCTGTTTACCGCGGTTTTTGGAAGGTTGTGGTGTGGATGGGCCTGCCCGCAGACCATCTTTATGGAGATGGTGTTCCGGCGAATAGAGTACTGGATTGAGGGCGACCGTGGTGCGCAAATCCGGCTGGACAGGGCGCCCTGGAACTGGACTAAAATCTGGAAAAAGACGCTTAAGCACGGGATTTTCTTTGGTTTGGCCTTTATCATATCAAATCTTTTTCTGGCCTACATCATCGGGGTGGATGAACTGTATGTCATTGTCACTGATCCGCCTTCAGAGCATATCGCCGGGCTTTCAGCGATGATCATCTTCAGCGGCGTGTTTTACGGGGTGTTTGCATTTCTACGGGAGCAGGTCTGTCACTTTATTTGCCCATATGGGCGTATGCAGTCGGTATTGCTGGACAACAATTCCATCAACGTAATGTACGATTACGTGCGCGGCGAACCCCGGGGCAAAGTGTCGGAGCGCGACGACATTGGCCGGAAAGCGACGCTCGGGGATCTCGGGCTCAGCCCCACCAGCTACGGAGATTGTATAGACTGCAAGCAATGCGTGCGCGTGTGTCCGATGGGAATTGACATCCGCAACGGCACCCAGCTGGAGTGCGTGCACTGCACCGCCTGCATCGATGCCTGCGACGAGGTAATGGACAAGATCGACAAGCCGCGCGGGCTTATTCGATATTCTTCTGAAGAAGCGATAAAAGAGGGCAAGAGCAGGATTCTTACGCCCCGCGTGGCGGGATACAGCGGCATACTGGTGGTGTTGCTGGGTATTTTTGTTACTCTGCTTAGTATGCGTCCGGATACTGAAACCAGCATTCTGCGCCAGCCGGGTACGCTCTACCAGGAGCTGCCAAACAACCGGTACAGCAACATTTATGAAATCAGGGCGATCAACAAAACCTTTGAGGAGATCGACTACGAGGTGCGCCTGCGTCAGCCGGAGGGAGAGCTCTCGGAGCTGGGAGATATCAGCGCTATTCCGGCCCAGGGTTCTGCGCAGGGTCGGCTGTTGGTCACGCTTGACGGGAACCAGCTGAATGCGGCATCGACAGAACTGGTGTTCGATGTCTATGCAAACGGTGAAAAGGTGGAAACGGTTACTTCAGGATTTATCGGACCAGGTTCGGAAGGGAATCAGGAATGAAAAATGAAGAATTAAGAATTAGAAATGATTTTAAATAGCGTGGCCTTGGTATTCGTGAACCGCCCGGAGTAAATGAAGCAAAGGCGCGATTTAGTTATCTGTTACTGGTTATTAGTTGGCGAGTATTGACGACTAATAACTAATTCCTAATAACCGATAACTAAATTAACAGACGGTGACTTAATACGCAGTGAGCCTTATAAGTGATATCGGAAATCTATAATCGATGCTTCACAATATGGTACGAGCGGGACGCTCGCACCAGTTCAAAGGAAATCTGTAATTGAAAATTGGAATATGAGCCAGCAACCTGGTAACAATCAACAAAAAGTCTTCTGGAACTGGGGCAAAGGCCTTGCGGTCGTCATCGCCCTGTTTGTGATTACGACCCTCGGCGTGGTGTTTTACCTGGTGAGTCTGGACTACTACATGGTCAGTGAAAACCATTACGAGCAGGCGGCCAAATACCAGCAGCAGATTGATCGTATCGAACACGCGCGGTCTCTTGAAAATTCTGTCAGGATCAGCCAGACGGAATCGCGGGAGATACACATTCAATTTCCCGCGGCACAGCTATCGCTGAAACCCAAAGGTACAATCCGACTTTACCGGCCCAGCAATTCCAGCCTCGATCACTCAGTTAGCTTGTCGCTTGACGCGGATGGTAAACAGCTGATTTCGACCCGAAGCCTTGCAAAAGGGAAGTGGTTGGTTCAGGTTACGTGGCAGTCGGGGGAGAAAGAATATTTCGAGGAAGAATCCATTTTTCTTTAGTATTTAACGGATCAAAAGATACCGACCGCATGTTTTCAATAACCTCTGCGGAGAACAAAACCGAAGTGAGACTAACCTTCAACCCGTAATATAAAACAAAGCCCTGCATGGAACTGTGGACCGCCTTCACGATCGGCCTGTTTGGGAGTTTCCACTGTGTGGGGATGTGTGGGCCCATTGCAATGGCACTGCCCGGTTCCGGGGCAGGGATGGCCGCCGAACTGACCCGGAAAGGGATCTACAACCTCGGGCGGATTCTTACCTACAGCCTGCTCGGGGGCGTAGTCGGGGGAGCGGGGCGGGCCGTTTCTCTTGCCGGTCTGCAGCGACCGCTCTCCGTTTTTCTTGGCATGCTGATTATCGCAGGCGCCTTTCTTCCCGTGATCTCTTCCGCCGGAATACAGCGCATCAAGCCTGTTCAGCGGTTTTTCGACTGGCTTCGGCAAAAGCTTAAACAGCAGATGAGCCGGCGTGGAAACAGTACGATGCTGGTGACAGGAATTCTCAACGGGTTGCTGCCCTGCGGGTTTGTGTATGTCGGGTTGGCGTCCTCGCTTACCACGGAGTCGGTTATCGGCGGAATGAGCTATATGGCGCTGTTCGGCCTCGGTACCTTCCCCGCGATGATGCTGATGGCGATGGCTCCAAATTTGATCAGCCTGAGGCTGCGCCGGCGTATCAACCACGTATTGCCCTGGCTGGCGGTGGCCCTGGGCGGGTACCTTGTTTTTCGCGGCTTGGCGATGGGAGGAGTTTGACCTGTTTGCCGGAAAGCAGCCAAGCCCGGTGTTATGCACAGGGCTGTGCCGGGAATTGTCCCAAGGGCCCATTAGCAAACACGGGATGGATAAAATTGTCTTTTTAAAAATTAACTAATACTTTATAATCAAAGTAACCGGTTAATTAGTGATAGGGTTCGACTGCTGCAAGGTGGTCGGGCGGGTTGTTGGGAACCGGTAACGGATCGATGGCCGGGGGTCATGGCTATCGGATGGAAGGCACAAAACCGGTATTTATTGGGATGATAAAGGGCTGTGGTATTATGCACTCCTCTTTTGTATTCCTGAAACACTCCGGCTTGTATTGGTAGATTCATAAAAGGTTTTGGGATCAGAGGGTTGTATCCTCAGCCGAATGTTTCGGCGTGCAGAGTATACAGCCTTAACGGAAGGTTTAAACAACACATAGTTAATAATCAAATGACGGGATATTCATATGTCACAAAAAAAGTTTACACGTAAGGATTTCTTAAAAAGTACAACCGGAGCTGTTGCCGGGTCCATGCTTGCCACCCCGGCGGGGGCGTTTTCGAAAAGTCCTCAAAATCCGCAAACCCAGAAAAAACGGATCGCCCTGGTAGGTACGGGAATCCGGGGTATCACGTTCTGGGGGCGGACCATTCGGGAACGGTACGGCGATATCATCGAATTTGTCGGCCTGTGTGATATCAACCCGGGTCGCCTGGAGTATGGTAAAGGTTTTATCGGGGCCGACTGCCCTACCTTTACCGATTTTGATGAGATGATGGATACGGTAAACCCGGATATGCTGATCGTCACAACGGTGGATGCCACGCACCACCAGTTTATCATCGGGGCCCTTG
The DNA here is from genome assembly GCF_043951865.1 of Halalkalibaculum sp. DA3122. Lineage (NCBI taxonomy): Bacteria > Pseudomonadati > Balneolota > Balneolia > Balneolales > Balneolaceae > Halalkalibaculum > Halalkalibaculum sp. DA3122. The sequence goes on from NZ_JBINJF010000014.1 coordinate 104,095, forward strand.
AGCGGGATATAGACGTGCTTACAGAAAAACCGATGACCACGGACGAAATTAAATGCCAGCGCGTGCTGGATGCCGAGGCCAATTCTGAAGCCGAGGTCATCGTGGGCTTCAACTACCGGTACAGTCCGCATCACACCAAGCTAAAGGAGATGCTGGTGAACCGGCGGGTCGGCAAACTCACATCCGTCGATTTTCACTGGTACCTGAATGTCTATCACGGGGCCTCCTATTTCCGTCGCTGGCACGGAGAAGAATCCAGTGGGGGAACACTGCTGGTACACAAGGCCACGCACCATTTCGACCTGCTGAACTGGTGGCTCGACTCCGATCCCGTTGAGGTGTACGCCGAGGGGGCGCTGGAGCACTATGGAAGCAATCATCCGTTCCGTGGGAACAAGTGTCGAACCTGTCCTCATAAAGACAAGTGCCGATTTTACTGGGATATTACCCAGAACGACACCTACATGGACCTGTATGTGGATAATGAGCACCACGACGGCTATATCCGGGACAACTGTCTCTGGAGGCACGAAATCGATATATACGACAAGATGTCTGTCCAGGTTGAGTATGCAAATAACGTTCAGGTGAACTACTCGCTTACCACGTATTCACCGTATGAAGGTATGAAGATCGCTTTCAACGGATTTGACGGCCGGATTGATGCATGGCACGGCATCCCGTGGAGAGAACAGGAAAAAGTGAGCCAGGCCGAGCTGCACAGCCAGGAGATGTCCCAGGACGAGATGGACGAGGCAACTGACTATGAAGAGATCATGGTGATGGATAACTTCAGCAGCAAGCATGAGCAGATCAAGGTGTTCCAGGAGAGTGGCGGGCACGGCGGTGGAGATATTCGCCTGCAGAACCAGATTTTCCGTAACACCGATATGGATGACCCCCTGGGTCACTCTGCCGGCAGCCGGGATGGCGCCATGTCAATACTGGTGGGCATTGCAGCTCGCAAGAGTATTGAATCCGGCAAACCGGTTCGCATAGATGATTTAACGTCGCTCACGCCGCATCCAACCCGCGGAGCCTGAGCGAATCACTGACACATGTTGGATACATCCGTTCGAGGCATTGCACAGGCTCATTGCAATGCCTCGACTTTTTACAGGGAACTTTGCAGAACCTTCTGCTTTGCAGGGGCCCAACGATCTCGCAGGCGGAACTGCAGCGCCCTCACAATGACGAGTCGAGGGTTTTGCAAAGAGCTCATATTTACACAGGGAAAATGACACGGCGGTGAATTCCGGACCTGGAATCACGTCAATGTATGTTTTGAAGGCAGCGATTTTACAAAGATAAAAACTGTAACTGTATTAATATTAAAAAAATACCTTTTTTAAAGAGCGTTGAAGAGCTCAACGGGGAGAGCTTGGATCTGCATTAAAAAGGTAAAACAGGCGGACTTTCTTTTATTTGGCGTTATTAATCTTAAGATAATAACCAATGAAAAATGTACGGTTAAAAGACATCGCAAAAAAACTGGATCTCACCAAGGTGAGTGTCTCTAAAGCGCTGCGCGATCATCCGGATATATCTGAAGAAACCAGGAAAAAAGTAAAAGAGATGGCAGACAAGATGGGGTATCGCCCGAATCTTGTGGCACGTTCGCTGACTTCTCAAAAGACCAATACCATTGGTGTTATCGTCCCCAAAATTGCCCATACCTTTTTTTCCTCGGTCATCCAGGGGATTTACCAGGCGGCCCTGCGGACAAAGTACGAGGTGATCCTGGGAATCTCCATGGAGGATCCCGAGCTGGAGAAAAAACATATAGAGTCGATGCTTAATATGCGGGTGGAAGGGCTCTTGGTTTCCATATCTGAGCGAACAAAAGATATGAAAACGTTCGAAATGGTACATGATATGGGGGTGCACCTGGTATTTTATGATCGCGGATTTATTAGTGACAACTTTAGCTATATAAAAGTGGAAGATCGGGGCGGGGCACGCAGAGGTGTTTTGCACCTGATCGAACGGGGATATAAAAAAATTGCACATCTTTCGGGAATTCTTGAAGTGGATAACGGGCAGGATCGCAATATTGCGAAAATTGGCCAGGAGCGGTACCTGGGATACCGGGATGCCATGGAGGAGGCCGGTTTGGAATTCGATGAGAATGCGGTTGTAGAAGGGGCATATGGCGAGAAGGATGGCTACGCCGCGATGGGTCGGCTGCTGGAGCAGTACGGCAAGCCGGAGGCCCTTTTTTGTGTCACCTACCCGGTCGGTATCGGAGCCCTTCGGTATATGCAGGATCACGGCATCGATTCCGGAGAATTTCCTATTCTTACCTTTGGCGGAAGCGAGTATAATCAATATTTGGCGCACCCGTTTATCTGTATTGATCAACCTTCGTTTGGACTCGGTGAAAGCGCGTTTAAACGGCTGGTTTCGGAGATCGGTGCAGAAGAAGAGATCAAGCCGGAAGTCATTACACTGCCGGCCGATAAAATTATTGGATAAGCTGCCGTGGAAGAATGGTGATGAGCGACCGGGGATGAATAGTATACCGAAGACAGCGACCATTCTTTCTTTTTGAACGAGCCTCTCAGAATTTATCGAGAATATTTTAATTTGTAACATCTGATATATCAGGTTAAGCTTTTGTAGTGACTACCAGAAAAGCCCCCCGGATTTGAAGATTGCCATATCAAATATTGAAAGAATATGCTTGATCTATTGAGAAACAAAAGACTGCGTTCTCTGCGATATATAATCGGAGTGCTAGTTGCCGGTTTACTGGTTGCCGGCTGCAATCGTTCCGAAGAACTACAGTGGCAGCAGGAGGACGGCTACCGTTGGGCGGAGCCTGCCACCGGTTTTTTTGAGAGTGGAGAGGTCGGGTTTACTGAACTCGCTTCCTCTGAAACGAATATCACTTTTTCAAACGATATAACTGAACAGGAGCTTTCGGACAACCGCCACTACCTGAATGGATCCGGAGTCGCCGCGGGAGATGTGGACGGCGACGGGCGGGTCGATCTCTACTTTGCGGGACTGAAAAACCCGAACAAGCTGTACAAAAACCGGGGAAACATGCAGTTTGAGGATGTGACTGAAGCCGCCGGTGTTGCCCACGAAGACCACTACTCCACGGGTGCCGTTTTTGCAGATGTCAACGGCGACTCGCACCTGGACCTGCTGGTGACCTCTATCTATAAGGATATTGCGCTCTACATCAATGACGGGGATGGCAATTTCACGCTCGAAGAAAACAGCGGGTTGGGCCCGGGGCAGGGCAGCACCACCATGACCCTGGCCGATATTGACGGCGACGGGGACCTGGATCTCTACGTGGCAAAATACAAGGAGAAATCGGTCAAGGATATCTACACAACCGAAGAGCTTGATTGGAATACCATCCTGAATGAACCGTATAATGAGCAGCAGCAAACCGGTCCCTATACCCTGGTCCCCCCCTTTGATGAGCATTACGAGATCTTTATGGATGAAGAGAACCGCCTGGCGGGCCTGGCGGAAACCGGGCAGGAAGATGACCTCTATCTAAACCAGGGAGGAACCTTTGAGGAGGTTGCCGATACGCGCCCGGTGTTCCTGGATGAGGAGGGAGCTCCCTACGGCCTGCAGCCCGACTGGGGACTAACGGCCAAGTTCCAGGACCTGAACGGGGACGGCTTGCCAGACCTGTATGTCTGCAACGACTTTTTTACCAAAGACCGGGTATGGATAAACCAGGGAGAGGGTGTATTCCAGGCGATATCCCGCAACGCCATCCGCAATTTGAGCTTCGCCTGCATGGGCGTCGATATGGCCGATATCAACCGCGACGGGGAGCTCGATATTTTCACGGCCGAGATGCTCAGCTCTGAACACAGCGAGCGGCTGCGCCAGGTGGGCTCCGACGATCCCAATCCCGATGACTACAGAAACACGGAAGCACGCCCCACCAACAATCGAAACTCGCTGTACCTGAAACGGGAGGATGAAACCTATGCGGAAATCTCGTACCTAAGTGGAGTGGAGGCCACCGGCTGGTCGTGGGATGCCACTTTTTTGGATATAGATCTGGACGGCTATGAGGATCTGATCGTTAATAACGGGTACCTCTATCATATCCTGGATATGGATGCACAGATCGGGATGATGCGGAAAGGCCGGAATATGGATGAGCATTTTACCGAATTCATGCAGGGGGCCCCGGACCTGGAGCTGCAGAACAGGATTCTGATGAATAACGGCGACCTTACGTTTCGGGACCAGAGCACGGATCTCGGATTTGTGGGAGCGGATATTTCCCACGGCATGGCCGTGGCTGATCTCGATAATGACGGGGCGCTCGACCTCGTCATGAACCGCATGAACGAGGAGGCGGGCGTATATCAAAATAATACGACACGACCGCGTATTGCGGTCCGATTAATCGGGGAAGCCCCCAATACCCAGGCTATAGGAGCAAAAGTAAAGCTGGAGGGGGGACCGGTCGTTCAGCAGAAAGAGATCTCCTCGGGAGGAGACTACCTTTCAGGATCAGATCCGTTGGTGGTGTTTGCGGCCGACCCTGAAAATACCGATCACCGCCTGACGATTACCTGGCCGGATGGCACAGTAAGTCGTATTGACGATATACATCCCGACCGGATATATGAGATTGAGGAATCCGCGAGTGAGCGCGTTAAACCAGGAAGAACCGACCCTGAAGCTGCTCCACCATTATTTGAGGATGTTTCCAGCCGGATTGGTCACCGCCACCACGAAAATGATTTCCAGGATTTTCAGCTGCAGCCGCTGCTGCCGATCGGCATGAGCAAGCTGGGGCCCGGTATTTCGTGGATCGATATCGACGGGGACCGGGACGATGAGCTGCTGATAAGTTCGGGTCAGGGAGGGGAAACCGCTGTATATGATAATACCGGTGACGCCGCGTTTCGTCAGTTGACGGTTAATGAGTTGAGCAGCACAGCGCCCGGCGACCAGACCGCTGTTGTGGGGTGGGAAGGGGAGCACGGCGTACGGCTTTTTACCGGGAGCGCAAACTACGAGCAGGGCAAGCTCCGGGTGCCGTCGGCGTACCAGTACCAGGTCAACGGGTTGACGGATGTCCGCCGGGATTCCCTGCCTGACAATATCTCTACCACCGGCCCGCTGGCTGCGGCCGACTACGACAACGATGGGCAGGTGGACCTCTTTGTGGGGGGACGCTTCGTCCCCGGACACTACCCGATGGATGCCCCTTCCCGGTTGTACCGGAACGAGCAGGGTACAATGGTTCTGGATAGACAGAATTCCCGAACCCTGCAGGAGGCGGGACTGGTAACGGGGGCTGTCTTTACCGACATCGACCGCGATGGAGACCAGGACCTGGTGCTGAGCCGGGGATGGGATTCCCTGCTGCTCCTGGAAAACCAAAACGGTGTCTTCACTGATGCCACGGAACGGTATGGGCTCGACGAATACAAGGGCTGGTGGCACGGCATTGCCACGGGAGATTTTAACAACGACGGCAAGCCCGACCTGGTTGCCACGAACCGGGGACTCAACAGTTCGTACCAGCTGGAGATGGGCAAGCCGCTCCGGCTCTATTTCAGTGATTTTAACGGCGACCAGTGGGTGGAAATAATTGAGAGTTATGCTTCAGCGGAAGGGGAGTACGTACCCAGAAAACGGCTCTTTAACTACGGGTCGGTTCCGGCCATCGCCAATCGCATCCGAAGCCACGAGCAGTTTGCCAACACGACGTTGAGAGAACTTTTCGGGTCCCGGCTTCAAAATATCCCCTACAAAGAAATTAATACCCTGCAGCATACCCTTTTTCTCAGTTCAGAGAACGGGTTTGAAGCCCACCCGCTCCCGATGGAAGCCCAGTTCAGCGTGGCTTTTCACGCAGGAGTGGCCGACATGGACAACGACGGAAACGAAGATCTCTTTTTGAGCCAAAACTTTTTCGCGTTTCCCCGGCAGGTACCGCGGCAGGATGCGGGAAGGGGACTGTGGCTCAAAGGTGACGGAGAGGGTGGCCTGCTACCGGTCCCGGGAAGTCGCTCCGGCATCAGGATTTATGGGGAGCAGCGCGGCGCGGCATTCAGTGATTTCAACCGCGACGGCCGGGTGGACCTGGCCGTATCCCAAAACAGTTATGACACCAGGCTCTACGTGAACCAGACCGAAAACAGGGGGTATCGAGTCAGCCTGGAAGGCCCCCCGGAAAACCGGGATGGTATCGGTTCCGGCATTCGGCTGGTCTACGCGGGACGGGAAACCAGGGGACCGCTGCGAGAAATACAGGCGGGTTCCGGCTACTGGTCGCAAAACAGCGTGACCCAGGTGATGGGAGCCGAAGCGGAGGCGGAACAGATCGAAATCCACTGGTACGACGGCCGTATCCAGACTGTGAACATTGAAGATGGAAAATGGGACTATATCATCTCATATCCCGCTGACAACTGATTGCGCGCTGGTTCAGCAAATAAAACATTGGTTCCAAAACACTGTTGTCCGGGGAAAATAGTAAGAAAATAAAAAAGCGGAGTCGCATTTGACCCCGCCTTGCGGTAGTTTTTGGAAGCACCACCAACCAAACA